>DATNBQ010000548.1:0-15359 GCA_035571955.1 Urbifossiella sp. | reverse complement strand
ATTCGCGCCGGCCGCGGCGATCCGAGCGCGGCGGCTCGTCGGCCGCCAGATCGATGCGATCCGCCGCTTGCCGCAACGCGCGGGCATCGCTGCGGTCCGCCCCATTCAGGTGCCGCTGCGGGTTCCAGTGCAAATCGCGGATAATGCCGCGCAACCGGCGAACATCGTCGGCCGTGCCGGGAAAGGCGGGCAGCGGCAGATGGAGCGTCGCCGTCAGCACCTGATACGCCGGCGGTTCGATGCCGAAGTAGTCGCGGATGATGGCATCGGTGACTTCGTCGTACTTGCCGCCGCCGATGCCGTGGATGAAGAAGTCGCCGAGGCAGAGACGGGCGAACAGCGTGAGCGTGAGGGCGCGCGGGCGGAGTTGGCAAACGTCGGAATCGGCCGTCGCTCGTTCGCGGCGGCCATTCCCTTGAATCCAGAACGGAGCCTCGCCCGGCGCGAGTTCCGGTGCTGGGTGGTTGGCGCTGCGAACGCGGTTGCGGCGGCGATAGTCGCGGATTGCCGCGTTGTAGGAAGCGCCGAAGCGCGGCAAGTCCGCCAGGATGTGGCCGGCGAAGATGCGGAACGCCTCGGTCCGCGTCAACCGACTGACGGGCAGTTCGAGGCTTTCGCAGCCCCACGCTCGTTCGCACTCTTGACGCATTGCCGAGAAGAGTTCGCCGATGTTTTGCCCCTGACGCCAGACTTGCGGCAACAGCGGCTCGAAGCCCCAGTTGCCGGCGATGGCCCCGACCCGTTCCGGGAATGAACGGAACAAATCGGAATCGACAACTTCGCGGCCTTCATAAGGGACTTCGCCCGCGATCGCATCGAAGCGAATCTGTTCCAGATGCACCGATGCAGGATCATTTGCGAACGCCGGAACGCGAAGGAAGGTGCTTTTGACCGTGTCGTTATCGACGATGAGGTTGAGCGGAGTGCCGCGCAGTTTGCGGGCCAGGCCGTTCAATGCGAAGTTCTTGACCCAGACGCCGGGATGCGACAGTTCCGGTTGATGCCCCGCCAGTAGCAGCGGCCCATCGCTCGGCGCGCCGACTTCGCTGCGCGCCCGTTGCCGCAGTTCCCGCAGGGGGATGCCGCCAATGCGAACGTCGCTCGAATTGAGGCGGCGGCGGTTCGCTTCCACGAGCGCGGGAAGGGCATCGAATCCAGGGACCGCCAGGATGCCGCCGCTGGCCGCGGGCGCATGCAGCGGGCGGGAATCCGAGCCGCGACCGTGAGGGGGCGACATTCTTACGACCGCTCCCTTGCGGTCGCGGCTCGGATAAAGGCCGGCTGGCAAATCGTCGGCAGTTCGTCCAGTTCCGCCGCGGCCAGCACTCCGCGATAATACGCCAACCTCTGCTCCGGATCGTTCATCACGCCGCCGAACGCCCGCGTCGGGTCGAGGTATAACCGCGGCACGCCGATCTCCTTGATCCGCAACCCTTGCCGCCCCGCTTGCACCCACAGTTGCAGCGGCATTCCCCAGCCGGATTCCGTGATGCGGAGCGATTCCAGGGCGGACCGGCGATAGGCCTTGAACCCGCAGAAGGCATCGGTGAGATTCCAGCCGAAGCGGTCGTTGATGTCCCGGCTGATCGCGGCATTGATCGAGCGGCGATCGTTCGGCGCCGGCGTGTCCTGGCGGAAGTCGCGATAATACCGGCTCCCCGAAACGATGTCGCAATCGTGGATGGCTTCCAGCAGCACGGGGATGCGCGACGGCTCGTGCTGGCCGTCGCAATCCATGGTGACCAACCCGTCGAAGCCGCGATCGAGGGCGAAGCGAAACGCCGAGATCAGGGCCGCCCCGTAGCCGCGATTGACGGCATGGTCGATGCGCGCGATGTCCGGCTCGGCATCCAACAGGCGAGCCGTGCCATCCGTGGAGCCGTCGTTGACGACGAGAATGTCGGAGCTATAGCGGCGAATTTGTGCGAGCACGCCGCGAACGTGCTTCGCCTCGTTGTAGACGGGAACGGCGGTCAGCCAGCGGTTCGGCATGGGACGGCCTTGGGAGAATGCGGGCCTCCCTCATTGTAGACTGGCCCGCGCCCCGCATCCAAGTCAGTCCAGGATTGGGTCGATTTCGTGGAGCAATTTGACGAGTTCGGCGGGTCGCGCGGGTTTGAGGAGATAAGCGGCCGCGCCGGCATCCCGCGCCGCCAACCGCCGCGCCGGGTCGTTGTATGCCGTCACGACGATGGTCGATACCGGCGGATTGGTTCGCGATCGCATGCGCCGAATCGCGTCGCAGAAATCCATGTCGGGAAGATCGAGATCGATGATGACGGCGAGCGGTTCGTGCTCGTCGAGGAGTTGCAAGGCTTCGGCGCCGGTCTGAGCGCTGCGGGCATCGAAGCCGTTGAGGCGGAGCATGGCGGTGAGGCACGCCGCCGATTCTTCGCCGCGTTCGACCACCAGGATGCGGCCGCCCCCGAGACGGCGCGGGGCGAGATCGGTCGCGGTCATCGGAATCTTCTCCGACATCAGCACGGTAAGCGGGCGACTTTGTCTCAGTTAAGGAAGTGTAGGATACAGCGCGAGGAACTGAGTTGGCCAGACGATTTCGCGGGGCTCCCAACAATTCTTGGACGTGCAGAAGGTGGGTGTCGGGCACAGCCCGACCTACACGGCGGATTTGTAGGTCGGGCTGTGCCCGACGTTCTTGGACCCCAACAATCGTTGGTATACCCGATTTCGTTAGAGCCGCGCCCCGAACGGGAGCGCGAAGCTAACGCGCGATAAAATAAACCCTTTCGGCACGGCATTCCCTCTAAGCCTGGAATCGCGGAGGAACCCGTCATGGACCTGAATCAATTCACCGAGAAAGCCCAGCAGGCGCTGGCCGGGTCGCAGAAACTCGCCGCCCGGATGAATCAGCAACAGATTGAGCCGGAACACTTGCTGCTCGCCCTGCTCGATCAGGAAAAGGGCCTGGCGGCAGCAATCCTGGCCAAGGCCGGCATCTCCGTAGACGCCATCACCGTGAAGGCGCAGCGCGACCTGGAAAAGTTGCCGCGCGTCACCGGCGACGTTGAACCGCGGCTCACGCAGCGGCTCATCAAACTTATCGACGCTGCCGAGACGGAAGCCAAGAAGCTCAAGGACGAATACACCTCGGTCGAGCACTTGTTGCTTGCGGTGGCCGATGACAGCGGCCCGGCCGGGCAAACGCTCAAGCAGTTCGGCGTCACGCGCGATCGGCTGCTCAAGGCCTTGCAGGAGGTGCGCGGCAGCCAGCGCGTCACCTCCCAAAATCCGGAGGAAACCTACCAGGCCCTCGAAAAGTACGGCCGCGACCTCACGCAACTCGCCGCCAAGGGGAAACTCGATCCGGTCATTGGCCGCGACGAGGAAATCCGCCGCGTGGTGCAGGTGCTGTCGCGGCGCACCAAAAACAATCCCGTGCTGATCGGCGAACCGGGCGTCGGCAAAACGGCCGTCGTCGAAGGGCTCGCCCAGCGCATCGTTCGCGGCGACATCCCCGAAGGCCTCAAGGACAAGAAACTCGTCGCCCTGGACATGGGCGCTCTCATCGCCGGGGCCAAGTATCGCGGCGAATTCGAGGAACGCCTCAAAGCCGTTTTGCAAGAAGTGACCGCCTCCGAAGGCGGCATCATTCTCTTTATCGACGAGATGCACACCATCGTCGGCGCCGGCAAGGCCGAGGGGGCGATGGATGCCGGCAACCTGCTCAAGCCGATGCTGGCCCGAGGCGAGCTCCACTGCATCGGCGCGACGACACTCGACGAGTACCGCAAGCACGTCGAGAAGGACGCGGCCCTGGAACGCCGCTTCCAACCCGTCTTCGTCGATCAACCCACGGTCGAAGACACGATTTCGATTCTTCGCGGCTTGAAGGAACGCTACGAGGCGCACCACGGCGTCCGCATCAAGGACGCGGCCCTGGTCTCCGCGGCCGTCCTTTCCAATCGCTACATCTCCGATCGCTTCCTTCCGGATAAGGCCATCGACCTGGTCGATGAGGCCGCCGCCAAGGTCCGCACCGAGATCGACTCGATGCCGACGGAACTGGACGAGGTTTCGCGGCGCGTCATGCAACTGGAGATCGAACGCGAGGCTCTCCGCAAGGAATCGGACAAGGCGTCCAAGGACCGCCTCGAAAAGCTCGAGAAGGAACTGGCGAACTTCAAGGCCGAGGCCGACGCGATGAAAGCCCGCTGGCAGGCCGAGAAGCAGAGCGTGCATCAGTTGCAGACGATCCGCGAGCAGATCGAGGCGACCAAGACCGACATCGAACGGGCCGAACGGCAGTACGATCTCAATCGCGCCGCCGAACTCAAGTACGGCACCTTGCCGGAACTGGAGAAGAAGCTGGCAAACGCCGAGGCCATCGCCGATCGCGACAAGGACAGCCGCCTCGTGAAGGAAGAAGTGAGCGAGGAGGAGATTGCCGCGGTGGTGAGCCGCTGGACCGGCGTCCCCGTTTCCAAACTGCTCGAGGGAGAGAAGGAGAAACTGCTTCACCTGGGCGAGGAACTGCATCGGCGCGTGATCGGCCAGGATGAAGCAGTGCAGGCCGTCGCGGAGGCTGTGGTGCGGGCGCGGTCCGGCCTCAACGACCCCAACAAGCCGATCGGCAGCTTCATCTTCCTCGGGCCCACCGGCGTCGGCAAAACCGAACTGGCCCGGGCGCTTGCTGAGTTCCTTTTCGACGACGAAAAGGCGATGATCCGCATCGACATGAGCGAGTATCAGGAGAAGCACACGGTGTCGCGGCTGGTCGGGGCGCCGCCGGGCTACGTCGGCTTCGAGGAGGGCGGCCAGTTAACTGAAGCGGTCCGCCGCCGGCCCTATTGCGTCGTGCTCTTCGACGAGATTGAAAAGGCCCACCACGACGTGTTCAACGTGCTCTTGCAACTGCTCGACGACGGCCGCCTCACGGACGGCCAGGGCCGCACCGTCGATTTCAAGAACACCATCGTCATCATGACGTCCAACGTCGGCAGCCAGCGGATTCTGCAGTACAAGGGAACCCACATCGGCGAGGTGTACGACCGCATGAAAGATGCCGTCATGGACGAGCTCCGCAAGGGATTCCGTCCGGAGTTCCTCAATCGCATCGACGAAATCATCGTCTTCCACGCCCTGACGCAGGGGGAGTTGACGAAGATCGTGGAGATTCAGTTGAACCGGCTCCGCGAGCGGTTGGCCGACCGCAAAATCGCGATTCACCTGACCGACGCGGCGAAGAAGCACGTCGTGGAGGTCGGCTACGAGCCGTCGTATGGGGCCCGGCCGCTGAAGCGAACGATCCAGAAGGAAATCGAGACGCCGCTCGCGCGGCTGCTGCTGAAGGGCGATGTTCGCGACGGCACGACTGTGGAAGTTGACTACGACGCGAGCGCGGATGCGCTGGTGTTTCGAACCTGACTTATGGCAGAGGCAGGAGCACAGGCAAGAATGCCTGTGCCACTGCATGCACTACGGCAGGACTTGCATCTCGACGTGCGACGGTTGCTTCGCCGTGCGGTAGATTCTCTGCGTCGCTTTCTGGAAGTCTGCGTCCTCCGCTTCGAAGATGTTGGGCACGAACTTCTGCGGGTTGCGATCGATCACCGGGAACCACGTGCTCGAAACCTGCACCATGATCCGGTGCCCCTTGCGAAAGCGGTGGTGCCCCCAGTTCAAGTCGATGGTATACTCCTCGACGGCCCCCGGCATCACGGCTTCCGGTTTCTCCATGCTCTTGTGGAATCGCGCCCGCACCGGCTCCCCGGCAATCAACAGCTGATAACCGCCCATCGCCGGTTTCGCATCTTCGGGATAAACGTCGATCAGCCGGCCGATCCAGTCGCAATCCGTGCCGCTCGTCGATGCGAACAGCTTGAACTTCATGGAGCCGGCGACGGTCACGTCTTCCTTGAGCGTCTCGGTCTGATATGTCAGCACGTCCGGCCGGCCCTGCGTGAAGCGCTGGTCCTGCACCATCCATTCGGGCCATTCCGGGCCGGGGTAAGTGGGCCGTACGGGGCGAGGCCGATAAGGCACCGGCTTGGCCGGGTCCGAGATGTATTCGTCGAAAGCGGATTCCGATTCGCCCGGCGGGTCGAACGCCAGTTTGCCGTTGGCGTGGAAGTGGAGTTTGCGCACCGTCGCGTTCTTGGGCGGCCAGGCATCGTAGCTCTGCCACTGATTCGAGCCGGTCTGGAAAATGCGAGCCTCGGGCGGTGCGTCGCCCTTGTCCTTGAGATACTTGGCGAAGAAGGCGGCCTGTACCTTGTCGCGGAAGTACGATCCGGTGTTGCTGTCGAAGGAAATGCGGCCGAGGCGGTTGCCGGGCCCGCCGGCCCACCCGCCGTGATTCCACGGGCCGACCACCAGGAAGTTCTGCCCGTTGCCGTCGTGCTTTTCGAGCAACTGATACATCTTCAAGGGGCCGCGGAAGTCTTCCTGGTCGTACCAACCGCCGACGTTCAAGGTCGGCACCTTCACGGCATTGAGGCGCGGTTCCAGCGATTGACGCTTCCAAAAGGCGTCATAATTCGGGTGGGCCGCGAAATCGTTCCAGGTCGGCAACCGGTTCTGAAAATACTTCCGCTTGACGTTCGACAGGGCCCCGAGTTTGAGGTACCAGTCGTAGGTGTCGAAGCGGTCGAATTTGAAGCTAAAGTTGGTTTTGTCCGTCTCCATCATGGCGGTGTATTCGAAGCCGTAGGAGAGGCGGAAGGCGCCGTTGTGATGGAAGTCGTCGCCGAGGAACATGTCGATGGGGGAGGCTTGCGGCGAGGCGGCTTTAAGGGCCGGGTGTGGGTCGATGACGGCGCAGGCGGTGAGCCAGCCGGGGTAGCTGATGCCGAGCATGCCGACGCGGCCGTTGTTCCCCGGCACAGTCTTGAGAAGCCAATCGATGGTGTCGCTGGTGTCCGAGGCCTCGTCGATGGCTCTGGGGTCGGCCTTGTCGCGGGCCGGCCGGGTCATGACGAATTTCCCTTCGGACTTGTAGCGGCCGCGAATGTCTTGGTAGGCGAAGGCGTAGCCGTCGTCGGCGAGGGCCTTGAGATAACCGCGGAAATCGCGTTCGCCGCGGCCATCGATGCCGTAAGGCGTGCGCAGGAAAATGATCGGCAGCGGCTTGGCGGCATCTTTTGGAACGAAGACGATGGTGTGCAGTTTCACGCCGTCGCGCATAGCGAGCATGGTTTCGCTGCGCGAGAAGGGCTCGTCCGGTTTCGGCTGCGACCACACCGGCGATGCAGACGCAAGGAGTAGGAACAAGGCGAGGGCGCGCATGAGGGCTCCGATCTTGGCCTGCCGATTTAATGCTGGCGCTTCCATCGGCGCGGGTTGGCGCGGGCGTGCTGAACGGCCGTAATGACGATGCCGGTTGATTTCAACGCGGTAGTAAATGATGTATTTCGAGTAGGGCAGCATGGCTGCGCGAACGACGCGCGACACCCGGCCGAAGGTTAACGGAGACTTGCAGACGTCATCGATCCGGTTGCGAAGCTCATCGATGAATTGATCGCCGCGGCCGACTTGTTGCTTCTCGTACCAGGCATGCGCGTCCTGGACATCCGCGGCTGCATCCTGAGTCAGGGCGAACGGGAGACTCATTGCGCTCGCCTCAGCGATGCCAGCAACTGGTCCCACGTCACAACATTGGTCGGATCCGCTTCGTAGCGAGCATCGCGTTCCTCGATGAGAAATTTCATCCCTGGTGAGAGCGCGGCGGGATCAATCTGATCGCCGTAAATAGTATCGAGTTGATCCAGAAGCTCCTCCCGCTGTCGTTCCGGCAACGCTTCGATCTGTTTGACGATCGCGTCGATACTCATGGATATTCTCCCGTGGGAATCATTGTACACGATTGGTCTGGCGACGCTATCGGCGTCCCGCGGTTCGCCGGCGGCGGCACAGATCGGCGGCGGCTTGCGGCCACATTGCGAACTCAAAGCGGAAACCGCTTTCCAGCAACCGCGTCGGTGTCACGCGGCGGCTCTTCAGGACTAGTTCCGTCTCCGTGCGCAGCAACCATGCCCCGAGTTCCAGCATCCATCGCGAGGCCGGCAACCCCCAGCGGACACCCCAGGCACGGCGCAATTCCGCCATGAACTCGGCGTTCGGCAGCGGATTCGGCGAACAGACGTTGACCGAGCCGCTGAGGTCGTCGCGTTCGATGAGCCATTCGATGGCGCGAATGAAATCGCGGTCGTGAATCCAGGAGACGTACTGTCGGCCGTCGCCGGCGCGGCCGCCCAAGCGGCGCCGCACCAGGCCCAGCAGTACGTCGAAGACGCCGCCGCGGTCGGGGCTCATGGTCATGGCCGAACGCAACGCCACCTTGCGCGTTCCCGGCACGCTGGCTACATCGAGCGAGGCTTCCCAGGCTTTCGCCACGGCGATGCTGAACCGCCAGGTGTCTGGGGCATCCGGTTCTGCTCCGCCGATTTCGCCGGTGATGTCATCGTTCGGTGCGTCGTAACGATGGGAATAAATGGTCGCGGTGGAGGCTTGCAGCCAGAGGCGCGGCGGCCGCGATGCTCGGGCAATCGCTTCCCCGACCACCCGCGTCGACTCCACCCGCGAAGCGAGGATCGCTTCCCGATTGGCCTTCGAATAGCGGCAATTCACGCTCTTGCCGGCAAGATTGATGACGACATCGGCGCCGTCGAATTCCTGTTGCCACGGGCCGAGCGCCCGCGCATCCCAGCGCGCCATTCGCCACGGCGCTGCGGCCGGCGAGCGGCTCAGTACCAATACATCATGGCCCTGTCGGTGGAAGTGCCGCGCGAGGATGGTCCCGACCTGGCCGCTGCCGCCGGGGAGGATGATCTTCATGGAGAATTGAACCGAAATCGGCGCCTGGAGATAACGGCGGTGCTCGGGTATCATGCGTTCCTCGCCACTGGAGATCTCCCATGGGTTTGCCGGATCGATCGCCGCCGCCGCGGCTTGCCTCCATCGATGCCTATCGCGGCTTCGTCATGCTCCTGATGATGGCCGAGATCCTCAAGTTCACCCTTGTGTCGCGGAACGTACCGGGCAACGGCTTTTGGGCGTTCCTCGCCGGCCAGCAATCGCACGTCGAGTGGACCGGCTGCTCACTCCACCTCATTCAGCCGTCGTTCTCCTTCCTCGTCGGGGTCAGTTTGCCGTATTCGATCGCATCTCGCATGACCCGCGGCCAGTCGAAACTCGTCATGACACTGCACGCCTTTTGGCGGGCCTTCGTGCTCGTCTGGCTCGGCATCATCCTCCGCTCGCTCTGGTCGCCGATGCCCGATTACGGCTTCACCGACACGCTCTCGCAAATCGGCCTCGGTTATGGCTTCCTGTTCATCCTCGGCTTCCGCCCGGTGCGAGAACAGTGGATCGCCGTGGCGACTTTGGTCATCGGTTACTGGCTCTTCTTCGCGCTGGGGCCGTCGGGGGAAGCGCTGCATGTGAAGCCGGGATGGGCGGAGCAGAATGAACTAAGCGGGTTCGCCGCCCACTGGAACAAGTGCGCCAATGCCGCGGCCCAGTTCGATGTGTGGTTCTTGAACCTCTTCCCGCGCGAGAAGCCGTTCGAATTCAATTCCGGCGGCTACCAGGTGCTCAGCTTCATCCCCACGCTGGCAACGATGATCCTCGGCTTGATCGCCGGCGGCGTATTGAAAAGCGACCGCTCGACCCTCGGCAAGATTCGCTGGTTCCTCGTCGCCGGGTTGCTTTCCCTGGGGCTCGGTTACGTCTGGGGGTTGTCGGGGTTCGGGCCGGTCGTCAAGCGCATCTGGACGCCGAGCTGGGTACTCTTCAGCGGCGGCTGGTGCTTCTTGTTGCTCGCTGCATTCTTCACGGTGTGCGACGCCATCGGCTGGAAAAGATGGGCCTTCCCGCTCACGGTGATCGGCATGAACTCGATCGCGGCTTACTGCCTGGCCGATTCGTTCGTCAAACCGGAGTTGCACAAGTTCTCGGCACGCCACCTCGGCTCGAACGCGTTCCTGGTGTTCGGCGAAGAATATCGGGAACTGGTGCACGGCGCCATCACGCTCACGCTGCTGTGGCTGATCTTGTTCTGGATGTATCGCCGGAAAGTGTTCTTGCGGATCTAAGCCCACGCACGGGGCCGTGGGAGGGCATTGGGAGACTTGCTATAACGGCGGGATGCCTGAATTACCGCTCGTCGTCGTAACCGAGGACACGGACTCGGCCCCGCTGGCCTGGCTCAAGGAGCATGCACGCGTCGTCGAGGCGGCGCCCGATTCTCCTGAGTTTGCAGCCGCCTTGTCAGAAATGGTTGGCCTCGTGGTGCGCACTTACACCAAGGTGAATGCGGCACTCTTGGCCCGGTGCCTGAAGCTCCGGGTAGTCGGCCGCGGCGGCGTGGGCCTGGAGAACATCGACGTGCCGGCTTGCCGCGCACGCGGCGTCGAAGTGGTCTATACCCCGGACGCCAACACCCACGCAGTCGGCGATTTCGTCTTCGGTTACGCCTTGCAACTCTTGCGGCCGTGGGCCTTCTTTCGCGATCGCGTTTACGAGCCCAAGGAGTTCAAACACGTCCGCGACACACAGCGCGGCGTCGAACTGGATGCATTGACGATCGGCATTTTGGGCATGGGGCGAATCGGTCGCCGCGTCGGGCACATCGCTGCCAACGGCTTCGGCATGAAGGTGATCTACAACGACATTCTCGACGTGCACTCGCAATTGAAGTTCCCGGCAACCAGCGTCGATAGGCCGACGCTCTTTCGCGAGGCCGACATCGTCACCCTGCACGTCGATATGCGGCCCGGCAACGAGCACCTCGTCGGCGCGCCGCTGCTCGCCTTGATGAAGCCGACGGCCATCCTGATTAATGCTTGCCGCGGCGAAGTTCTCGACGACAACGCTCTGGCGGCTGCGATCCGCGAAAAGCGAATCGCCGGGGCCGCTATCGATGTCTTCGCTCCCGAACCGCCCCGCCCAGACTATCCGCTGCTCGGCTTCGAGAATGTGCTGCTGACGCCGCACATGGCCGCCCGCACCTACCGGGCCATCGAGAATATGAGTTGGGTGGTCCGCGACGTGATGGAAGTGCTGGGCGGGCGGCGGCCGCGCTACCCCGCCCCGTGAGCGATCGCCAAGTTCCATCAAATCTTCCGCGGCGAGGGGCATATTCCCCGTAGGCCGCACAGTGGAATAATGAAATCGCTGCCGAGGGACGGCGTCTTAATCTTTGCGATCCTCCGCGGATGCATTCCTTCTTTGGAGCCGGTGATGATCTTCCGTTTCTGCTTCGCCGTGGTCGCTGCCGCACTCATTCTTCCCGCGGCTCTACTGGCGGATGACAAGCCGAAGCCGAAGACCGTTGATTACGAAGCTGAGTTGAACGACAAGCTCGCCAAGGGTATCGAGCCGGACAAGAACGCCTGCGCCTTGCTCTGGAAGTGCTTCGGCCCCCATCCGGAAGGCACGAAGATGCCGGCCGAGTATTTCCGAAGGCTCGGCATCGCGCAACCGCCTGAAAAGGGCGATTACTTCCTCCCCCTGGGAGAACTTCTGAAGAACGAACTGCAACTCGATCCGAGCGAGTTCAACGGCGTCTACGACCAGCAAGGCTGGGCCTCGGCCCGGCCGTGGGCCGCCAAGGATTATCCCTACATTGCGCTTTGGTTGACGAAGAACGAGAAGCCGCTGGCCGTTGCTCGGGAGGCGACGAAGCGGCCTCAGTACTACAACCCGCTGGTGTCGCGGAAGAACGACAAGGGACAAGGCGCGTTGATCGGCGCCTTGTTGCCTTCGGTTCAGAAGTGCCGGGAGCTCACCAACGCTTTTTGCGCCCGGGCCATGCTGCGGCTCGGTGAAGGGAAAAAGCCGGAGGCCTGGGCGGATCTTCTTGCCTGCCACCGACTCGCCCGCCACACCGGTCGCGGCGGCACACTCATCGAAGCACTGGTCGGCTACGCCACCGAGGCGATTGCCAGCGGCGCCGAACTCGCCTACCTCGAGAACGCCAAACTCTCCGCCAAGCAAATCCAGGAATGCCTCAAAGACTTGCAGAACCTGCCGCCGCTCCCGGGCATCGCCGACAAAGTCGATTTGATGGAACGCTATACGTTCAAGGATTCGATCAACATGATTCGCAACGGCGGGATCAAAGTGCTCGAGGGGCTTGATAAGGACGTGCCGACGGAAGAGGAAATCAATGCGTTCGCCAAGCTCGACTGGACGCCGGCCCTCAAGAATGCAGACAAGTTGTACGACCGCATGGTCGCGGCGCTCCGCCAGCCGACCCGCGCCGAACGCCTCCAGGGAATGGACCTGATTGAGAAAGACCTCGACAAGCTGAAAAAGGAGAACCAGGGCCCTTTCCCCGACGTGGTGCGGATGCTCCTGGGCAAGAATCCCGGCGATGTCGTCGTCAAGAGAATTAGCGATATCCTGATCACGCTTCTGGTGCCGGCCATTCGCAGGATGAACGATGCCCACGATCGCGTCGAGCAAGTTCACGTCAACTTGCAACTGGCGTTCGCTCTGGCCGCTTATCGCGCCGACAACAACCGCTACCCGGCCAAACTCGACGATCTTGCACCGAAATACGCGGCCAAGATTCCACTCGACCTTTTCGACAACATGCCGCTCAAGTACAAGCCAAGCGACAAGGGTTATTTGCTCTACAGCGTCGGGCCGAACGGCCAGGACGAAGGCGGGCGGTGGAGGGACGACTCACCACCCGGCGACGATCCGCGCGTGCGGATGCCGCTCCCGCCGCTCAAGAAGGAGTGATCCCCTTCGGCTCGCCATTCGCCGAGGGTTCCGGCGGGTGCGGCTTGTCCGCGTCCGGCAGTTTCAGGAAATCGAGGGCCGGGTTCGGTTCTTCGAAATTCGATTCCCGCTCCGGATGCTGCCTGGCCAGCGGATTGACTCGCGGCGACTCGCGGCCGCGGCGATACGAGATTTGTTGAAACGCCCACCAGCGGGCCAGGTTGTACGCGGCGAACACAAATGCCAGCAGTCCGACGCCTTCCACGGCCCCGCCGGGCGCCCGCAAATGCTGCTGCGCCCGCGCCGGCAGAATCCACGCGGGGAACACCAGGCAAATCCCGATGAACAACCAAATCGCCATCAGGATCAAACTGTAATTGCGCCGCAGCATGGCTCGCCCTCCCTTCCTGGATAATACCCGGTCCAGCCTCTTGCTGACACCTCCCCGGCGCTGGACAATTGGGAACGACCTGGCGAGCCGGGAGCGTCAGCGACCGGAGCGAATTCACCTTTCCGAGTTCCAAACGATGGCATTCAAATATCGCGTCGCCGTGATCGGCCGGACCGGCAAAGGGAACTACGGCCACGGGCTCGATACCGTGTGGCTGGAGTGCGACCGGGCCGAGATCGTCGCGATTGCCGACGAAAACGAAACGGGGCGAGCGGCGGCCGCCAAGCGCCTTGGCGCTCCCGCCGCTTATGCCGATTACCGGAGCATGCTGGCCAAGGAGAAGCCGCAGATCGTCAGCGTCGCGGACCGCTGGCCCGATTGCCATCGCGACATGGTGATCGCTTGCGCGGAGGCCGGCGCCAGCATGTTCCTCGAGAAGCCGATCGCCCAGAACTTGCAGCAAGCCGACGAAATGGTGGCGGCGTGCGACAAGCATCATGTGAAGTGTGCCCTCGGCCATCAAACGCGCTACAGCCCGCGGGTGAAGATCGCCAAGGAACTGATCGGCGAGGGCCGCCTCGGAGACATTCTGGAACTGCGCGGCCGGGGGAAAGAAGATCGCCGCGGCGGCGGCGAAGACCTCATGGTGCTCGGCACGCATTCCTTCGACTTGATGCGCCACCTCGCCGGCGACGCCCGCTGGTGCTTCGCCCGCATCCAGAGTAAGGGCAAAAAGGCCGCCCCGGGCGACGTCCACCCGGCCGGCGAACAGATCGGGCCGATCGTCGGCGACACGATTAACGCGGAGTACGGCTTCGACGGCCTCGCCATCGGTTCCTTTGGCACGCATGTGGCCAAGGCTGGCGCCAGCAGCCGCTACTGGCTCGAAGTCCGCGGCACCAAGGGACTGTTGCAGCTCGGCTTCGGCGTCTTTGGCCCCAGTTTCTTCTGCGTCGATCCGTCGTGGATGACCGGCAAGAGCAAGGCCGCCTGGCAAGAGATCACTTCGAACGGGCTCGGCAAACCCGAGACGCTCACCGCCAAGGAGATCGACAATGGGAACATCTTCATCGCCAACGATTTGATCGACGCGATGGAGAAGGACCGGGCGCCGTTGGATAGCATTACCGACGGTCGGGCGGCGCTGGAAATGATCCTGGCGGTTTATGAATCGCACCGGCAGGAGCGGCCGGTGGACCTTCCGCTAAAGAACCGCAAACACCCGCTGGCGGGCTGGTGAGAAGGTGGCACAGGCATTCTTGCCTGTGCTCTTACCTAAGCCCTGCACAGGCAAGAATGCCTGTGCCACCAAAACCAACACTCACTGTTTAACCGCTCCCACCGTTCGGCGGCGGAGCGACCGCGTCAGGAACGATCCGACTCCGATCAACCCGAGCAGGGCACCGGACGGTCCCGGCACGCCATTCGGCGGCGGGGGTGGAGGCGGCGGGGGCGGCGAACCACCGGGAGGCGGCGGGGGAGGCGATGGCGGCAGCGGCAGCATCGTCAACTGATCCTGCTTGTACGAATTGCTCAACCACACCAGCTGGCTGCCCGCGAAGTTCGTCGCGAACTCGTTGCTCGGCAGGCTCGAGAGGCCGTTGAGCCAACTTTGCGCCAGTGCGACGGTAGTCGAATCGGCCGAGGTCACTTTCATGTTGCCGCTCGTCAGGCTCAAATTGCTGCCGCTGTCATAGACCAGTTCCCACAGGGCGAGTTGAAAGGCCGTCGAGGCGCTCGAACCCGTGAAACTGCTGCTCTCCCAGGCCGTGTTGAAGTGGGCGCCCCACAGTTCGGAAATCAGGGTCGCTTCGGTTGCGTTGACGCCGGGCGTCGAGGCCAGCGGCGTTTCGGTGTACGTGTAGGTGTTGCCGGTCGAGATGTGCTGGGTCAACTCGACGCAGAAGGTCGTCGTCGGATTTGGGAAGGGCGACCCGGCCGGCGCGTTCGATTCTTGCCAGTAATAAGGCCCCGGCGTGCCCGTCACCGACGTTCCCTTGACGTTGACGGAAACGGCCTGGCTATGGGTAGTGCGTTCGAAGGTGAGGTTGACGGTGTCGGCGGCGGCGGGGGCGCGGCTCAAGCAGCCGGCGGCGACGGCGGCCGCCCATTTGGAGGGGAAACGGGGTCGCATCGATGTTTCTCGAGGGATGATAAAAGGGAAGCTTAGGGGGGTGCTTCGCCGGCGCAATTCATGCAACTCGTGCGCCGGTCATATTCAGAGTAACCGGCATGACCCGCAAGTCACGTCAAATCGGCACAGGTATCGCGAAAAAAGAAG
>DATNBQ010000547.1:0-6297 GCA_035571955.1 Urbifossiella sp. | reverse complement strand
AACCTGTACGGCCAGCTGCTCGGCGAGACCGGCACGCTCGGCGGCCTCGCGTTCCTCGCCATTCTCGCCTGCTTCTGGAAGAACATGCGCTATGTGAAGAGGGCGCGCCAGGCGTACCCGGAACAGAGCAACGATCTCGTCTACACATTGCCCGCATCAATTGGCGTCGCCGTCTTTTTGCTACTCTTCATGGGGAATTTCGGGCATAATCTGTTCCGGTTCACCTGGCTGTGGTACGGCGGCTTCCTGATCGTGGCCCGGCACTGCGTCGCTGTTCGCATGGCCGAAGAGGCAGAGTTCCCCGCGACCGAATATGATGCCGAGGGGGTCGAGCCGCCGGAGGGCTGGGTGCTCCATCCCGGCCACGGCATGGCCTGACGCCGATTACGGATGGCCAGGTAACGAATGATATCGAAAAGCGGCCTTTTCTGACCCTCTCCCCGCTGGGGAGAGGGTGGTTTGCGAGCGCAGCGAGCAAACCGGGTGAGGGGTTGAATCTGCCTAACAAGACCCCTCACCCGCCATCTCGCTAGCGCGAGATGCCGGCCTCTCCCCAACGGGGAGAGGCGTGGGGCTGGCTGGCTCGACGTCATTGCTTTCGTGACAGTCATTAGCCGCGACCCGATGGGGAGCGCGAAACCATGAACAACATGTGCCCCACCTGCGGGGCGATCTACAACGTGGCGGCCAAGGACGTCGGCCGGCGGATCAAGTGCAAGAAGTGCGAGGCCGCCCTGATCGTCGGGCCCAATGGCCTGGAACCGGACGACGGCGCCACCGTGCTGCCGTCGCGGAACCCGCCGCAAACCGCCACGATTCCCGAAGACGATTTCGACATGGAGCCGCCGCGCAAGAGACGCGATCGAGACCGCGATCGCCGCCCGCGCAGTTCCCTCAACCCGGCGGAAGTGCTCGCCAGGATCGGCGGCGTTTCGACGCTCATCTTCGGCTTTGGCGCCTTCCTGGTCATCGTCTTCCTGTTCTTGCCGATCATCGGCAACGCGGCGGTCGAACGCGTCTCGGCCGCCAAGGAAAAGGTCGAGCAGGAACGCGACGCCAAGATCAAGGCCTTGCTCAAGGGCAAACGCGCCGAGGACCTCACCACCGACGAGCGAACGCGCTTCGCCGAGGATTCTGAGAAGATTCGCAAGGATTACGAGAAGCGGCTCAGCGACGCCGACGACGATGCCCGTTACGAACGGACCAGCAACAAGCGGTCGCGGTGGGTGGAAATGTACGGCATGATGTTCGGCTTCCTCTTCCTCATGGTCGGCTCCATCGGCTACATGAACGCGGATCAATCGTTGTTCCGCCGCATCCTCGGCACCGTGGTGCTCGGCATCCAGATGATCGTGATCTTCATTGTGTTCTCGACGATCGGCGGCTGCGGGAAGAACGCTCCGTCCCTATAATCACGTGAGTTTGTCGAATCCAAACTCCGGCGACTGACGTCGCCGGCTCGCCAGTTTAAATAGTCGGCGAGCCGGCGACGTCAGTCGCCGGAGTGCGATACTTATTGCATCCTACGGTTCCACCATGCCCGAAACGAACACCGATGCTTTCGCTCCGAAATACAACCGCGTGCTGCTGAAGTTGAGCGGCGAAGCGTTCGGCTACGGCGGCGGCAAGCTCGGCATCAACCTCGATGAGACCCGTTCGATCGCCGAGCAAATCCAGCGCGTCGTCGCCCGCGGCGTGCAGATCGCCATCGTCGTCGGCGGCGGCAACCTCCTCCGCGGCGCCCAGTTCACTGCCGGCGGCGAAACCATCCGCCCCGCCACCGCCGATTACATGGGCATGCTCGGCACCGTGATGAACGGCCTCGCCCTGCAAGACACGCTCGAAAGCATGCAGGTGCAAACGCGGCTGCAAAGCGCCGTCCGCATGGAGACGGTGGCCGAGCCGTACATTCGCCGCCGGGCGGTTCGCCATCTGGAAAAGGGCCGCGTCGTCATCCTCGCCGGCGGCACCGGCAACCCGTTCGTGACTACCGACACCGCGGCGGCGCTTCGCGGCACCGAACTCGAAGCCCAGGTCGTTCTCAAGGCGACTCGCGTCGACGGCGTCTATTCCGCCGACCCCGAAGTCAACGAGCACGCCATCAAGTACGACAAATTGACCTTCGACCGCGTGATCAAGGAAGACCTACGGGTGATGGATATCGGGGCGTTCGAGATGTGCCGCCGGGCCAAGTTGCCGATCTTGGTGTTCAACTACAAGCAGGAGCACGCGATCGAGAAGGCCATCGGCGGCCACCGCATCGGCACCATCATCGGCGCATGAGCGAAGCCGGTTCGATGACGTTTGGGGCGTCGCTAACGCCGCTTGCGGGAATGGGTCGATGTTGTTACATGGGGATGAGTCGCGGAGAGGCCGCGGCGCAAGTTCAGCGTTCCTCGCCGTTTCACGAGCGTTCCCGAACTCGTGGGAGAACCCATCATGAAGCTCGGTCTCCTTGCCTCCGCGGCGGCCGTGGTGCTCGGCACGCAAACCGCTTCGGCGCAGCCGGTGATCGTACAACCGGCTTATGCCCCCGGAATTACCATCGGCGGCACGGTATTCGGCCGCGGCGGCGTCGCCATCGGCGGGACCATCACAACCGCGCCACCCATTTATGCCGCCCCCGCATACGCCGGCCCCGTCTTTGTACCTCCGCCCGTAGTCGTCGCGCGGCCCTTATTCGTACCGCCAATCGTCGTTGGCCGCCCCTACGGTTACTACGGCCGCGGCTATTACGGCCCCCATCACCATCGCCGTTGGTGAATCGCGAAAAGCCCACTCGCGCCCGCGGGTGGGCTTCGGTCGCTATTCCAGCGGGGCCACTTCCCCGCCGGCCCGCGATGCCAGTGCCTCCAATAAGGTGATGCCGCCCACCAGTTGATTGCCCGTGCTGTATGTGATGGGGCGAACGCTGCCGTCGCCCATGCAGAAGTGCCCGCCGTTGAGGTGGAAGGCCCAGATCGCATTGAACGCACATCGATCCTGGTAGTTGCCGGGTTGATACGGAGCAGGGTCGGCACACTTTCCATTGATGCCCGAGCTGTAGAGTTTGCTGTCGCCGCGGATCGCCGAGATGCCGTCCTGAATGCAGCAAGCGGAATCCCACCAGCCCCATTGGCCGTCCGCCGCCGGAGGCCGTTCGCCCAGCATCACCGTGTTCGAAGAGCCATCCGTAACCGAAGTGGCGACGATCTTGAACGACGTCTTCAAATCCGAATCGTCGACGATGATGCCGTTGTTAATCGTGGCGGGATTCGAGTAAAGGCCGACGTACCAGGTGAAGCCGTAAGCGGCCGTCTTGTAATCGACGCCGCGCGGGTCGGCGGGGCAACCGAGAATCTTGATGGCATCCTGGACGCGAGCGTTCGGCTGCTCGATGTACGGGGTAATCTCGCGGATCCACGATTCGTAGGTGCCGCTGTTCCAGTTGCTGAGGTTGCCGGGCGGTTCTTTGCCGACGGGCGTGGAGCCGCGCGGCCGCACCGTGTTCCGCGGATAGCAGCGCTGGCTGTCGTGATAGTTGTGGCATGCCAGGCCGATATTCTTCAAATTGTTCCGGCACTGGGTCAGCATCGCGGCGGTGCGCACCTTCTGCACCGCCGGCAATAGAAGCCCGATCAGAATGGCGATGATCGCAATGACGACCAGCAACTCGATGAGCGTGAAGGCCGCTCCCCGGTCGACGTTCCACTTCGCGTTCAGTTTCCTCGGCGACATCTGTGTTCCTACGAGACGACTGGGCGAAGGGTTCAGCGGCCGGCGGCGCGAAGTTCCGCCGCCCGGGTGCGATCGCGATGGGCGCCGTCGGCGTCGCCGAGCTTCATGCGGCATTCGGCGCGATAGCGATAGCTTCCGGCGAAGCGCGGCCGCTGGGCGATGCAGGCCGTGAAGCCGACTTTCGCCTCGGCGAACCGATTCTGGTGATACGCGGAAAGCGCCGCGCAATAGCGCGCCAGGAAATGTTCGGGCGCTGCATCCAGAACCGCCTCGAATTCCGGTTCGGCGGCGGCGAAGTCGCGGGCGCGCAATTTGTCGATGCCGGCTAAGAATCGCTCGGTCGTCTCGTCGGGCGGCAACGTTCCGGCGCGAGCCAGTGCGTTCTTCGCATCATCGCGCCGATCCATCCGGAATAAGTACTCCGCCTTCTTGCGAAGGAACGCCCGCGAGGTTCCCTCTCCCGCTTCGTCCATGCGGGCCAGCGCCGCGCCGACTTCCCCCGCGCGCTCGAGCATGGCGGCGTCGACCAGCGCCAACAGTTCGCGCTCGCCGCGCCATGCAGCATCGTCCGGCAGCGTGAAGGCGAGCGCCGCGGCAATCGCTTCCCGGGCCCCGGCGATCGCGGCGGCATCCGAACCATCGAGCAACAGGCTCATCGCAATCGCATCGTCGCGGCGCTCGTCGTACTCGCGCGGCGGCGTCCGTTGCTTCCACGCCTGCCGGTTCGCGGCCCGCAGACTGTGATCGAGCCAACCCGCGACCCCCGTTCGATACGCAGCCAGCGCGTCCTCGCCCTGAACCACGCGCCAGGCCTCGCGGAATCGCTCCTGGGCCGTTTCAATATCGTCCTGGGCGAGAGCCTCTTGACCGCGGTGCACGAGGTCGTCAACTTCCACGCGCAACTCGGCGACGCGCTCCCGTTCGCGATATTGCCAGAAACCGGCGGCGGCGCAGGCGCTGAAGACCGCAATGGTCGCGATGCCTATGAGGGCGGCCTGGGCCGGCTTGCGTCGGCACCACTTCCTGATTCGTTCGCCGGTGGACACGCGCCGGGCCACGATCGGTTCGCCGCGCAGGAACCGCCCCAAGTCGTCGGCCAGGGCTCTCGCGCTTGCATAGCGCCGCCGCGGTTCCTTGTGCAGGCAGTGCAGGCAGATCGTTTCCAGATCGCGCGGAATGCCTGCTTGCAAGCGCCGCGGCGACAGCGGTTCCTCCGAACGAATCCTTTCCAGCGTCTCCACGACGCTGCTGGAGACGAACGGAACCTGTGCGGTCAATGTTTCGTAAAGGAGTGTCCCAAGCCCGTAAACGTCCGTGGCGGGGCCGATGAGATCGACCTGGCCGGCGGCCTGCTCGGGAGCCATGTAGCGCGGCGTGCCGATCGGATCGCCCGTCCGCGTCGCGTCGCGCGGCGTATCGCCCTCCGCCTCCAGCAATTTCGCCAGGCCGAAGTCCGTCAACTTCGGCGTGCCGTCATCCGCGAACAGCACGTTGGTCGGCTTCAAATCGCGATGGATGATGTGCCGCTCGTGGGCATGTTGGACCGCCTCGGCGAGGGTCTGAATCAATTCGGCGGCGGCCCGCGGAGCGAACGGCAGTTGCCGCAACCGATCCGCCAGCGTTCCCCCGTCCACCAGTTCGAGCGCCAGGAACGGCAACTCGCCCGCCTGGCCGACGTCGAAAATCTGGACGATGTTCCGATGCTGCAAGCGGGCGATCGCCTCCGCTTCGGCCTGAAAGCGAAGCAGTTCCCGCTCGGTGGGAATCCGCCCCGGCTGGAACATCTTGAGGGCGGCGAAGCGATTCAAGCGGCGATGCCGCGCCTTGTAGACGACGCCCATGCCGCCGTGCCCGATTCGCTCCAGCAATTCGTAGTCGGGCAAGAGCAATTCGAGCTGAACCAGCGGCGATTCGAACGCCGGAACCGTGATCGGGCCATTCAAGTGGGCCGTCTCGGTGAGTCGGCGATCGAGGACGGCGCGATGCACTTCGAATTGACGCTCGAGCGCGCTTTGCAAACGCGGATAGCGAGCCGCGTATTCCGCTTCCGTCGGCTGCTCGCCCAATTCCTCGCGGAGGACGATCTCGTTGTAAATCAGGTCGAGTTGCAGTTCGGGGTGGTCGCGGAAATCGGAGTCGGCGAGCAGTTGTTCGATGGTCGGCCGATTCCCTTCGCACCAGGCGTGCCGCTGCCGATCAAGGATGGCATCCAGTTGTTCGCCGGGTGCGTTAACCATCGCCGTCGTCCTCGACTCCCAGGCCCACCAGAACTTTGTTGAGGGCGCGAGTCAGTTGTTTGCGGAGCGCGACATCGGTGCGGCCGAGCTCGGCGGCCAGTTCCTGCCAGCCGCGGCCAAGCGACCGTTGATCGGCGAGGTAGCGTTCGGGCGGGGCCAAACGTTCGCGAACCTTGTCAAGAATCTCGCGCGCCGACGCCTGTTCGCTGGGATCGGAGGCCGGGTCGAACAGGGCTTCGACGGCCTCGCCGGGGCCGTCGCGGCGCACGTCGCGGCGCTTGGCCCGCAGCCGAGCGGCCTGGTTGGCCAGCTTGTTCCGCGCGATGGCCGTCAGCAGGTTCAA
>DATNBQ010000546.1:0-17540 GCA_035571955.1 Urbifossiella sp. | reverse complement strand
ACGGTAAATGGAAGATTGTTCCAGATTCGAAATCGAATGAATTCGCCAAAGTGCACGGCCTGCAAGGGCCGATCGACGATGCCTTCATGGATTCTTTCATCATGGTGAAGCCGAGCGGTAATGCCGGCGACTGGGTTAAAGGAGAAATGAAGCACGCCGTGGATCACTGGCGCAAACAGTTCCGCGGCGACGCACCGGTGAAGAAAGACATCGAGATCACCGACGACGATATCAAGAACTCGAACCTCATCTTGTGGGGCGATCCGGGGAGCAACGAAGTGCTGGCGAAGATCGCCGACAAGCTGCCGATCAAGTGGACCGACAAGGCCGTGACCATTGGCGACAAGACCTACGACGCCACTACCCACGTTCCCGTGCTGATTTACCCGAACCCCCTGAACCCGAAGAAATACGTTGTGCTCAACAGCGGCTTCACGTTTCGGGAGTACGATTACCTGAACAACGCCCGCCAGGTGTCGAAGTTGCCCGATTACGCGATCGTGGACATCACGACGCCGCCGAATTCGCGCTACCCGGGCAAGATCGTCCGGGCCGGGTTCTTCGGCGAAAAGTGGGAGTTGCAACCGAACGACGGGAAATAACCGATTAGCCGCGAGGCGGAGTCCGCGGAGCCGAGCGCGCTCCGCGGACTCCGCCTCGCGGCTAATCCGAATGGATACCTCATGCCGCGTTCGCTCCGTCTCGGCGCCGTGTTCCTGGGAAGTGCCGCCCTCATCATTGGGGCGTATTTTCTCGTCGAACGCGCCCTGAATCACATTCCGAACCTCGTTCAGCCGGACGGCACGGAATCGAAACCGCCCGGCCGACTGGTGGTGCTCGTTGTCTTCGACCAGATGCGCGGCGACTACCTCGCCCGTTGGGCCGAGCAATTCGGACCGGACGGCTTCGAGCGCATGAAGAAAAACGGCGTCTGGTACAGCAGCGCCTATTTGCCCTACGCGTGCAGTTCCACCGGGCCCGGCCACGCCTCGATCAGCACCGGGGCGCCGCCCTCCGTTCACGGCATCGTCGAGAACGAATGGTTCGACCGGCCGACGTCGTCCATGATGTACTGCGTTCACCCGACGCGGCCATTCGAACTGATCCCGCCGCCTCCGAAGACCGGAAAAGCGAGCCGCGGGGCGGACGCCGGCTTCTCCCCGGAACGTCTCCTTGCCGAGACCGTCAGCGACAAACTGCTCGCCTCCAGCCCCAAGAGCCGCGTCGTCAGTCTTTCCCTCAAGGATCGCACGGCGGTGCTGCTCGGCGGCAAGAAACCGACGGCCATGTACTGCTTCGACACCCGCGACGGCCTGTTCCATACCGGCGCCTACTACCGCGATGCCGTGCATCCGTGGGTGGCCGAGTTCAACTCCTCCGGCGTTGCCAAGGAATGGATCGGCAAGGAGTGGACGCACTTTCGCAACGACCTCGATTATTCGAAGATTGCCGGCCGCGACGATGCCGTCGGCGAATCGTATGGCGTCACCGATGCCGAAACCAACTTCGGCCAGAAGCGCGTCTTCCCGCATCCGTTCCCCACCAAGGCCCAGTTCGACGCCAAGCCGAAGCTTTACTATGCGTCCGTCGAGATTTCCCCGGCCGGCAACCAGCTTCTCTTCGATCTGGTCAAGAAAGCGATCGTCGCCGAGAAGCTCGGCAACGGCGAGGCGACCGACCTGCTCTGCGTCAGCTTTTCGTCCAACGATTTGATCGGGCATGTCTGGGGGCCGGACTCGCAGGAGATGTTCGACATCACGCTGCGCTCCGACGCGACGATCGCCGAGTTCCTGAAGTTCCTCGACGACAAACTCGGCGACCGCTACGCGATGGTCGTGACCGCGGATCACGGCGTCTGCCCGATCCCGGAACAGAACCGGCTTGCTACCACTGCGCGGAAGTCGCTCGCGGAGATCGTGCCGCCGCTGGCCGCCGCTCTGAACGAAGCGTTCGGCATCGCCCCGATGGGCCCGACGCAATGGTTCCAGCTGGATGCCCGCGATTCCGGCGAAGTGTGGCCGTGGCTTTACTTGAATCACGCTGCCATCAAGCAGCGCGGTCTCGATGTCGATAAGGTCGCCGACTTCGCCGCCCAGTGGATCGGCAACCGCCCGTTCATGGAAACGGCCTTCACCCGCAAGCAGATCGAAACCGGCACGCTGCCGCCGGTCGCACCGAACAAGGAAAGCGACGTGAAAGCGATTCTCGGCCGCGTGAAGCTCGCTTATCGCCCGGAGCGGTGCGGCGATCTCATCGGCATTCCCCGCCCCGGCGTGCTCGTCACCGGTTATCCGGAAGGAACGAGCCACGGCAGCCCGCACGATTACGATCGCCACGTTCCCATTCTGGCCATCGGCTCCGGCGTGCCGTCGCTCGGCAAGCGCTCGGAGCCGAAATCGTCGCTGATCGTGGCCCCGACCGTGGCGGCGCTTTTGGGAATCGACCCGCCCGCCGCCGCCAAGGAAAAGCTCGTCTTCGACATCGTGCGGTGAGGGAATCGCGTCGCTTTGGTGGCACAGGCATTCTTGCCTGTGCTATAGCCACCTGCACAGGCAAGAATGCCTGTGCCACCAGAACTAGCCTTCTTTGGTGGCACAGGCATTCTTGCCTGTGCTCGAGTCGCCTGCACAGGCAAGAATGCCTGTGCCACCAGAAAGAAGCTCAACAAGCTCTCATGCTGGCGGTTGTTGCGGTAGCTCGTTTCACCAGCGGTACGAATACTGGGCATAGAACAGCGACGGGTTGGCGCTCAGGGCGTCGTGAGACGGGCCGGCCGGGGCCGTCGCCTTCAAGTAGCTCCCCGCGAACAGATACGAATAGCCGAGCAGCAAGTCCGAGTGATTCGTCAAGTGAAGGTTGGACATGATGTCGAGTTCGTTGCCGACGTTGTCGCCGGCCTTGCCGGTCTTATCCTGGCGAATGATATTGCCGCTCGGCCCATAAAGGGCATCCTTGTCCGAATCGAGCCGGAACACGTGGTATTGCATGTTCATGGTGATCCACTTGGTCGGATAGAAGACGAACTGGGTGAAGTAGTCGTTGATGTTCTGGCGGCCCACGATGTCCGCGAAGCCGAAGTAATAGTGGGCGAAGGGGAATAGCTGGTTGAAGGTGCGGCGCGTGCCGGACGCTTGCGGGTTCGGGTCGCCGCTGGCGTATTCCCAGCCCATCCAGAACTGCGGGTTCCAGGCCAGATCGCTCCACTGATAACCGACGTCGGCCGCGACCGCCTTGGCCATGATCGACTGGTTCGAGTAATGCCCGAACTGCAACATCGGTTCGAAGTCCCACAACCAACCGTTGGCGGCGCCGACGTAACGGCCGCCGAAGGTGCTGACGTTGAATCCTCCGGGCACGCCGCCGTTGCCGATCGCGGCGTTCAGGTTGGAGTTGTTCAAGTCCAAATAGTACAAATCGACGTTCTGGCCGGGGGCGTTACGATAGGTGAACCACGCCCCGCTGAAGAGCTGGTTGACGTCGGACGCATCCAGCGTGGAGGCCTGGGCGATTACCGGGCGAACGGCGAACAGATCGAAGTCCCACTTTGCGGTGCGGGTGTACATTTTAACGCCGTCGAAGGTGCGGCGCGTGTTCGGCCAGTCGAGGGCGCTGATGAGTCGCTGCGAACCGTAGACGAGTTCTTGGCGGCCGGCGCGGAGGTAGACGGGATTGTCGTTTTCACCGAACCGCCAGACTCGCGCCTCGGCGAACAAGTCGAGGATGTCGCCGCGATTGGCGTCCGTCGCCAGCGGCGCGATGCTCCGCGCCGTGTAGTCGCTGTAATTCCCTTCGCCGTAGAAGCGCAACCAGTCCTGGATCCAGATGTCGCCGTAAATGCGCTGGCGGAACAAGTTGTATGCATCCGTCGCCCCGGACGTGCGGCCCATCGAATTCACTTCGTTCATGAACCGATAGCGGAATTCGCCGCCGGTCGTGAAAGTCACGCCGGGTGCGATCGGAATCCACTTCAGGAAGTCGGCGTAATCGTGCTGCGTGTTGTTCGGGTCCTTGAGGTACGACCAGTTCACTTCGGAGTTCGGAATGAAAATCGGACCGATGCGCGGGTACGGGTACTTGGGGGGCGCGGCCAGTTCACTCCCGCGCAGTTGATCGAGCGCGGTGTAGTATCCGGGGCCGGTGGGCTGCACGGCAAAGTATCCTCCGCGGGCGACGGGGGTTTGCCAGCGCGGCGGATTCGGCTTCGGGGCCGGCGCCGGATCGACAAGCACCGGGGGCCCCGGTATCGCCGCGGGGTCGAGCGGCACGGCGGCACCGGGAATCGGCTGCTGCTGTTCGAGAACGATCGGCAGCGGCGGCTGTTGCGGCGCCGGATCTTGGGCCGCCGCGGCGCCCGCCGCCACAGTCGTTGTAATCGTTAAAGTGCGGGCAGCTTGCCCAAGCCGCCGGGCATAAGCGGTCAACGGATTCACGGGATTCTCCAGATTACCAAGTGCATTCGGTGCGGAACGCCTTGCCGGCAGGAACCGCCTGCGTGGAATATCGGGAAGGCAGGCGGTGCGTTTATTCCGGACGCGCCGGGAGCGAGGAAGAAAAGCCTTCTGGCAGCGTGCATCAATCGCTACAGCTTGACATTTCGCCTCATTTGGCAGAGCGGAATGGCTCCATCCATGAGCCTCGCGGCTACAATATTAATCCCACCCGAGGCTCCGAATCGAACGAGGTCTGCATGCATACCCTGCTACTTCCTTTAGCATTGTCGATCGGCGCGGAACCGGTCGCGGACTGGAAAGCCGCCGAGGCCGCCCATTTGAAGAACATCACGCAGGTCACGCACGGCTTCGTTCGCGCCGGCGAAGGGTACTTCTCCCCAGACGGCAAATACGCCATCTTCCAGGCCGAGGAGAAGGACACCGGCAACCCGTTTTACCAGATCTTCGTCCAGGAGATCGCCACCGGAAAGTTCCGCCGCGTCAGCCCCGGCATCGGCCGCACCACCTGCTCGTTCTTCCGCCCGGACGGCAAGCGCATTATCTTCGCTTCGAGCCACGAAGACCCGGACGCCAAGAAGCACCAGGCCGCGGAGATTCAGCAGCGCATCGACGATCACAAGAAAGGGACGCCGCCGCGGCGCTACTCGTGGGCCTTCGACCAGCACATGAAAATCTACGAGGCCAATCCGGACGGCACGGACATCAAGTGCCTGACGCCGAACGCCAAGACCTACACCGCCGAGGGGAGCTACTCCGCCGACGGCAAGCGCATCGTTTATTCCAGCGGCACTCGCGACAACGTGCAGCTTTACATCATGAATGCCGACGGCACCGGCGCGAAGCAACTTACCCACGCCCCCAACTGCTACAACGGCGGGCCGTTCTTCTCGCCGGATGGCACCAAGGTCATCTTCCGCTCCGACCGCAAGGAGAAGGATCGCCTGCAACTGTATGTGATCAACGCCGACGGCACCGGCGAAAAAGCCCTGACTGCCAACGACCAGTGGGTCTATTGGGCCCCGTACTGGTACAAGGACGGCAAGCACATCATTTACACGGCCGCGGATCATTCCAACCCGATGGCGCGGCCGAACTACGATCTCTACTGGATGAACCTCGAGACGGGCAAAACGACGCGAATTACGTTCGCTCCAGGCCAGGACGTGCTGCCGGTCTTCTCGCCGGATTATTCGAAGGTGATGTGGACGTCGAGCCGCGACGGCCGCGTGCCGCCGCAACTGTACATCGCCGATTTCGTGCCGCCCAAGGATTGAACAACTCACGAAAGGATCGCGCGATGACCGCCGTTCCCAAGAAGCAGTTCTACAGCGAAGCCGAGTACCTGGAACTCGAGCGAGCCGCCGAGTTCCGGAGCGAATACTATGACGGCGAAATCTTCGCCATGGCGGGGGCGAAGTTCGCACACAATTGCGTCAAGGATAACCTGGTGATCGAATTGGGCAGACGCTTCAAGGGCGGCCGCTGCCGCACGCTATCCAGCGACATGCGCGTGAATATCCCACGCGCCAAAGCATTCACCTACCCCGATATCCTCATTGTCTGCGGCGAGCCGATCTTCCTCGATGACAAACAAGACACGCTTCTTAACCCGACTGTAATCATCGAAGTGCTTTCGCCGAGCACCGAGAACTTCAATCGGCGCGGGAAGTTTCGCCGTTATCAGAAGATCGCCACGCTGCAGGAATACATCCTGGTGGCCCAGGACGAGCCGCTCTGCGAACGGTTCGTTCGCGGCGAAGACGATTCCTGGATTCTGACGACGTTCGACGATCCGACGGGCCAGTTCGCCCTGGCGACGATTTCCGCCCGCATTCCGATGGCCGACATCTACCGCGGCGTGGAGTTCCCACCCGACCCTCCGTCGAGCCGCCCTCCGGGCCGCCGCGACATACCCCGCTAGCGTCCTTTCCAGGATCACCCCCATGCGCGCTCGCATTCTCCTTTCCATACTGTGCGTTGGACTCGTGGCCGCGATCGCCTGGCTTTCCCAGGCCATTTCGCAAAACAACGACGCGCGGTTGAAAAGCTGGGAACCGGTTGCCGAGGGCGTCTTCCGCACTCGCGAAAGCCCCTACGGTTATGCCGTCGTTTCCGGGAAGAAGGCCGTCCTGATCGACGCAACGGCGCCGCCGGACGCCGTTAAGGAACTCGGCGTCGATTCCATCAGTGCCGTTCTGTTGACGCACCACCATCGCGACACGGCGGCGTTCGCGGCCGACTATCGCAAAGCCGGCGTGCCGGTGCGGGCCGCCAAGGCCGGCGCCGAATGGCTTACCCCCGAAGGCGTCGCCAAGCACTGGCAAGACTCGATCCCACTGCGAACCTCGCGGGCCGCTTACTTCGTGCTGCCCGAAGGCGTTCCCGGAATCGATTGCGCGCTCGAGGACGGCCAGGCAATAACACTGGGCGACTGGAACATCGCGGTCATCGCCGCCCCCGGCCACTCCCGCGACCACACGGCGTTCCTCGCCAAATCCGCGAAGAAGGACGGCCCCACGGTACTGTTTTCGGGCGACGCCATGCACTCGGCCGGCAAAATGTGGACGCCCTTCACCACGGACTGGGACCACTGGACGGATGTCGGGCTGAAGCCGACCGCGGAGACGCTGCGGAAGCTGGCCAAGCTCACGCCCACACACTTGTGCCCCGCGCACGGTGCGATCTTGACCAAGGACATCCCGAAGGCGTTCCTCGCGACAGCCACTACCGTGGAAGAGGCCGGCTTCATGAAAAGCTTCGAACGCTTCTCCAAGAACCGCCTCGGCAATGCGCCGAAATACGACTTCCTCGTTCCCAAGGAACAGATCGCCAGCGCCGGCGAAAAGCCGTGGGCCAAGCTTTCCGACCATCTCTGGATCACCGGCAACACCTACGTGCTCAAGTCGCGCCAGGGCGACGGCATTCTCATTCTCGATCCCTGGGGACAACGCAGCGCCGATCAGATCGAGAAACTCCGCAAGGACGAAAAGCTTGGCCCGGTCGAAGTCGTCGGTTTCAGCCACGCCCACTACGACCACTTCGACGGCATTTACGTGCTTAACGGCCGCGATCGCTGCGAAGTGTGGGGGCTCGATCTGGTGGCGCTGCCGCTCAAGGACCCGTTTCGGCTGCGGGCCCCCTTCCTCGACGCCCGGCCCATTAAATTCACGAAGGAATTCAAGGACGGCGACACCGCGGCCTGGGGCGGCTACACCTTCAAGTTTTACCATTTACCTGGCCAGTCGTGGTTCACCTCCGGCATCGAGACCACCATCGACGGCAAGCACTGCCTGTTCACGGCGGATAACTTCTTCCACCAGGATCAATTCAGCGGCACCGGCGGTTGGATGGGATTGAACCGCAGTTCGCCGATTCCCTACGGGACCAGTGCGAAGAAAGTGCTCGACGCGGCGCCCGAGTGGGTGCTGGCCGAGCACGGCGGGCCATATGTCTTCAATGCGGAAGACTATCGGCGCCGGGTGAAGTGGGGCGAAGCGGCGGGGCAAGCCTGCGATGCGCTGTGCGTTTCGGGGAGCCATTTGCGCGACTGGACACCGCACCGGCTCGCCGCGGAGCCGACGCTGCAGCGCGCGAACCCCGGTGCGAACTTCACGGTGAAACTGACGCTGGCGGGAACGAGCGTGAAGGCCGAGGATGTGCGGATCAATCTGCCTGGCCGCGGCCGCTTCGCCGATCGCAGTCTCACCCTGCGGAGCCAGCCGGGGCAGGAGCAATCGACGACGCTCACGATCCCGCTGGCTGCCGATACCGCTCCCGGCCGCCACGTCTTCTCGGTCATCGTCGCCGACTCGACCGGCTGCGAACCGGTGGACGCCTTCTTCGCGGTTGATGTTGCAGCGAAGTGATTCAAACCGGAGCGCCAAGAAGGTCGCCCGACTTAGCCGCGGCCGATTCGTAGTTGCGTCGGAATTGCCAGACGGCCTCCACAAGTTCGGCGTCAGTGGCTTCCCACAAGCATCGACCGTGGATGTCGGCGCATAGCTCGCCAACGGCGGCAAAAAGCTGTCCCGATCGCAGGTCGGGAACAAGCCGGCAGAGTTCATGGAGGGCTGCGAACAGTTCTTCCCGGGTTTCGTTTGTCGTCACAGTCGATCCCTCACTGCGGGAGAATTGGCTCTACTCCGTTTGTATCGGCCGATTACCTGAACTGGAACCAGCGTGCCGGGGGAAAGCTTGGCAATCCGTGTGGCTCGCGCGGCGCCGTCGATGATCTCCAGCAATCCATCGGGATCCTCGTAGACGAGAAGAGGAGGCATTTCGTGCTTCGATGATCCATACTTGCCGATTTGTCGATGCAACTTCCACGGGTCGACGCCACGGATCGCGACGGAGGGAGCCGCAGATCCGCGGGATCGACCTCCCGGATTGGCTCGCTCATTAATCCAGAATAAACTTATTCGTCGGGTGCCGCAACCGAAGCGGCAGTTAGTACTCGTTTGCCAGAAACAGCGCGACCTTGGCCGCGATGGCCGCGCCTTGCTCGGCGCAATCGCTCATCGAGATTCCCCGGTAGGCATTTCCCGTGAGGAAGAGGCCCGGATACTGGCTTGCCGCGGCATCGACGCGGGCCAGGCGGTCGAGGTGACCGAGGACGTATTGCGGGATCGCGGCCGGCCAGCGGACGATCCGCGCGAACACCGGTTCGCCCCGCACTTTCATCGCCGCTTGCATCTCCGCGTGAACCGCTCGCAGCAACTCGTCGTCGCTCCAGTCCACCATCTCGGCGCGGTGGACGCCGCCGCACAAGGCTCGCCAGAGAACGAACCCCTGCGGCGCCCGGCCAGGATAAATCGACGAACACCACTGGACGCCGAGGAGATCGCGGCGCGTGTTCTGGGGGGCGATGAAGCCGAAGCCGTCCGCGGCGACCGGGCAATCGGATTCGCGATAACCGAGGGCGACGACGGCGATGCGGTTGTACGGAATGCCGGCAACTTCATCGGCGAGTTGACTGTCGAGTTCCTCGAGGATCGCTGCTTGTTCCGCCGCCGGGCAAGCCAGGACCACCGCATCCGCGGACCATGCTTGCCCTCGCTCGCCATAAACCTTCCACGGGGCGACGCTCGCCGAAGTGGAAATCGATTGCACGCGCACGCCGATCTTCAGCGAGGGCCCAAGTTCCTCGGCCAAAGTGTCGGTCAGAACTTGCATTCCTTCGCGGAACGACCACATCCGCTGCGGGCCGGGGATTTCGCCGCGGGCTCGGGCTTCCTTGCGGCGCTCCTTGGCGGCGCGGCGGAAGCCGCGGACCACACTTCCCGCTTCCCGTTCCATTTGCGGCAACCGCGGAAAGGCCGCCGCCACGCTGAGCAATTCCGGATCGCCGCCGTGGATGCCGGTGACGAGTGCATCGGCGAAGGTATCCGCGGCTTGCTTACCCGCTCGCCGCGTTACGAACTCGGCCACCGATTCGTCCTGGCCGTCGCGGCGACGGCGACGGAACGGTTCGGTAAGAAGCTGCCACTTGCCTCGAGCCGTCAAGAGCGGCGTTGTGAGCAGGCCGAGTGGGCCGCGCGGCAAGGCGCGCAGCTGGCCATCGAGGAACAAGTAGCGATTCTTGCGGGCAGGTTCGCTGCCGGCGATGAGGCGCTCGCCCAGGCCGAGATCGGCGCACAGTTGCGGTACGGCCGGGGTACGGTCGAGGAAGCCGTTCGGGCCGCTTTCGACGACGAATCCCTTGTGATTTTCGGTGCCGATGTTGCCGCCGGGGCGGACGTTGCTCTCGAAGACGCTGACGGAGATGTTGGCGGCGGCCTGGCGTAAGCGATAGGCCGTGGCCATTCCGGAGAGCCCGCCGCCAACGATGACTACGTGAGGCATGAACTTCCCGACATCGGCGAACGAAATGCGGCCCCCTCGCCTTTATAGAGAGGCATTGCGCCATTCAGGGGCTGCTTCTCGCGCGGCGGTACGGATTATCCATTCCACACCTTTAAAGATGGAGCGAGTTTGCCGGTTCTGTCGATAATCCGAAGCGGCCCGCTAGCGAACGCGCGGCTGGTTTGGGATTTTCGATGAAGATGGGGCGGAGATTTGCCGAGGCGCCACGACCGCTCGGGGTCGCGGCGCTGCTGTTTTTGTGCGGCTGCGCGGCCACGCCCGAAACGCCATACGATCCGTTGGCGCAGCGCCCCGCGCTCGGCTCCGCGGACTCCGCCGCGCGGCTAAACGTTCATGTCGCGCCGTCGGCTCAGGTGCCGCGGGTGTTGCCCGAAACCGCGGTGGTGCCCCCGCCGACGCCCAAGCATGACGGCAGCCTGATGCCCGCCGGTTTCCAGAAACCCGCGGCAACCCCGAAGCCGCTGGAAGTCGCGCCGCCGCCCCACCTTCTCCATCGTCCCGCGCTGCTCCCGACGGACGAAGCCTCCGATCGCGGCTTGTCGCTCGATCAGATCATCAACGCCGTCCTGGTCAGCGATCCGCAGTTGCGGTCCGGATTCGAGGCGATCAACCAGGCGAATGCCGAGGCCCTGACGGCGTCGCTGCGGCCGAATCCGACGCTGTTCACGGACATCCAGTTGCTGCCGCTGACCCGCCCATTCACGCCGACGTTGCAAGGCGGCCCGCCGCAGCAGGATATTCAAGTCGGTTACTCGATTGATTGGTTTCTCTTTGGGAAGCGGGCGGCGAACATGGCGGCGGCGGCCCACGGCGTCCGCGCTTCCCTCTCCGATTTCGAAGACCGCGTGCGTCTCCGCATTCTCGACGCCGTGATTGCTTACTACACCGTGCTCGAAGCGAAGGGCTTGCATGCGCTGGCCCGGCAAGACGTGGCGAACCTGGAACGAGTCGAGGGGGCGCTTGCGAAAACCGTGGTCGCCGGCGGCCGCGCGGAAGTGGAACTCAAGCGACTCCGCCTCGACCTGTTGCGGAGTCGGCAGGCACAGCGCGATGCCGCCAATACCCTGGCGGTGTCGAAATTGAAGTTGCGGGCGATGATTGGCCGCAGCGATGCCGACCCCGATTTCGACGTTGACGGAACGTTGCCCGATGTCCTCGGCGAAGCGCCATCTACCGACGACGGCTTCCGCCTGGCCGTCGAAAACCGCCCCGATTTGCAGGCCCTTCGCGCCCGGGTCGAACGCGCCCGCGCCAACACCGTCGTCGAGTACCGCAACGCTTACCCCACGGTCACGCCGCTGGTCGGCGTGACGCGGCAATACCAGACGCAGGCCATCGGCTTCCCGGATGCCAATTCCTGGGGGGCCGCGCTTACAATGACCTTGCCGATCTTCGATCGCAATCAGGGGAACCGGGCCAAGGCCGCCTCCCTGTTCGTTCAAAGCCAGCGCGATTACGATGCGGCCCTGGTGAGCCTGCGGGCTGAGGTGGAGAGCGCGGCGCAGGACCTCCGCACCGCGGCCGCCAACGCCGAGGCGATCGCGGCCGATCAACTGAAAATCGCCCGCGAAGTGCTCGACAGCATCACGACGGTCTATCAGGCCGGCGGGCGGCCACTCGTCGATTTGCTCGACGCCCAGCGCAATTTCCGCGAGACGTACCGGGCTTACATCACGGCGCGGGCCTCCTACTGGCGCGCCCTGTACCGCTACTCCGCGGCTCTGGGCCGCAAGGTCACCCGATGAAAGCGCGAAAAATCCTCGGCCGATTCGGTTCCGTGGCCCAGTTCGCCATCGCCCTGGCGGCAACGGTGGGCTTCCTGTTTTATTTGCTGCGGGCGCCGGCGAAACCGGAACCGGAGGCGCGGCCGCGGCGACCGCTCGATGCCGTCCGCATCGTCGGACCGGGCGTCATTCGCATCGACGCCGATTCGCCGCTGACGGATAAGTTGCAGGTAATCCCGGTGCTGTCGACGCGGGTGACGACGCCGGTGTTGAATGTGACCGGTACGGTGGCGGCGAGCCTGCGGCCGAGCAGCGTTCGCCACAGCGAAGTGGAACTGGCCGCCATCACCGGCGCTGCCATCGTCACCAGCCGCGGCCACGATTCCTGGCAGTTCAATTCCCCGGACGTGCTCACCACGTACATGGACTGGCAGCGTGCGACGGCCGACATCAGCTTTTCGCATGCTCAACTGGCGTCGGCGCGAGAACTCGCCGCGGTCCGGTTAGCCGCCCAGCAGGCCCAGATCAAGCGGCTCGAAACGTACGTCGCGGCGGGAACCGATGCCCGTAAGGATCTCGACATCGCCCGGGCCGACCTGATTCAAGTGGAATTGCAAGGCCGCAAGGACGTGCGCGAAGCCGAAGTGGCGATGAAGAAAGCGATCCGCGATGAGGCCGCCGGCGCCAGGCAACTGCAACAAGCCGGCCTCGACCCCGCCATGCTCACCTCGGTCACCTCCGATGTAGACATCGTGATGGCCGACGTTCCCGAAGGTTTTTCCAATCGCGTAATGCCGGGGCAGAACTGCGAGGCGATCTTCTTCGGCGTTCCGAATGCCCGCTTCACCGGTCGCGTTCGCAGCATCGCCCCGGTCGTGAGCAAGGATCGCCGCGCCCTCCGCGTTCTGTTTTTCATCGACGATTTGAACGACCGCCTTCGCCCCGGCATGTTTGCCGAGATCGGCATGGGAACTGACGCCCGGCAAGCGCTCCTGGTCCCGACCGATAGCGTGATCCACGTCGGCCGCAACGATTACCTGCTCATCGCCGGCGAACCCGGTGAATGGAAGGTCGCTGCCGTCGACGTCGGTGAAATCCACCAGGATCGCATCGAAGTGCTCCGCGGGCTTTCCTCCGGCGACCGCGTGCTCGGCTCGGGGGCCATTCTGCTCAAGCCGATCGTGGCGAAATCGCTGCCCACACCCAATACTCCGGGGGTGGAACCGTGATTGCCACTCTGATCGCGGCGGCCGTTTCGCGCCGCGCACTGATCCTCTTTTTGACGCTCGCCGTCGTCGGCTTCGGCGTCTATGCCTTCCGCCGCCAACCCGTCGATGCTTACCCGGACATCTCCTCGCAGATGGTTTCGATCATCACGGTGTTTCCCGGCCGGGCCCCCGAAGACGTCGAACGCCAGGTCACCGTTCCCATCGAAATCGGCATGCGGAACGTGCCGAAGGTGGACGTGATTCGTTCGCGAACCATCTTCGGCCTTTCCGTGGTGCAGTTGGTGTTCGAGGAAGGGACCGAAGCCTACTGGGCGCGGCAGCGGGTGCTGGAGAAACTGACGGCTCTCGACCTACCGGCCGGGGCGAAGTCGGACCTGGGGCCGCTCGCCACCGCCTACGGCGAAGTCTACCGCTACGAACTCAAGGGCGACGGCACGCAAGACCTGATGGCGCTGCGCGAGGTCAACGACTGGGTCGTGATCCCGCGGTTGCTGAGGGCGCCGGGCGTCGCGGAAGTCGCCAATTTCGGCGGCCGACAAAAGCAGTTCACCGTCCGCTTTCGCCCGGCCCAACTGGCCCGCTACGGGCTGAGCCTGGCGGACGTGATGGACGCGGTGAAGTCCAACAACACGTCGGCTGGGGGAAGCGTGTTGCCGCGCGGCAGCATGTCGTTCGTCATCCGCGGCAGCGGCGCACTGCAAACCATCCCGCAAATCGAGAACGTCTTCATCAAGTCGATTGCTGGCTTGCCGATTTACGTCCGCGACGTGGCCATCGTGTCGCTCGATTCGCCGCCCCCCTCGGGCATTTACACGAAGGATTATCAAGCGGAAGGAGTGGAAGGAATCTGCCTGATGCGGCGCGGCGAGAACCCCTCGCTCGTGCTCAAGGAAGTGCAGGACGCCGCCGCGGAACTGAACGCGACGGAACTTCCACCCGGCGTCCAGATCGTTCCCTTTTACGATCGCCAGCATCTCGTCGATGCGACGCTGGAAACCGTATCCCATAGCGTCTTGCTCGGCATCACGCTGGTGGTGCTGGTGCTCTTGCTCTTCCTCGGCCGGCCGAGCGCGGCTTTTTTGGTCGCCCTGACGATCCCGTTTTCGCTGCTCTTCGCCCTCGGCCTCATGTACCTGACGAATATCCCGATCGGTCTCCTTTCGATCGGCGCCATCGACTTCGGGATCATTGCCGATGGTGCGATCATCATGGCCGAGCACGTGGCCAAGCGGCTCGGCGCGGCCACCGAAGGGGGCCAGAAACCGGACGTTCGCAAGGTTGTGCTCCAGGCTGCGCTTGAAGTGGAACGCCCCGTCTTCTACTCGGTGCTGATGATCGTCGCGGCCTATCTGCCGCTGCTCTCCTTGCAAAGCATCGAGGGTCTGCTGTTCCGGCCGATGGCGCTCACGATGGTCTACGCGCTGGCTGGGGCGCTCTTCTTCGCGCTCTTCGTGGTGCCGGTGATCGCGACGTTCCTGTTCCGCCGCGGTTACAAGGAATGGGAGAACCCGGTATTAAAGCTCGCCCGGCCGATCTATGGCGCGGTGCTCCGCGGCCTGCTTGCCGCCCGCTGGGTCACCGTGGCGGTCATGATCTGCATCGTCGGGCTCGTCGCGCTCCGCGTTGCCCCCAAGCTCGGCTTCGAGTTCCTTCCGTACATGGATGAAGGGGTGATCTGGGTGCGGGCGAATTTCCCCGAGGGGACCTCGCTGGAACAGACCAATCTCTTCGGCGCCCGGATCCGCGAGATCGCCCTCGAATTCGACGACATTCACTTCATCTCGGTGCAGTGCGGCCGCAACGATAGCGGCACCGACCCGTTCCCGCCAAGCCGCATGGAGATCATGATAGGGCCGAAGCCGCGGCGCGAATGGACGCAGTTTTCGAACAAGCAAGACCTGGTGGCGGCGCTCGGTTCGCGCCTGCGGGCCGAGTTTCCCACCACCCGCTTCAACTTCACGCAACCGATCATCGATAGCGTGACCGAGGACACCAACGGCACCAGTGCGAACCTGGCCGTCGAGTTTTCGGGGCCGAAATCCGAAGTGCTGCTCGACCTCGCCAACCGCACCGTCGAGCTTCTGAAGGAAGTGCCGGGATCGCAGGACGTGAATGTCGAGCAAGAAGGGCCGCAGCCGCAATTGGTGATCGCGCCGGATCGGCGTTTGTGCGCTCGTTACAACGTCCGCATGGAGGATGTCGCGCGGGTGATCGACACGGCGCTTGGTGGGGCGCCGGTGGCCACTCTGTATGAAGGCGAACGCCGATTCGACATCGTGACCAAGGTGGATCGAGCGGCGGTGCCGTCGCCGCAAGCGATCGGCCGCTTGCCGGTCTATTCTCAGGACGGGCAACCGGTGCCGCTCGGTTCGGTGGCGACGATCGACGTTGCCGACGGGCAAACGCTCATCGCTCGGCAAGACAGCCGCCGACGCATTACCGTGCGCACGGACATCGTCGGCCGCGATCAGGGGAGCTTCGTGGAAGAGGCGAAGAAACTGTTCGACAAGGAACTCGCGGCCGACGTGCCGCCGGGTTATCGCGTCGGCTGGCTCGGCATGTATCAGAACCTCACCCGCGCCCGCGAACACTTCGTCTACGTCATGCCGATTACCGTGATCTTGATCTTCGCCCTGCTTCTGATGACGTTCGGCTCGGTGAAGATCGCGCTCTTGCTGCTGTTCTCGGTGCCGTTCGCATTCGTCGGCGGCGTGATCGGCTTGTGGTTCCGCGACATGAACCTGAACGTGTCGACGGGGGTCGGGTTCGCGGCTCTCTTCGGCGTGTCGATCATGAACGGCGTACTGATGATCCGCGCCGTGACGGCGCTGCGCACGCAAGGTATGGCATTGCGCGAGGCCGTGCTTCAGGGCGCCCAGGATGTCCTTCGCCCGATCCTGTTGGCCTCGCTCGTCGCCATCCTCGGGTTGCTGCCGGCATCCCTGGCTACCGGCCTCGGTTCGGACGTGCAGCGGCCGCTGGCCACGGTCATCGTCTGGGGCCTGTGCAGTTCGACGGTCCTGACGCTGCTCGTGGTCCCGGTGCTGTACTACTTGATCGCCCCGGCGGTGGTCGAGAACAAGTGATTGGAAGCGATCCTTGCGCGCTCCCCTTCGGGTCGCGGCTAATCTTGGCATTCGGTTCTTCCCTGCGATAATGACACTTCCTCGCCGAACCCCTCCCTTGCGGGCACCTCGCCAATGACTTCGCGCGTCCTCATGCCGCTGGCATTCACACTTTTCGCAACGACGGGATTCGCCGCCGAACCGGGCGACCTCAAGCCGGGGCTCGTCGCCACTTACTCCGATGGCGCGAAGTCCGTTCTTCGCCTGGAACCGACGGCAGCCATCACCCTGGGAGCAGGCCAGTCGCCGCACCCGCGCTTGCACCATGCCGCGACCATCGAATGGAAGGGGCAGATCAATGTGGTGCGGCCGGGGAAGTACGCCTTCACCGCCGCGGTTCAAAACGGCACGCTGCGAGTGGAAGTGAATGGCAAGCCGGTGCTGTTCGCGACGGCGAGGCAGAACCCGCAAACGCAGGCCGGTCAGGAAGTGACGCTCGGCGGCGGCGTGCAGCCATTCAAGGCGACCTTCGATACCGATGCGGTGAACCAGGCGATGCGCGTGGAACTCCGCTGGCAGGGCCCCGGCTTCCGCCTCGAACCGCTGCCGCACCAGGTGCTGGGGCATCTCCCGAAAGACCGCCCAGCCCAGTTTGCCAAGGACGTGCAACTGGAACGGGGTCGCTTCACCTTCGAGGAACTGGCCTGCATCCGCTGCCACAAGGCGACCGGGGCGGACGCGATGGCCAAGGGGCTCGCCGAGCGCCGCGGCCCGGACCTCACCGATGTCGCCAAACGGGCGTATGCCGGCTGGCTCGATGCCTGGCTCGCCGACCCCGCGAAACTCCGGCCGCACACCACCATGCCCAGCCTCTTCACCGCGGACGAAGCGGGAAAAACCGAACGCTTCGCCGTGGTGAATTACCTGGTCTCGCTCTCCGGGCGGCCGCTAGCGCCGGTGCGGAGCCCGGCCTTTTCCAACGAATACCGGGCGAGTATGGATCGCGGTCGTGTTCTTTTCACTGTCGCTGGCTGCGCCGCCTGTCACACCGAAACCAAGGCCAAAAAAGCCGACCCCGACGACGACAAGGAACCGCTGAAGCCCGAGGATTCGTTTTACAGTGCCGGCACGAGCGGCCCGGCGGCGAAGTATGCACTCGGGGCGCTCGGCAGCAAGTTCCGGCCCGACACGCTGGCGGCGTACCTGCAA
>DATNBQ010000545.1:0-2509 GCA_035571955.1 Urbifossiella sp. | reverse complement strand
CCGTAAATCTTGACGTTCACGTTCTGGTCGTTGGCCAGTTCGTCGAGGGTCGGTTGGCACTTGTCCAGGACGCGGCGAACGGCGTCGGTCCGCGCCTGGCTGTTCACTTCATCCTTCACCGTCATGCTTTCGGACATGTCGATGCCGATGAGCAGGGTGGAAGGAATTTTCGGTTCTTCCTGGAAGCCGACGCTGGGGCGAATGGCCGTGAGGAGTGCGACAATGAGGGCGGCGAGCCGCAGGGCGAGGATGGTGAGGACTCGCTTGCGCGTAGCCTGAGGATGGTGAAAGTAAGTCCAGAGCGTGAAGAGAACGAGAAGGATTGCGATGATCGCGAGCGCGGGCAGCCCGATGGGATAGAGCGACCAGGGGTAAGCGGGCCGCATCGAGAAGAACAGCTCGGTGTCGCTCATGGGGCCATTATACTGGGGCCACTTTGAAGAGAATCGAGAGAAAGGCGCGACAAACGATCAAGACGTTGCAAGCTGAGCGACGGCGTACGCGGAAAGCTGCGGGTCGACTGTTGCAATGGTCAGACCGTGTTGGAGAGCTTGGGCGACGAGAATCCGGTCGAATGGATTGCGATGGAGAGGCGGAAGAGCCGCCAGATGCGGCATCGCTCCCTCATCCAGAGGTAGGCTTGCAATTCGGTGGGTGGACCGTTGGTTTGGCAGGAATTGTCAGAGCCGCGACCGTCAGGGAGCGATGCAAGTGCTAAAGTACACCGCTCCCAAACGGTCGCGGCTCCGTCTGAGTATTTACGGCCGCGTTCGTGGCTTCTTCTTGGCCGGTTCCTTGTGCTTCGTCGGGGCCGGTTCCGGTTCCGGCGACGAATTGAACGCGCCGGCAAAGTAGGCGACGACCAGGGCCACCGCACTGATATGCAGGCACAACCCCAGGATCACCAGCAGCTTGGTGCGGGCTTTGTCCTTCGCGGAAAGCTGCCGCCTGGCGACGGGCTTGGAAGCCGCCTCGGCGTGGGCCGAATGGAAATCGGTGCTCGCGCCCCAATCGTCCGCGGACGACGGATGAGCCTCGGGCGTCGGCACATCCTCTTCCACCGGGACGGCCATGACCGGCGCCGTGGCCATTGGAACGGCCGTCAGCGGAGCCATGCTGCCGGGTCGGCAGAACGCCGCCAGGGCCTGCTCCACTTCTTGCGCCGTCGCCGGGCGGTCGTCCGGTTGCTTCTTCAGCAACTGATGCACGACTTGCGAGAACGCCATTGGTACATCGGGCCGCAAGGCCGCGAGCGGCGGCGGTTCGGTCGAACGCACTTTCAGCGTGAGTTCGGTCGGCGTGGCGCCGGCGAATGGCGGCCGCCCGGTTAGCAAGTGGTAAAGGGTCGCGCCAAGCGAATACAGGTCGCCGCGCGGCTCGTAGGCCGCGGATTCCAGTCGTTCGGGCGGCAGATAGGGCAGCGATTCCACGGGCGGCGGGCTGAGCACCGCCGCCGGCCGCTTCGGTACAAGGCCGAGCTCGGCAACCTTCACGGCGGCGTTCGGCGCCGGCCGCCGCTTCATGATTCCGTCGGCGCCCGGCTTGGCGGTCATGGGGCCGATGAGGATATTGGCCGGCCGCAGGTCGCCGTGCCAGAGGCCGCGTTCGTGGGCCGCGCGAAGGGCGCTCGCCGCTTGCCGACCGTACTCCGCCGCGAGGAAACTCGGCATCGGCCCGATGTCGTGCACCAACACATCGAGCGGCACCGAATCGGCGGGAACTTCGACGGCCGCGTACGGCTCCTCGCCGTTCATCCCCGCATCGAGCAAGGTGACGAGGTAAGGATGGTGCAGGGCCGCGGCGGTCTGAGCGCGTTGCAGGAACGCCCCAGGTGTATCGGCGGGAAAAAGAAGGTCCGCCTTGAAGCGGCGCAGTTCAATCGGCGTTCGCAGCGATGGGTGCAAGGCTCGGTAAGCGGTCCCGCCGGGGCAAGGGCCCGTTTCTTCAACGACGGGATAGGACGCGAAGTTGAGGTCGTCGCCGCGGCCGTTGCGAATCGCTTCCGCCTGGAACCGCGTCAGGGCACCGCGTTCTTCCAGATATTGACAAAGCGAATCGAGGTTCGCGTGGGGCAGGTCCGGCTGCCGGAACAACTGGTCGATTTGTTCTGGAAACAAGACGCGACTGGCACGGGCCCGGTCGAGAAAACCAACAATGGAATCGGAGGGCATCGGGCACGCTCGGGCGCGACATGCAGCGGGTGAATTGGGCGGAAAGTGTATTGTAGCGTCGAAATGGGAAAGGGGAACGAGCTTACGAAACGTTTATGCGTTTACCGGGTTTCTTCGTCCGGAGGGCGCTTCGAGCGGCGGGCGAAGGCATCGATGGCGCGCTCTTGCTCAGCGGTTTCGACCGAGCCGGGCCGCAATTGGCGCACGCGCGTCACCGCTTCCTTGGAGGACATCCCGCCGGCGACCAGATACGCCGCGATCACCGTGCCGGTCCGGCCGAGCCCCGCGCCGCAATGGATCGCCACCCCCATTCCCGAGGTGTTCGCCTTGCGAATGGT
>DATNBQ010000544.1:0-16040 GCA_035571955.1 Urbifossiella sp. | reverse complement strand
TTTATCGGTTGGAGTTGGCGGCGGCGCGGTCAATCGCGGTCGAAGCGGCCGCGCGGGAGCGGAACGTAGCCGGCATCTGGCGGGCGCGTGCCGAGCTTGATCTTGAAGGCCTTTCGCGCCGCCCCGCGCTGCACTTCCACTTCAATCACGGCGCCGGGGCGAAACGTGCAGACGTGATCGATGACCTGCTGGACGAGCCGCGGTTGCAGTTCGTTGACGCGAACGATGACGTCGCCGGGACGGATGCCCGCCGCGGCCGCCGGTTGGTTTGGCTCCAACCGCTCGATGACCAGCGTGGAATTGGGCCCGGAACCGCTGAAGTAGATGCCGAGGTAGCCCTTGGCGAACGGGTCGGGCTTCGGCGCCGCCGGCACCGGCGCGAGCACCGGAGAAAGCATCGCCAACCCGAGCACCGATGCGGTCAAAGCGCCCATGTTCAATCCTCCCGGTTGGCGATCCTACCCTTCACTGATGGCCGAACTTCGCCCGCTTGTCAACCGGTTTCAGGGAATTGATACAAAGGCCGCCGTTCCGGCACTTCGCTTTTGGCGCAGACAGGCTTTTTCCCCTTCGCTATCTCCTGGCCGCTTCCCTGGAATGGGCCCCCACCCGTTCCGACCCCGAGGAGACGAAGCTCATGCTGTTTTCCCGCTGGAAAGTGATGACCGGGCTGGTCGGCGTGTCGCTGGGCGGACTGGCGGCGCTGGCCGGCCAGTTGCCGAAGCCCGAGCCGGCGCTGCCGCCGCTCCCGGAAGTGAAGCAGGCCGCTCCCGAGCCGAAGCCGGTTGCCGAGGCCAAGGTTCCGATCAAGCAATCCAAGGAAAGGTCAGCGGAACAACTGCAGAACTCCCTGAAAAACCCGTCGGAGTGGACGCCGATTCCGCCGCACGTTCCGATCAGTGCGGCGAGTGGTTTACCGCCAGTCGAGCTTCCAGTGCTGCCGCTGCCGTCCGCCAATGCGACGCCCTCGGTGGCACAGACGCCGAGCAAGACGGGCGAACTGCCTCCGCTGCCGCTGCCCGAGAAAACAGGCGACGCTCCCAAACCGGTGTTCGTGACTACTCCAGGCCACAAAGTCACAGCTCCCAACTACACGCCCGATTACAGCTCCGTCCCCACATCAGTACCTCCCGCGGGTGTACTTCCAACTGCTGGCGCCGCTGCTCCACTCGCGCCGCCGATCGCCGAGCCGGATCCTGCGCCTCTGGCAAGGCCGACGGTTCCGCCAACTTCAACCGTGTATTCCCAGGGCCCAGGCACGAATCTGCCGGTCGCCACTCCGCCATTACCCACGGTTCAAGCGGCCGATCCGCTAATCGCTCCGTCCAAGCCGAGCGTGGGTCCCGCGGCCACCAAGTTCCGAATCGTCCTCCGCGTCGGCGACGGCGAGCCGAGCTTCGAAGTGCGCCACGGCGATAACCTCGTCATGAAAGTGACCTGCGACAAGGTCGACATCAAATCCCCCGAAAAGGGGCAGGGCTCGAACGTGACGGCGACCGGCAGGGTGAAGTTCGTCGGCTTCGGCGCCGAGGGGACGTGCGATTCGCTTTCGTTTTTGGCCGGTTCCGGCGAGGTCGCGCTCTCCGGCAACGTGAACGTAAAGGTTCGCGACAAGATCGGCCGCGTCGAATCGGAACTGAACGCCGAGAAGATGCAGTACAAGCTGGATCAAACGGCGCTCACGGGCGTTCTCAAGCCCTGATTGTCGTGACACTCCGCGTCGCATTGCCGCGGCGCGGGGTTACGCCCGGCTGCCGAAGTAGGCGGCCACAAACGCGATGATGATCCCTTCCCACACCTTCATCGCCTCGGGGCCGGGCGGTTGCGCCAGGCTCGGCCGGATCGCGAATTGATACACCGTTTCGATCACCAGAAGCAAAATGGCGACGATGCCGACCCAGGCGCGGAGCGACTGGAACAGATCGCTTTTGCGGCCGAAGATGAACCGAAAGAAGAGCCCGGCGCCGAAGCCGCCGCACAAGGTGCCGAGCAACACTGGCCACTGCGACACCTCCGCTTGCTCGGGCGTCAATCGAACCGAGAGCCGGCTCGGATCTTGGTACGCCACATAAACGACCACAGCGATGCTGCCGCCGACGAAGAAGAATCGCATCAACCACGGTAAGAACTCGGAGCGCTGGGCGTCGTGCAGGATCGGGTGCGATGCGAACGCCAGGAACACCAGCGATAGCAGGAAGAAATGGGCCAGCGGCACGGTGAGCGGCCGTTGATCCGCCGGGGCCGGCAATAGCAGGTAAATCCAGAAGAACGAACAGATGAGCAGCGAGATGAAACCGCGCACGGTCCCCATCGGCAGCCCGAACGGATGGCGGATGTCGCCGTAAGGGCCGGGGATACTCATGGCGTTCCTCCAGGAAGAGCGGTTCATGCTCTCTTAGGCAATTCGGCCTTGGCGGCCAACTCTTTCGGAAACCGCGACCCGTCGCCCGCAAACATTCTTGGAGTTTTCCGCTCCGATGCCTTCCGTCGAACCCCCCGGCGTGAATAATTACTGTTACTGCGACCGCTGCACCGCCGGGGCCCGCCATGACCGACCTTCGCTGGAGTTTCTACTGGGCGGTGGCGCTCTCCAGCACCTGCCTGGCTCTGTGCGTGCTCACGGCGGTATCGCTGTTCCATCAGCAAGAGAAGATCGCCAACGTGCTGCGCGAGAACGTGGCCAGTCGCCGCGCCGCCGTCGAGATGGAAGAATGCCTCAACAACGTCCTCACACTCGAAGATAAGCGCATCGAAGAGGTCGCCCCGCTGCACGATCGCCTCCGCCGGCACATGAAGTTCCTTCGAGCCGTTTCGGACGAATCGGAAGAACGGCAACTGACCGAGCAGATGAAGGCGGGGTTCGACGAATACCTGCGGCGCTGGCAATCGCTGCCGCCGATTTCGGCCGGGCGGGAACGCCACGAAGTGGCTCTTCAAGCCGCCATGCAACTCCTTGAAACGGACGTGCTCAAACCCTGCTCCGAATTCCGCCTTTACAACGATCGGCAACTGGAAGAAACGGCCCAGGAACACGAGCGCGTGCTGCGGCAACTGGCGTGGGGAATGGCCGGCGTCGCAACGCTCGGCGGCGTCGCCGGCCTCGTCTTCGGTTACGGCATCGCCCGCTCGCTCAACCGCACCATCCGCCGGCTGCAGGTGCAAATCCGCGACGCGGCCGGCAAACTCGACCCCAAGATGCCCGAAATCGTCCTCACCGGCGAAGGAAAACTCGACGGCCTCCACGAAGAGATCGATGACCTGACGTCGCGGATTGAGAAAGTGATGCAGCAACTGCACGAGCGCGAGCGCGAAGTCATGCGCGCCGAGCAACTGGCCGCCGTCGGGCAACTCGCCGCCGGCGTCGGCCACGAAATTCGCAACCCGCTCACTTCCATCAAAATGCTCGCCCAGGCCGGCATCGAAGACGGCCAGATGAGCCTCACCGCCGTCGATCTACGGATCATCGAATCGGAAGTTCGCCGCATGGAGCGGTCGCTGCAAACGTTCCTCGATTTCGCACGGCCGCCGCGGCCGGAACGCCGCCCCGTGAACCTCATTCCGGTCATCGAAGGGGTATTCGGGCTCACCCGCGGCCGTGCCGACAAGCAGCACGTCACAACGCGGCTCGAAGCTCCCCCCGGCGGCGTCGTCCTCACCATCGATGCCGCCCAGTTCCAGCAAGTGATGGTCAACATCGTCCTCAATTCGCTCGACGCGATGCCGAACGGGGGCAACCTGAATGTCGCGGTACTGGTTTCAGGCGACTGGGTGGAGGTGGAAGTGACGGACACCGGCTCGGGTATCTCCGATGAGGTGCTGCCCAAGATCTTCCAGCCGTTCGTCAGCAGCAAGGAAACCGGCCTGGGGCTTGGGCTGGTCATCTCGCGGCGCATCGTGGAAGATCACGGCGGGACGATCGAGGCGGCCAACCGCGTCGGCGGCGGCGCTTCGATCCGCGTCAAGTTCCCCGCACATGAAACCGCCGACCACGCGACCCGAAATGGAAAACAATCTCATTTGAAGAGTGTCAGTTAAATGGGCGTTCGGCGACGGAGGGCACTAAAGAGGGCCGGAATTGGGTCATTTTGCGTCGATGTGGCTATTACGGCACTGTTCGCGCCAGCACTCCGCATTGCGGTGCTGCGCGTTTCTGCTTCCGGCGGGTGCACCTAAAATCTCCTGGGGGCGGCGGTAGTCTATAGACAATTCTTGGGTGGCACCGGCTTCCAGCCGGTGCAAGTAAAGACACACCGGCTAGAAGCCGGTGCCACCCAGAAGCGTCCAACTCCCCCAGCGAATCTTCCTGCAACCCTTCCGGCGGCTGACGAAAAGCCCAGTCCGAGAAACCACCCTTCCTTGTCTATGTTGGAAAAACTCAGTATTGCACCGGAATTGCAAGGCGGCTAATGCTCCGACGCGAAGGAATTGGCGCTGAAAGGGATTCGCCTGAGTTCATGGAGTTATTGCATCATGCGAATCGTTCTCGTCGCCACAATCTCTTTTTTGATGGCAAGCAAGAGCCAGGCGGGTGAGCCGCTCTCGATCGGTAGCCCGGCGCCGCCGTTCAAGCCCGCTGGGTTCGTGAAGGGCGATACATTTTCGGCCTTTGCACGCTGGACGATTTATGTCGTCGAGTTCTCCGCCGTACAATGCGTTCCGTGCGCCAAAGCGTTTCCCGTCCTGACCGCGCTTCAGAAGAAGCACCCGGCAATCGTTGTTGTCAGTGTTTACGGCGATCCCGAGGCTGAGGTCCGTCAGGTAGTCGAGAAGCACAAAGAAGCGATCGGTTTCCGGGTCGCACTGGACCACCGCGCCCAGATACGACGGTCATGGATGGACGCTGCTGGCCGCGACTTTTTTCCAGCCGTCTTCGTCGTCGGCAGGGACGGTCTCATCGCCTGGATCGGCAACCCGCTGAAATTGGCCGAACCGTTCGAAAAGATTCTGGCCGGAACTTATGACCCTCGCTTCGAAAAAGTGCGGCTCTCGTACCAAATGGCTCATTCCCGCAGTCTGAATGAGGGGGGCATCAAGGCCGAACGAATTACCCGCATCCATCGGCAGGTTAATGAGGCGATCGCGAAGAAAAAGTGGGCTGACGCACTTTACGCAATCGCAGACGGCCGGAAAGAGGACCCGAAAATGTTCCGGGTCTTCGACCTACTCGAACTGGAGGTTCTGGTGGCCGACCCATCGGCCGCAGACAGAGCGCTCGACTTCGCTATCAAAATCGCGGCAGCGGCAATGATTGAAATTGATCCACTCGTCCGTGGGAAAATCAACATCGAGGCCGAGCGTCTTGTTGTCATCGCAATCCAATTGCTCGGTCATGGTGTTCCAGGTTGCGGAGAAGGAGATCAACGACTGGCTTATCTCAGTGGACTGCTCATAGACCGTGCAAGATTACTGGCAAGCGTCGATAAGCCGAGGGAGGCAGCGGAGTTCATGATTGAAGCCGATTGGTGGGACGCCGAGAAATACCACCGCCTTGGACAGCATGATAAGGCCGTCGAACGGCTCGAGCATGCGTTGAAGTCATTAGCAGATCTTCGGCCACCCTCCGACGCCGACGAGGCTAAGTGGCAGAAGGCACGAGACGAACGAATTAAGCGGTTTCACAAGCGAAGGGAAGAGTTCCGCGACAAGATCCGCTTTGGGAAATGAATACAATCACTTGCAGTCCGAATGCTTGCCCCCTTTCGGCCGGTTCTCCGTCCCATCTCGATATAGCCGGGGGTCGCCAAGTCCGATACCGCGGCGCCGCAAGGCTGAAAGCAACGCCATGACAACGCTCCTCGTGGTCGACGACGAACCGGCTATCCAGCACGCCTTCCAGCGCGCCTTCCGCGGCGACGAAATCACGCTCCGGACCGCGACGACCGCCGCCGAAGCCATTACCATCGTCCGCAAGGACAGCCCGGACGTGGTCGTGCTCGACGTGCACCTGCCGGACGCCACCGGGCTCGCCACCTTCCACCGCATCAAGGAAATCGATGCCCGCATTCCGGTGATTCTCATCACGGGCCACGGCACCACGCGGCTGGCCATCGAAGCGATCAAGGAAGGGGCTTACGAATACCTGCTCAAGCCGCTCGAACTTCCCGAATTGCGGGCGCTCATCAACCGGGCGACGCAATCGAGCCGGCTGATGCGGGTGCCGGCGGCCATCCCCGAAGTCGACCCGACGCCGCCCACCGGCGACCTGCTCATCGGCCGCTGCCCGGCGATTCAAGAAGTTTACAAGGCCATCGGCCGCGTCGCCCGCCAGGATGTTACCGTGCTCATCCTGGGTGAAAGCGGCACCGGCAAGGAACTGATCGCCCGCGCCGTGTATCAGCATTCCAAACGAGCCGAGAAGCCGTTCCTCGCGATTAACTGCGCCGCGATTCCCGAAACGCTGCTGGAAAGCGAACTGTTCGGCCATGAGCGCGGCGCCTTCACCGGCGCCGAACGCCAGCGCATCGGCAAGTTCGAGCAGTGCCACGGCGGCACCATCTTCCTCGATGAAGTCGGCGAAATGACGCCGCTGACGCAGGCCAAGGTGCTCCGCCTGGTGCAAGAGCAGCGCTTCGAGCGCGTCGGCGGCGCCGAGACCATCCAGACCGATGTCCGCGTCATCGCTTCGACCAATGCCGACCTGGAGAAAATGGCCGAGGATGGCCGCTTCCGCAAGGATCTCTTCTTCCGCTTGAACGTTTTCACCATCAAGCTGCCGCCGCTGCGCGAGCGTGGCGACGATGTCGTGCTGCTCATCGAACACTACCTGCGGCGGTTCGGGCAAGAACTCGGCAAACCGGTGCAGGAACTGGCCCCGGCCGCCATGGACCTGCTCCGCAATTACACCTGGCCCGGCAACGTCCGCGAATTGCAAAGCGTCGTCAAGCAATCGCTATTGCGGATGAGCGGATCGGTGCTGTTGCCGGACTTCTTGCCATTGCGAATCCGCAATCCACAGAATAGCGAAATCCTCGCGCCCATCGGCCGCGGTTCGTTCGACTGGGACGATTTCGTCGGCGGCATCATCGCCTCGGGCTCGGAAAACCTGTACGCCGAGGCCCTGGAACGGATGGAGCGCGAGGTGGTGGTGCGGGTCTTGCAGCACACCAATGGCAATCAGTTGCAGGCCGCCCGCATTCTGGGCATCACGCGGGGCAGTTTGCGGACCAAGATCCGGGCTCTGGGCATCAGCATCGCCCGCTCGGTCTGGTCAGAGGACGACCCCGGCGAAGCGTGAGAAAGGCTTTACGGTATGTCGCTGGTCGGGTCGTTCTTGAACATCTCGGGCTTACCGAACTGGCTCAAATCGACGCTGCCGCGGAGTTCGCTCTCGGCGAGTTTCAGCCGCGATTCCAGTTCCCTTAGCTTGTTCTGGATTATCTCGAACTTGACGGAGAGGTCGCCGCGTTCGCGGTACTTGGGCACCTCCGGATAGCCGAGTTGCCGCTGCAGTGCCGCGAACAGATAGAGCGGATCGCGGCCGCGGCTGGCGCGGGCGATCTTCCCTTCCTTTTCGCCGAACAGCGGCGGATGCACCGGCTGCCATTCCGGGTTCAACCGCTGCTGATCCTTCGAATAGAGTTCCGAACGCAAATAGAGCAGGTCGCCGAAATCGATGACGCCGACCTGGCGGCGCACGATGTCGATGTAATGCACCCATTCGGGGTCGTAATGGGGGTCGGCGGCCATGGCGACGAGTCCGTCGCCATAACCGAGGCGATTGCGGGCGATCGCCTCGAACTGATAAACGTACAGCCCGCTCTTCGTCGGATTGTTCGCCTTGTAAGCGGCCTCGCGTTCCAACAGCAGGAGTGCCGTGGCCATGGCGAGTTTCTGCTTCTCGTCCTCGGCTTGCCGCACCACATATGACTGGAAGTCGGTAAAGTAGTGCGGTAACTTCGTAAAGCCGTTGCCGAGCAGGCCGGAATGTTTGAGTTCGGCCGCAAGGAACTGGATGGCGTACGGCAGTCGGGTGCTGGTCAGGACTTCCTCGTGGAGCCGTTCGAGGATGTCCTGCGCCGGCATGTTGTCGGCGATCCGCTCGCGGAAAATGCGGAAGAAGTACGCCTGCTCGACGTACTCTTCGCGTTCCAGGATGCTGGCGGCGGCCATGAGTATAGAATACGACCTTCACGTGAAGTCCGCGCGAGATCGAACATGACGGACGACCGATTCCCGGAACCGTGCGCGAAGCGACTCGCGCCGTTCACCGTCACGCATATCGACCATTGCTCGGTCATCATTACGGACGTGGCGCGGAGCCGCGACTTCTATGGCCGCGTGCTGCGTTTGAAGGAAATCGCCGCGCCGCGGGAATTCGATTTCGTCGCGATCTGGTACGACCTCGGCGGAACGTACATTCACTTATTGCTCAAGCCGCAGGCCGATTCGATCAGCCCGCGGCACTTTTGCCTGCACACTTCGGACGCCCGCGCGGCCCGGGCCCACTTCGTGACGCTCGGCGTACCGATCGAGGAAACGGTGAAGATCGCCGCCGCCGATCGCTTCTTCGTCCGCGATCCCGACGGGAACCGCATCGAACTGCTGCAATGGCTGCGGCCCTACGATGGCGAACCGGTGGGGGGTTAGACGGAGCGCTCCGCTCCGCAGACTCCGCGTCGCGGCTAAAGACGTTCAGGAAAGTAAAGACATTGAGCCAACCAGCGATTCTGACCCTCTCCCCGTTGGGGGGAGGGTGGTTTGCGAGCGCAGCGAGCAAACCGGGTGAGGGGATGAATTGGCGTAACAAGACCCTTCACCCGCCATCTCGCTGGCGCGAGATGTCGGCCTCTCCCCAACGGGGAGAGGCGTGGGGCTGGTTGACTACACGTCATATCGGTTTTTTACTGCCAGTAAACCCTCACTTCGATCGCTCGTATTCGACGATCAAGAATCCACTCCCCGGCGGGGCGGCGAACGTCATCGGCATGTCGCGTGTGCCGCGCTGCATCACCACTGTGAGCTTGTCGCCGGATAACTTGAGCAATCCAGTGCTCTCGTACTTGAACTTCTCGGCCAGTGCATCCTTCCCCGGCGAGAAGAGCCCGATCTGATAGCGGTTGCCCAAATCCTGGAGATGGTAATCCCACTCCGCCGCCCCGTCTTTCGCCGCGAAGCGGAGCTTGCCGTTCTTGAACTCGATGGCCGAGTCGCCGGGCTTGTACGGGCCCTTGTTCCCCCCGGATTCCCAGGCCACGCCGACCCACTTGCCCTCGAGTTCCAGCATGACTGTCTGCTTGATCGGCCGCATGTACATCGTATTCGTTGTGAAGTCGATCACCGCCGACCCGGTGAGGAGCTCGGTGTTGCCAAGCTGACCGTGCAGCGATTGTTTCTGCGCGGCCGGCGCCTGGTTCAGGTTGGCTGGACCGTCACCCATGCCATATATCACCATCCACGCCTGCCGGGTGTTGTAGTTGCCGAGGGTCGGGCCGCGAGGGAGGAATGTTCCGGTCGAGCCGCCGTCCAGGGTGCCAATCGAACCGATTCGCTTGGCTCCCCACTTACTAAGGGCTGTGGAATCGAACGTGGATGTGCTTTCACCGGTCTCGACCAGAAGTTGGAACGCAGTTCCGTTGGCTTTGGCCGTCACAATCCGCTGGCCGTTCAGTTCCTCCATCGGTACAGGCGTGAAGCCATCCTTCACCATGATCTCGCGGAGTGGATCGGCCGTCTTGGAGTCGGCTTTCTGTGAAGTGCGTTTCAGCTCCAGCAGCACGTAGCCGCTCCCCTTCGGGGCGGCGAATTCGGTCGGCGCGCGCTTGGCCTTCTTGACGTCGGGGACCAGGCAAACGGTCATTCGATCGCCGGCGACCTTGATCAGCGAATCGGCCAGGATCGCGGGGGCTCGATCGTCTTCCTGCTTCGGATCGAAAAATACCATCCTGTACAAGCCCTTATTTTCGGCCGGCACCATTTGCATGGCGTACTCACGGGTCTGGCCGCTATCAATCAATTTGAATCGGCGGTCGGCGAATGTGAGCGTCGGCAGCGCCTTCGGATCGAGTTTCCGGGTTTCGCCATCCTCCTGCCAGTTCGTGACCGTCCAGGCGCCGGCCAATCGCGGCCAGGCATTCTGAAGCATCGGCCGAACGTACAGGGCTCGACCGGGGTAATCGACGACAGCGCCCCAGGCATCGAGCACATCCATGGCGAGCAACCCGGTTGGGTGGTAGTCCAGGCGCGAAAGATCAACGGCCATGCCTTTCAGCATGTTCCAGTTTTTCAAGGGAGCGAATGTCCCGAGTGAGATGCCGGGATACTCTGCGACGCGGCCAGAGTAGCTGCTGCCCATCCCTCGCGGAACCGCTTCGCCGAGCGGCAGCCCGAGCCGCCTCGCCACGGAGAAGTCGATTACCGTCATCGATTCCCCACTGCAGAGCTTGAATCGCACTTTCTCAGAGCCGATCGCTCCTTCGACGTACAACCTGAGTTCCGGACTCACCGTGAGCGGGATGGCGGTGTACCCGGCTTTGACCAGTGCATCTCGGCGGGCATCCGCGGGCTTAACCAATTGCTTGTCCACGGCGCCGGCGGGTGCGGCGAGAACCAAGAGCCCAAGGACGAGGATGTGACGCACGGACTGCGACATGGCGAACCTCCCTGTTGGCGAGCGCAAGGTTGAACCGCTCGGTGAACAAGCCTACCACCGGCGCCGAATCGACTGCCAGGGAAACCCGTCGAGCGTGCAAGAATGGGGAGAACGACCCCGGCGCAAATGTCTCAAGCAGAAAAGGCTGGGCTGCGGGCTATCGGTTCTCGCGTTCGAAGACAGGGTTGTAGTTGTAGATGTACCACGGCTTCGATCTCATTCCATTCGAATAGGTGACGGTGACCTGGAATGCATGCGGCCGCCAAGGATACCGGGAGCCCTCGTACTCAATTCGCACTTGCATCGTTCCAATCCGGTCTCCCAAAAACATGCGGATTTCTCTCTCCATCTCGGCGTATGGTCCTGAACTCTTGTTGATCAGATGGTGCATCGAGACGAGGTTGCCGCTGATTTTCGAACCCGGCCCCCCAAACTGGTCGGCGATCAGGTGTCCAATGTCATCGAATGCAGTTCGCTGGACTCTCGAGTGAGATATCCGCCCCGGCGTGAACCGTATCGGACCTTCAATCGATATGGTCCGATACTTCCCGTCTGGCAGTTTCTCATCCTCAACTGTGTAAACCAGGCTCGGATCCTTGCCCGGAACCAAGCGTACTCGGTTGGCCATGCTTAACTCGCTTGCAGTTCGCGCACGGGCTCGCGGTCGTCCAGGATGTACATGGGGCGATTATTGTGATCGGGCAAGGTGATTGCGGGGTCGATGCCCAGGTGGCCGTAGATGGTGGCCAGGACGTTGCTCGGGGTGTACGGCTTACCCCTGGAACGGCCGCCGTGGGCATCGGTTTCGCCGATGACCTGGCCGGTGCGGAAGCCGCCTCCGGCGAGCACAGCCGCGCCCGCTTCGGGCCAGTGGTCGCGGCCGTCGCCGCGCGAGATCCGCGGCGCCCGCCCAAACTCGCCCCACAGCACGACCGCCACGTCGTTCGCCAGGCCGCGCTCGTGCAAATCAGTCACCAGGGCGTGGAAGCCCTTGTCGAGTTGCGGCAACTGCTCGCGCATATCCTTGAAATTCTTCTCGTGCGTATCCCAGTCGCCCACCTTGGCGGTGACGACGGCAATGCCGGCCTCGACGAGCCGCCGGGCCATCAGGAAGCTTTCGCAGAACTTGCCGTAGCGTTCGCGCTGGCCGGGCGGCTCCAGCTTTAGATCGAAGGCGTCGCGCACTTTCGGCGACGCGATCATTTCCATCGCCCGCTGGCGGAAGCTATCGATGCCCGACATGTTGCCGTTGAACTCGATGGCGCGGTTCAAGCGATCGAACTGGCCGAGCAATTGGCGGCGATCGCCTAGACGTTCGAGCGGCACGCTCCGGGTCGGCCGCAGATTCGCCAACCCTTCGGCGCGGGGGGCGAATGGCCGATGCGCGGGGCCGAGGTAAGTCGGCCCTTCGTTGTCGTAAAGACCCGGCGGCTTGTACATCAGGCTGACGTACGGCGGCAAGCCATTGCTGCTCGGTTGCAGGCGGCTGACGATCGAGCCGAGCACCGGCCGCTTGCCGCGATCGGGGAAGCCGGTGAGGATGTAGTGCGGGGTGTGGTCGCCGATGTCGACGGCTTTGTAGCCGCGGAGGATGGCAAGCTTGTCCATCATCGCGGCTTGTTTCGGCATGTATTCGCAAATGCGGATGCCGGGAACGCTGGTGGCGATCGGCTTGAATTCGCCGCGGACCTCCGCCGGGGCGTCGGGCTTCATGTCGTAGCTATCGATGTGGGATGGTCCGCCGCGCAGCCAGATCATGATGACGGATTTGGTTCGCCGGACAGTGGCCGGGGCGGCAGCTTGGGCGCGAAGCACGTCGGCCATCGTGAGTCCGGCGACCGCCAACCCGCCGACGCGAAGCACCTCGCGGCGGGAGGAGGGTTTGCCAAGGATGCTCAGCATCGTCGCCTCCATTTTCAGAATCACCACAAAGGCACAAAGATCACACAACGGGCACAAAGGAAGAAAAAAAGAGACAGGAAAGCGGAAGAAAGAGAAACAGAACGGATACGCATTCTCCCTTCGTGCCCTTTGTGTGATCTTTGTGCCTTTGTGGTGACTGCTTTGGTTGGTCTTAACTCCGCTTCTCGGCCACGCGGTAGACTTCGACCGTGCCGTTCTCCAGGCCGCGGCCGAGGTAGCGGGCATCGGGCGTCAGGGCCACGCAAGCCACGACATTCGCCGGCAGCTGCCAGGCCGTTCGAATCTGGCTGTTCTTCAGGCTCCATTCGAGCACATCGCAGGCCGCGCCGACACTAATAATTGCCGTGCCGTCCGCGGAATAAACGGCCTGGCGCGTCGTCCCGGTAAAGCCGCTGAGGCTCGCGAAGGCCGTCGGCTTGGTCGCGCCGCAATCCCACATCCAGATGACGTGATCGGCCCCGGCCGTGAGTAGCGTCTTGCCGTCCGCGGAAAAGAGCACGCTATTCACTTCGCCGCGATGCGGCAGGGACATGCGTTGATTGGCGCAGATGCCGAGGAGCGTCCAGAGGCGGGCGGTGGCGTCCTGGCTTCCCGTGGCGATGGTGCGGCCGTCCGGGCCGAACGCCACGGTGCGCACCGGCTTGGTGTGGCCGGGGAGGATGGCCCGCGGCACGCCGCCGCCGCCCTTGCGCAAATCCCAGACGCGGAGGATGCCGTCCTGGCCGCCGCCGGCGAGGAAGCGGCCGTCCGGCGAAAATGCCAGTGCATCGATGGAGCCGGCCCCGCCGCGCAGGATCTTGATGACTTGTGGCGTTTTTTCCCCCACGTCTTGAACGGTAATCTGGCCCGTGCCCGAGCCAATCGCGAGGTGCTTGTTGTTCAGCGAAAAGGCCATGGCCGACAGGCGATCGCCGTTGCCGCGGATGGTGGCTCGTTCGACCGGTTTTCCGGTTTCGATGTCCCAGAGGCAGGCGAGGCCGTCGCGGCCGCCAGCCGCCATGATCCGGCGATCCGTGGAGAACGCCAATGAAATCACCGCGTCGGTGTGCTTCTTGAGGGCATAAACGAGCTTGGCCGGCGTTCCCGCCGGCGGTGGGCCGATCGTCGGAAACTTGGTCTCCATGGGCTCCTCGGAGCAAACGCAAACCCGTTCGTGGCGCTGAGCGTGCGCGGTAGGAGCGACAATAGCAACCTTTTTAGATTAAGGATTGGATCGCCGGCGTGCGAGAGCATTTGGAAGAGATGAGAGACGGACTTTCCGCTCTCGACGGAATTCATGGCCTCGGCCGCAATCGGAGGTCTAAACGGGTTGGAGCCACTCAAAAAGCGCTTGGTGGTCCCGGTACTCCGGAATAATGATATCCGCGCCGGCGGCGATCAGGCGCGTTCGCTTGTCCGCGTTCACGCCGCTTTGCCCCGGCTCGGCACTGGCGACGCCGACGAACGTTCCCCCAACCCGTTTCACTTCCTGCGTCTCGACGACGCCGTCCCCGAAGGCCAGAAGTTCCTCGCCGCGGATGGCCAGCGATGCCAGGATGCCATCGACGATATGCCCTTTGGTGAAGGTGGGGTTGCCGCCGGCCGGGGCGTATACGTGTTCGCCGAAGAACGACAGCACTTTCAAAAGATGCCCCTCATGGAGCACGGCTTCGAGATCGGTGCCGCTGGCGAGAAAGAGCGGCATGCCTTCGGATTGCAGCCGGCGCAAGATCGCATGCGCATCCGGCACCACCCAGGCTCCAGCGCTCGCGGCGCCGGAAGCGAGCAAGTCCCAGCGCTGCTGGACCACGGCCATGAGCCGATCGAGATAGTCCTGCAAGTAAACGGTGGGTGCGTCGGGCGTGCCGCCACGGCTGGCGATTTCCTCCGCGAATCGTTCCATTTGCGCGATCGTTGGATGGCCGTTGAGGGCCATGACGAAGCGCTCGATGAGCCCCCACAGTTGTTCTTCCGGTTCGGGGGCCAGCTTCCGCTCGCGAAGGATGCCGACCATCATGCCGATCATGACGCGTGGCCACCCTTCGCGAATCAGCGATAGCGTCCCGTCGAAATCGAAGAGCGCCGCCCGATAAGGCCCGCGCCGCACGTTCGGATTGACGATCTCGAAGGCAGACATCGAACCGACCCCTTCGCGGCGCTACCTGGCACAGGCAGGAATGCCTGTGCCACCAAATCAGGCCATTACCCTTCGACTTGCGTGCGGGCTCTGATGTCCGTTATACCTGCGGCGGTCGCGGCGTCGCCTGAGGAACAGCATGATGCGGTCGCGGTGGTTCGATGGACTGTGGCTTCTGGCATTCGGCGCGGCGTCGTCGGCGTGGTGCCTCGCGGCGGCTTCCCAGCTCGGCGCCACCTTCGACGAACCGCTTTACCTGCACGCCGGCCTCACCAGCTGGCGAACGGGGTCGAACAAGCTCCTCATGTCCGCGGGCACGATGCCGCTGCCGGTGGACGTGCAGACGTTGCCGATTTATGTCTGGGAACGCTGCCGCGGCGAGGAATTCCACGCCTTCAAGGACATCGCCACGCTCCTGCCGGTCGCGCGGGCGGCGAATCTCGCCTTCTGGTGGTTCTTGCTCGTCTATGCGATGCGGCTCGGCCGCACCTGGGGCGGCGCCTGGGGCGGGCGGCTGGCGGTCGCTCTCATCGCCTGCGAGCCGAACTTCCTCGGCCACGCCGCCCTGGCCACCACGGATATCGCCGTGGCCGCTGCCTTGCTCGCGCTGGTTTACCACTTCCACCACGGCCAGGGAATGTCCTGGGGCCGACGCGTCTTGCTCCCGGGAATCCTTTACGGCACGGCGATCCTCGCGAAGGCCAGCGGCATGGTCTTCGGCGTGCAGGCGATGCTCGCACTCGGCCTCTGGCATCTGGCGAACCGCGGCGACCTGACTCCGCCCCTGGGCTCAACGCTCCGCGGCAAAGCCGTTCACCTGTGGCACGCCACGTTCTCGCTTCGCAAAGACATGACCGGGATCGGCCTCATCGGCTTCATCGTGGTCTTCGCTTACACTGGCAGCGACTGGGGCACCGAGTGGACGTTCATCGACTGGGCCGAGAAGTTGCCTGACGGTGCGGTCCGTTCGGCGATGGTCCCGCTCAGCCATAACCTGGCAATCTTTCCCAATGCCGGGGAAGCCTTGCTGCAACAGGTGAAGCACAACCTCCGCGGCCACGGGACATTCCTGCTCGATCAGTGGCACGAGAAGTCGTACTGGGCATACTTCCCCATCGCCCTGTCCATCAAACTGCCCGTGCCAATTCTGGCACTCCTGATTGCCGTGCTAATGATCCGGCCGCGGGCCTTACTCTCTCCGCTGGCGGCCATCGTGCTGCTTCTGCTCGCCTACAGTTTGAATTGCAGGGTGCAGATCGGCATCCGCTTCATGTTCACGCTAATGGCACTACTCAATATCGCCGTCGGTGTGGCAATCGCGCGGACGTGGGCTGAGCCGAGGAATGGCCGCCATGTGCCGCGATGGTTCACCGGAGTCATGTTGGCGGCCCTGGCCGGCACCTCGCTGTGGAT
>DATNBQ010000543.1:0-16820 GCA_035571955.1 Urbifossiella sp. | reverse complement strand
CGCCGTGCGGGCGAAGAAATCGCGCTTGCCGAAGACGCCCTGCGTCGGGAATTCGACCACCCAGTCTTCGGAACGCGTGGCAAAGATCGCCTCGCCGTTCGTGCCGATGCGAACCTCGATCCCTTCGTTGCGGGGCGTCGGCAAGCGCTTGATCTGCTCGCCGCCGGTGCGGTCGAAGACGATGCTGACCGGGCCGTCGTCCGACTGGGCGAGCAGTTGCACCGCGATCGGTTTGCCGGGGATGGCGGCCTGCGGCACGCTGACGCCGAAGGGCGCCGCCGCGGCCTTGCCGTTCAGCGTACCCCAGTAAGCCCGGGCGAATCCATCGATGGAGACTTCCGCGAAGCCATCGTCCACGATGGGCCCGAGGTTGCGCGTGTTCAGCGTGAGTTCCACGCTCTGGGCACCGTCGCTGGCCTTATCGATGGCCAAAAAACCATCGAGGCTGTTCCCCTCCACGGCAAGGAGAGCCTGCGGCAGGGCGACGCCGTTTCGGTCGCGCGGGATGAGCCGCACGTGGATCGGCGGCCCGACCATGTCCACATCCTTGCGCGAGACGGTGATCTTCAGCTTGTCGTTGCCGAAGGAGGCGTTGGTATTGGCGTAGGCCGTGGCGGCGACGACGCCGAGACGGGCGCCCATGTCGAGCTTGCCGTCGATGCTGGCGCGGAAGTGCGGGTTGGCATGGAGCGCGATGCCGGGGACCGGCGCCGCCTTGACGCCTGGCATGGCCGGAACCGACGGGGCCGGTGCTTTCGAAGGATTAAACGACACTCGCACCGTCTTCCGCGCGTCGACTTCGACGTTCTTCTCCGCCGCGACTTCGAGCAGACCCTTCTTCGGCGAGGAGACCAGTTGCACGAATACGGTTTGCTTCACGCCCGTCGGATTGTGGACGTAAATGAAGTACGGCTGTTCCTGGTTGGGTCGGAGGTTCAGTTCGCGGATGGGCAGCTTGGGGGCGGCGCTGCTTTCGTCCGGCACGGCGCTAAAGAAGACGTAGGGGCGGTCCGTCGGCGGGCCGTCTTGCCCCGCCGAGCGCTCGGTGGGAAGCAGCACCGCCAGGAAAATCCAGGCAGCCATTGTGATCGAGGTTCGCATCCGTGTTCACCTGATGAGAGTGGTTTACCGCCTATTGTGCCGCTTTCGGCAGGGGGCGGTCGCACTCGGCGGCCAGGTCGCGGTAGAATTCGGCGGCGCCGGGGACGCTCGCCCGGAGTTTCCCGTATTCCGCGAATCGTGCGGCCAGCCACTTCCGCCGCTCCGCTTCCTCCGTTCGGAAGAGTTCGCCGAACCCGCGTTCCGGGTCGAACCCGGCTAGCCGCGCCGGGGCCGCCCGCACGACCCGTTCCATCGCCGCAGTCGGATCCGATTTGGGGAATGGCGACGCCCACGCGGCGTTCAAGCGGTCGGCCAGGCTTTGCCATTTTGCCGGATCGTTGGAATTGTTCCGGGCCGCATCTTCGAGCGCTGGCACGTCGGCAAATCCGGCCAGGCGCAGCAGGTCGATCGAAGCCCGCGTACGCCGCTGCGTCCGCCGCAACGGGTCTTCGCCCTTCGCATGATCGATGGGCACGCGCGTCTGTTCGCGATCGAACTTGGCCCGGGCAGCCTGATAGCGCTGCGCGGAGACCTTGCGGAATGCCGAAGCCACGGCCGCCCGCTCGTCCGCGGCCAGGGCCGGTCCGGAAAGCAAGGCCAACAGCTCCGTATAGGAAGCGGCTTGCGGCCGCTCCTGCGCTTCCTTGGTCAGCGCCTTGATGCGGTCGGCGTTCGCCAGGGGCAATTTCGCGAGCGCGCCGCGAAGCCGCCGGGTCAAGCCATCCATGGCTTCGAAGTCGATCTGCTTGCCGTTGAAGGCCGCGGCGAGTTTCGCGGCAATTTCGGCCGCATCGAACCAGTCGCGTGACGCCGGCCGCTCCGACGCGATTATGCCGGGCAGGGCCGCGTGCAGCCGCCAGCCGGCCTCGGCCCAGGCGATCCGCGCGTCGCGAATAACCGAGGCGCCGGAGCGGGCATCCTTCAGCTTCTGCGTCGCCGAGGCCAGTTGTTGCTGGGTCGCCGCGATTTCATCCGGATCCAAGCGCGGCGTGAGCAGCCGGCGTTCGCCCGCTTGCTTCAAGGCGTTTCCTTCGTTGAGCAAGGCTTGCACGGCGCGAAAGCCCTGGGGCAAGCGGCCGGCGGTCATCGCCACCCGCGCCGACCACGCTTCCTCCGCCTTCAAGAGCGCGAGCATCGCCTGCGGGAACGCTGCGTCCGGCAACTTGACCTGCGACAGCCGCCGCAACAGCAATTGCTCGCTGGTCAGCGGCAGTTTAAGGAAGCGATCTTCCTCGATGGCCGCACTGACGGTCGTCAGTTTCTCTCGCGACAGCCCGGTGTCGCTCGTCAACCGCGACCAGAGGTGCGCGAAGCCATCCACCGCGGCGGCGGAATTGACGAGCACCTTGTCGAGTTCTTCCCCGGCTTTTCCAACCGCGGCGGGATCCGCGGGCGTCACCTTGCCCGTGGCATCCGGCAGCGGAAAGCGGAGCTTCATCCACTTATCGATGGCGTCGGTCAGTTCCTTGGCGGGTTCGCCGCGGCCGGCGCGATAATCGACCAGTGTCGCGCGAATGGCCGGCGCCGCATCAAATAGAGTCGTCCGCTTCTTCAAGCGACTGGCCGCCGTTCGCCACGAGACATCGGCCCGCGGGTCGTCGACGGGCAAGCCGTCGAGGAAGCGTTCCTCGGCCCGCAACAGCATGGCTTCCAGTTCCAGAATCAAATCCGGGGCGAGCACGAGGCCGAGAATGCCGCGGGCATCGTCGCGGACTTTCCAGGCGGCCAGCAGTTCCGCCGGGTAAGGCATGTTCGGGATGGCCGGCGGCTCGGTTTCTTCCGGCGCGGCGGAGCGGGGCCGACCCCGGAACAGGATGAACCCGCTGCCATCCGGGCCGTACAGCACGGGCATCTGACGGGCGTCCGGAACCTGGTCGGCCCAGCGCGACACGCGGCAGATCGTGAACCCGGCCAATTCCGCGAAGGTGATCGAGCCATCCGGTTCTTGCGAAGGGGGATAGCCGTCGGCGTCGCCGCGCAGCCCTTCGGTCAGGAACGCGGCAAATGCCGACTGGCCCAGTTCCGGGATCACCAGGCTTTTTTCGCCGGGCGAACAGGATGCTAGCACGGGGAACTTCGGCTGGAATGCCTTCAATTCCTTGTCGATTTGAGCGGCAACGTCGTCGGAGAGCGGGCCGCGGAACGGGTCGGCCGGCGAACGGGCGATGTCCAGGATCAGGGCTTTCTCCGTGGCGGCGCAAGCGTCGACCGATTGCAGTAAGTCGGCGAGCGGCACCCAGGTTTTCGCGGCCTCGGCCGGCACGCCGTGCAGCACGGCGTCGCCGGGAAGAATGTAGACGCGGCCGTCGCGGACAATGCCCAGAGCACTGACGAAGACGATGAGCCGGGCCTCGGAATCCTTGCGTTCGTGCAGGTCGGCGAGCAACTTACGGAGGCTCTCGACTTCCTGGTAAGCGGAACCGAGGCCGCCAGCCTGGCGGAACTGTGTCAGCAGTTCGCCGGCGTCGCGGTCGGCCGTTGGGTTCGCATCCCACTCGATGTGCCGATACTGCGAGATGGGAATGGTCCAGAGTTCGACATCGCGGGCCGGCGTGCGGATGTAAAAGAAGAGGCCGATCAGCAGGCCGAGGAGGCCGAAGAAGAGCGCGACGACCAGGGCGACCTGCGTTCGCTTGCCCTTGCCCTTGGTGGACTCGTGCCATCCGAAGGCGCCGGCCCCGGAGGGCGCCGTTCCACTCGGCTTGGTCGGCTTACTTTCCCACGGCGCTGCCGTTTCGCCTTCCGCTTCTGGAGGAACCGGCTCGGACATGTGTGGACTCCGGCGGATGCGTCGTATTGGCGAGCGGGGGCGTAAGCCCCCTGATCCTTGTTTTCGCCCAAGAATCAGGGGGCTTACGCCCCCCCGCTCGCCAAGAATACTACCCGATGAGTGCCTGGATCGGCGTCGCTTTTTCCACGCCGGTGAGCTTCTGATCCAGGCCGTGGTAGCGATACGTGAAGCGGTTGTGATCGATGCCGAGCAGCTTCAGGAGCGTGGCGTGGAAGTCGTGGATGTGGCACGGATCCTTCACGATGTTGTAGCTGAAGTCGTCGGTTTCGCCGTAGATCGTGCCGCCCTTGGCGCCGCCGCCGGCCATCCACATCGTGAAGCAGCGCGGATGGTGGTCGCGGCCGTAATTCGTCTTCGATAATCCGCCCTGGCTGTAAATCGTCCGGCCGAACTCGCCGCCCCAGATCACCAATGTGCTGTCGAACAACCCGCGCCGCTTCAGGTCTTGAATCAGGCCCCAACAGGGTTGATCCACGTCCTTGCACTGGTCGGGCATGCGGCCGGTCAGGTTGCCGTGGTGGTCCCAGTTGTTGTGGTAGATCTGAACGAAGCGGACGCCTTTTTCGACGAGCCGCCGCGCCGTGAGGATGCTGTTGGCGAAGCTGCCGGCCTTCTTGACATCGGGGCCGTACAGAGCGAGCGTCTTCGCGTCTTCCTTCGAAAGGTCGGCGAGTTCCGGCACGCTGCTCTGCATGCGGAAGGCCATTTCGTACTGGGCGATTCGCGTCTGCGTTTCCGGGTCGAGCGTGTGCGAGAAGTTCAGTTGATTGAGCTTGTTGACGCCGTCCAAGGTGCGGCGGCGAACGGCGGCGTCCACGCCAGGCGGGTTATTGATGTAAAGGATGGGGTCGCCGGCAGCGCGGAAGGCGACCGCGGCATGCTCGCCCGGCAAGTAACCCGATTGCCACAACCGCGCCGAGATCGCTTGCACTTGCTCCTGATTCGAAGGCTTGGCAACCATGACGACGAACGTAGGCAGGTTGTGGTTGAGGCTGCCAAGGCCATAGCTGACCCAGGCCCCGATGCACGGCCGCCCCGTCACCTGGTTGCCCGTCTGCATGTTCGTGATGGCCGGCTCGTGGTTGATCGCCTCGGTGTGCATGCTGCGGATGAACACCATGTCGTCGGCCATCTTGGCGGTGTGCGGCAGCACCTCGCTGATCCACATGCCGCACTGGCCCTGCTGTTTGAACTTGTACTTGCTCGGCGCGATGGGGAAGCGCTTTTGGCCGCTGGTCATGGTGGTGAGCCGCTGGCCGTTGCGAATCGTCTCCGGCAAGTCTTTGTCGTAGTAGTCCGCCATCTTCGGCTTGTAATCGTAGAGGTCCATCTGGGCGGGGCCGCCGACCATGTGCAAATAGATGACGTTCTTGCACTTGGTGGGGAAGTGGGTGTGCGGCAAGGCGGCGCCGAACCCGGTGGCGGTATCGCGGCCGGGGCGGGGCATCGGCGCGACCTCAGCCGATGAGCCGCTCAGGGCGGCCAGTGCCGCCGTCCCCAGCGAAAACCCGGACGATGCGAAGAATTGACGGCGCGTCTGCGCCAGGGCGTACTGCTCGAACGGGTTCATGCGAGGACTCCGAGTGAGCCGCGGTAGGTTCCTCTTTTATAGCGGATGCCTAGACGCGGTCCAAGCGGAGAGAACCCATTAATTCAGCACACTCTTGGTGGCCCAGGCATTCTTGCCTGTGCTCTGAACCTGCACAGGCAAGAATGCCTGGGCCACCAAAATCACACGAGCGACGGTTCCGACTTGGCAACCGGAGCGGTCGGCTTCGGCCTCAGTAGCACTGCCGCCAAGTAGAACGCCGTCACGATTAGCAAGAGCGCCTTGATGCCGGTCACGAACGTGATCGATTGCAAGAGGCCGCCGGCCAGGGCGCCCATCAGGTTCGCGGCCAGCGCCGAATCCTTCCGATCCGTTGCGGCGAACGACCGCACGAACACCACTCCGCTGAATAGCATCGGCAAACTCGTCAGCAGGCCGACGACCACCGCCTTGGTGGCGTAGGGGAGGAACGCGAACCGCGACAGATCGACGAAGTAGAGGCCGATGCAACTGCCGATGAGCAGAGAATAGACGGGGATTTGCGGCAAGCGCGGCAGCTTGGCCGCGATCAGGTTCGCCAGGAGAATCATAGTCATGACGCCGGAGATCACCACGGCATTCACGGACCAGGTGTTGCCGAGCACCACGGAGGCCTTGCTGATGTTCTGCACTTCGAGCAGCATGAAGGCGGCGCCGAGGAAGAAGAAGTGGGCGTTGGAAACGGACCAGTTCTTGACGGTGGCGGCGGCGCCGAGCCGCCACACGCCGCGCGCGAACAGCAGCACCAACACGCCGGCCAATAGGAAGTAGAGTACCGGCACGCTCGGCCGCTCAAGATAGATGTACGGCCAATCGTCCGTCGCCAGCGGCGTGAGGCCCGGCAAGTCGGTCGGGTTCTCCTTTTGCCATCCCGCGATGAGCGACTTCAGTTCCGGGTTGGCTCCGACGCGCTCGTTCACCAAAGCGTCGCTTTCGCCCGTCACGAAAACCAGGCCGCCCCAGCCGTAACCGTTCTGCGGGATGCGGAAGACCAGCGGGGCGTGGCCGAACACTTGCGTTAAGGCCGTTCCCATGCGGTCGGCGACGAACGCTTTTTGCGCCTCGAAACTGAGCACCATCACGCCGCCCGGCTTGAGTAATTTGCGGGCGTGCGTCAGGCTTTCGACTGTGTAAACGTAATGGTCGAGCCGGGCGTTCGTCATCGCCGTTGTGGTGTGCGAATCGAGTAGTCCGAAGGTAATCACGTCGAAGGTTTCGTTGCAAGTCGCGAAGTAACTGCGGGCATCGTCGTTGACGACAACGCAGCGGGGATCGTCGTACGGCTTCTCGGGATGGAGGCGGCGGCCGATCTCGATGATGCCGGGATCGATTTCGACGGCAACGACGCGGCCCGCGCCGTTCCTCAACGCCCCGGCAGCGTCGTTGCCGCTGCCGGCCCCAACCACCAGCACGCTCTTGTGCTCGGGATGCAACCGCGTCGGCACGTCGTACTGCGACCAGCCGCTTTGGGCCGGCGGGAACTTCTTCGGATCGGCCGCGACCGTCTCGCGACGCAGATCGAACATTGCCTGGTAGCCCGTGTTGTTGACGGCGATGAAGCCTTGCCCTTCGCCGGAAGTGAAGCCGCCGCGCTCGCCCATCAAGCGGCGAACGAACTGCGGCGTATCGCTCCTGTCCGCCTGCGTCTCATTGCGAAGCGACAGCTTTTGGTAGGGCGTCCAGCGGGTTTCGGCATAAAGGGGGTCGAAACCGGCGACGGACGCCAGCACCACGATGAGCCCGAGCAAGGCCATGTCGCGGGTGCGTTCCTTGCTGTTGACGCCGAGGAAGAAGCAGGCCAGGACGGCGAAGGCCGCGAACCACGCCGCCGGCGGTAGGTAGAAGGCGCTCGCCAAGACGAACAGCCAAATGCCGACCAGGCTGCCGGCCACGTTCACCGAATACGCCTTCACGGTGTGCGGATGTTCGTCGAGCAGGCGGCCGAGCAACCGCCCCACCGGCACGAAGATCTCCCAGAGCAGCACCATGAGTGCCGCCGTGAGCACGAGGCCGAAGATCGGCCCGCCATAGCGCATCCAGCCATCCGAGATGGTCGGCGACCAGATCAGGAAATCCTGGAAGCCGCCGAGCATCGTGCTGATCTCGCCGAGGGCCGACCGCGTCGGGGGGATCGCCAACAGGGCCACGAGAATGGTCAACGGCATTAAGAGATCGCGGAGGTGGAAGCCGCGACGGCTATCCCAGCACCCCATGCCGAGACCCAGGAAACAGACCACGAGCACCGTGTTCTGGAGGTATGCGAAGATGCGGATTTCGGTGCTGATCCAGCGGATCAGGAGGAGTTCGAGGAAAAGTCCGAGCGAACTGATCAGGAAGAGTGCGAGCGTGGGGTATTTGACGAAGGGGCTGACGGCGGGAGCGGCCGTCAGCGGATGAGCAGCCGCGCGCGCGGCGGGCGGCGGAGTCTCGACGAGGTTCGCCATGGATGAAGCCTTCAAATTGCGAGTGCGAGAATGTCGATTTGGCGAACCGGGAGCGCAAGCGGCCGGCGCGTCAGATCGCACTTTTGGGAAGAGTAGAACACAAACTCTCGCGAGACGTGAATTTCACCGACCAGATGGACCGTTGGCGTGTCAACGACTTTTTCGAGTTGGCGTCGGGTACAGCCCGACATACAGGGCTACAGGGCCGTTTGTAGGTCGAACTGCGGGAGTGTAGAAGCTCGCTGTCCCGCCCTTCCGTCGTCCTTACAATGGGTGAGTTCGCCTGGGGGTGTTTGCACAACTGGTGTTGGCCCTGGTCTTCAAAACCAGCGGGGGGTGTGAACAACGCTCCCAGTCGGTTCGATTCCGATCCACTCCCGTGGACAAATGTGTAGGTACTCGGAACCAACGAACGAGACATAATCGTCAGCGAGTTCGGACGAGTTGTTCAAGAGCGAGCGGCGATGGAGTCTGCCACGGCGCGTGAGGCGGTCTTTTTTGATCTCGCGCGACCGCTCGCTCCACCCGCGGCGATGGCGCTGCAACAACTGGCCGCTCCGATGCCCGACGGACATTTGGCGGAGCGTCGCCGGGCAGAAGCTTTCCGCCCGGTTGAATGAGATAGGTTCCACTGGCGCTCGACATGACGATATACGGCGGCAGTCCCTTTTGCCGAACCATGTCGTTCATGGATCTCTCGGCATAGCGCATCGCACGCAGTTGATTCGGTGTCAGCGGCAGGCTCGGGGGCGGCACCAACCGCCTCTCCGTGGCAAGATCGCGCACGGGCGTGGCCGTCGAACGAGCATCCAACTGCCGGACCCACTTCCGCAAATGGGCAGCAGTCAGCCGCGGTTCCTGGGCTTTTAGCATTGCGACAACGCCGGCAAAGTAGGCCGCTGCGTTGGAAGCGCCGACCGTTTCCACACCGTTCGAAAACCGGGCGGCCGATTCGTCCAAGACGACATCCGGCTTCACGCGACCGTCGCTCGTCGGTCCGCGCGAAGACGACGCGGAAGTGTCGCCAACCGTCAACGCACCCGCGTTATCGGCGGGTGGATAGATCTCGCCATTGGATGAGGCATCGAGAAACTCAACGGGAATGACCGTCTTGCCGTCCTTCAGATCGACGAATGGCGTCGTCTGGTCGGACGAGACGAGAATCCGAAGTCGATCCGCGGGTCCAAAGTTCCTGCCATTGGCCTTGACCCGAATGCGATACTCTTGTCCGTCGGGCACGGCCGCCAGATCGCTGAGCACCAGTCGTTCGCGCGGGTTCTTGGTCTCGCCTTCTCCCGCGGGCTTGCCGGCCGGGACTTGCCGCAACCGGCTGGCGCCGACCACGGCGCCCCGCGCGTCTTCCACGATGAGATCGAGGTCCTTATCGGTGCCGGCGTCCTCGGTCTGCCGGTAATCGTTCCACGTCAGTGTGATGGTGACGCGGTTCTCATCGAACCGATTGATGAAGCGAAGAGCCGTCGAAAGCGGTGTACCGTGAAATCGGACGAAACCGTCGGGGTCCAAGTCGACCGCACCGTTGTAGACTCGGCCCCCGGTGTTGCCGGCGGCGTTGATCCAAATGATTCCCGCCGCGATCGCTTCGTCAATGGCCGCGTTGATGGGCCCCTTGCCGTCGTAGTTGCCGGCGCCTTCGAACGTCCCGCTGAACAGAATAATGTCGACCTTATTTTCGATCGCATACCGGATCGCCCGGCGGAACAGCGTCGGCCCGTTGGCATTCAGCAAGTAGAATTGCGGGCCGTGAGGGTCGTTGCCGCACATCGCCCAAACGAGTTGGGCCATCGCTCGGCCATGCGTTTCTGCGGAAACGAATGGGCGCGTGAACGCGGGATCGCCGAGTCCATACTTCGTCACGAATTTGGGATCAAAATGCTCGATGACGGTCGCGTTTGAAGGCAGGTAAGGCCGCTTACCATCGACGCCGGCGAACCCGGAGTCGAGAACAGCCACCTTCACATCCTTGATCCGCGGCACGGACGCGTAATTGGGAAGAAGCCCGAGTTTCCGGCGGATTTCGTCGACCTCCACGGGCCGCGCGACGGCCGCGGGCGCACGCTTCTCCGGCGGCTCGGCCGAGATGGCGGCCTCCGGCAGCACGACCAACGAGAAGAGGAAGAAGCAGCGCATGTCTCGGCAATGTGTCACCAGTACCACGGATAGCCGTAGAAACCGAACGGCGAGAAGCCGACGTAGCGGCCTAAGAACGGACGATAGAAACCGCTATAGAAAGGTCGGTAACCCCATCCGCCGAACGAGTTGAAACCACCGAACCCGAATGGGGAATAGAAGCTGCCGAAGTAAGGACGATAGCCCCAGCCGAAATGCCGGTAACCGCCCCAACCGCCATGCCAGTGATAGGCCGGCGTGGGCGATTCGCGGTCCAGTTCCGAACCGCTTACTGTCATTTTGAGTGGAGCGTTACCGAGCGATTTGGCGGCGCTTTCCCGATCGAGTTCGCCGGCGGCCGCAAGCGATCCAGAAATAAACAGCGCGGCCATGCAGATCGAGGCTCGTAACATCGCAGACTCCTTCCGGGCGAATCTCTGAAGGCAACTCTTGTCATTTTAGCGAAGGTACGTCGCGACCCTCAACCCCCGATGAGCGCCGAAACTCCACCGGGCTCGTTGGTTCTCCGCCATCAGGGGAGCGGTTTTTCGTCATCCTTCGGCGGCACGGCCAGATTCTTCGTCAGCAAGCGGGCGGCGAAGTTGGTACTCCGCGGCGGCGGGTCTGGAAGAACCGCGGGCCGCTCCCGTTTCTCGACCTTTTCCCGGACGAACCGCGGCCGCTTGGCCTTCACCGGCCATGCTTTCTTCGGCTTCGGGACACCTCCGGCGACCTCTTCCTGAGCCACGGGTTCGGGGGTCGGTTCAGGCGCTGGGGCAACGCTGACGCTCGGTTCCGGAACGGCTATCGCGGGCGGGGCGGGAGGGGCTTTCTTCTCATGCTTGTTCTTGGCCCGCCTGGGGGCCTCGGGCTCTTGAGGCATCTGGGCTCGGAACTTCTTGGCGGCGCGGGACAGATTCATCTTCACTCGCTGGTTTCCTGGGGACCGGGCGAATTCTCTGATTAGATTCTATCGGCAAGGGAAGAGGTTCGGCACGAATTCAGGAATAAAATCCGGCCGCTGGCGTCCTTCTAACAGCACATCGTTACCCGATTCTCTTCCTTAATTTGGAGGCTGACATGTCCTCGTTCATGCGGATGCCGCTGCGCGCCCACTGCGGTCGGAAGCTCTCGATCCTCTTGCTTGGCGGCCTCTGTCTCGCCCTGACGGCTTGCGGAGCGGGAGTGAAGCATGCCGCAGGGGGTAAGCGCGCCGCGAGAGAGCTGGCGCCTGCCGAAGCCAACCAGGCCAACAGCGAAACGTACACGCACACTGTTGACAATCCGTTCCGTTCGGTGGCCGACGCGCCGCTTTCCACTTTCTCCGCCGACGTCAACACAGCCTCATACTCGAACGTGCGCCGCTTCCTCATCGAACAGAACCAGCTTCCCGTTAAGGATGCCGTGTTCCTCGCCGAACTCGTCAACTATTTCCCGTTTTCCTATGCCCGACCCCGCGGCGCCGATCCCATCGCTTTCAATCTGGAACTCGGGCAGTGCCCATGGAACCGCGCGCACCACTTGCTCCGGATCGGCGTCCAGGCTCGCGAACTCGATGCGGAGCAAATGCCGCCGCGGAACCTCGTCTTTCTCATCGACACGTCCGGATCGATGCAGGCTTCGAATCGCTTGCCGCTCGTTCAGAAATCGCTGACACTGCTCGTCGAGCGCCTGAGCGAGAAGGACACGGTCAGCATCGTGACCTACGCGGGCGTCAGTCGCGTGGCATTGAACCCGACCCGCGGCGCGGACAAGAGGCGGATTCAGCGGGCGATCGATTCCCTTTCGGCCGACGGCAGCACGAACGGTGAAGGCGGCATCCGCGTCGCCTACGATCTGGCCGCGCAGACCTTCATCGATGGCGGCGTTAACCGCGTCATTCTCTGCACCGATGGCGACTTCAACGTCGGAGTCACGAATCCAGGCGATCTCATTCGCCTCATCGAGCAGAAACGGCGTAGCCGAGTCTTTCTCACGGTGCTCGGCTTCGGAATGGGCAATTACAAGGATGCCACGCTGAAAGAAATCGCCAACCACGGGAACGGCCATCACGCCTACATCGACTCGATCGAGGAAGCCCGCAAGGTGTTCGTCGAGCAAGGCGGCGCGCTGGCCTGCGTGGCCAAGGACGTGAAGTTCCAGGTCGAATTCAACCCGAAGAAAGTGATCGCCTACCGATTGCTGGGCTATGAGAACCGATTGCTCAAGGATGAGGATTTCAAGGACGATGCGAAGGACGCCGCCGACCTGGGTAGCGGCCATCAAGTGACGGTCCTTTACGAGATCGTGCCGATCGGCGTCGCGATCGATCTTCCCGGCGTCGATCCGCTCAAGTATCAGCAAGCGAAGGAGCCAGCGGCCGGCGGATCGGACGAATGGCTGACGGTAAAGATGCGCTACAAGCATCCCGAAGAAGAGAAGAGCCTGGAACTGGTGAAGCCCTTGATGGGGAACGTAAAGGCGAGGGAACTCTCGGACGACTTCCGCTTCGCGGCCGCGGTGGCATCGTTCGGCATGCTGCTGCGAGAGTCGCCGTACAAGGGTTCGTCCAACTATGACGACGTGATCCGCGATTCTTCTGCCGCATTGGGCAGCGATCCCCAGGGCCATCGCAAGCAGTTCGTGGAGTTGGTTCGCAAGGCGCGCCAGCTTGCCGGCGCCCAACCGAGGCTGGAACGCGACCAGAACTGATTGGGCGAACCGTCGCGGCTTCCGCGACATGCTGGCCGATGGGCAATGTCCCAGTTTGGTTGTAGCCGGCCTCTGTGGGGCCGATACCGATGGCGATCCGGCCTCACAGAAGCCGGCTATAGAAACCAAACTGAGCCACTACCGACAAACACGAAGACAAGACGAGCCTGTGGGTGAACGAGTCGCTGACGCTGGCCGGCATTCCGGCGGAGGCGTTCGCGTACCGCCTGGGCAACCGTTCGGCCCTGGAGTGGGTCATCGATCAGTACCAGGTCAGCGTCGACAAGCGTTCCGGCATTGAATCGGACCCGAACCGCCAGGACAATCCGGAGTACATCGTCAAGCTCGTGGGCAGGGTGATCGCCGTGAGCGTTGAGACTGTGGGTATCGTGAAGGCGTTGCCGAGTGATTTCGGTGGTTGATCGCGAAGCTAACGAACGAGTTGGCTTCGCTAGCGTCGCCGCACCGGCAACTGCCTGGATAAGCTCAGTCGCCGCCTGGCCCGGCAGTGCCGGGATTCTCGGCACGACAACTGCTTAATTTCCCGGCACGCCACACGTCGCCGTCGCGTCCGCCCCTCGCCCCGAGCCATCGCCGATGCTGAATTACTCATGCGATCCGACTCGGGAGACGAGCCGGTCACGGATGACCCTTTTACTCGCGGCGGCGAACAACTCCTCGAACGTGCGAGGCAAGTTGCCCGCACCATCGACGAGCGCTTTCGTAAGCTGATCGGACGAGCTCGCCAAGATTATTCACCCACGGATGACGAAGTACCCCCGCCCGCCGCGGATATGACCGCGGAGGAGACAGAGCCCGCGCGCGCCGAAGGAACCTCAAAAAGCCTGAGGGCCGATTGAAATTCCGCGACCCGTCTGCCCTTGTTCCTGACGCCGAGCTATCATTTCCTTGGGTAAGCCACTGCCACGCCTTGCGAAGGAAGCCTCATGTCCGGGTCGGCCGATCGTCGCGCGCAGGAGCGAATTGCGGTAACCGCGGGCACGAATTGCCAATATGCTCTTCGAGCGGTCGAGGATCTCGGAGCCGTCCGCGTTCGCGACATCTCACTTAACGGCATCGGGCTTCTCACCGCCAAGAAGGTCGAGGTTGGGGCAACCCTGGTGATCGACCTCCAAAACGAGGCTCACGGCTTCTCGCGGGTCATGCTGCTTCGCGTGGCTCACGTCACCGCGGTGAACGGCGGCTTCCTGGTCGGCGGCGAGTTCGCCGCGCCGTTGACGTATCAGGAATTCACCAGCCTCGTGATGTAGCGCAGACTTCGGCCGCGTCAAATTGGGTCGCCGACCGGCCGCGGCAGCATTCCGACGGCCTGGCGCACGAGGGCCATGGTTTGCCGCGCTTCCGCTCGCGCCTTCCGCGCTCCGTCCTTCAAGATGCTTTCCACGTGGTCCGGTTGCGAAGCGAGTTGCTTCCGCTTTTCCCGGGCCGGGGCAAAAAACGCATCGATCTTCGCCAGCAGCATCGTCTTGGCGTCGCCGTAGCCGAACGGCCGGCCGCCGCGCGCATCCGCGTCCTTCAGCGGATCGCGATAAAACTCCGCCAGCTTCGTCTGCTCTTGCGAATCGGCGAACAATTTGTAAATCGCGAAGGCATTGCATGTCTCCGGGCTCTTCGGCTGATCCACCGGAGTCGAATCGGTCTTGATCCCCATGACGGCGTTCTTGAGCGCTTTCCCCTCGGCGAAGATGTCGATGGTGTTGCCGTAGCTTTTAGACATTTTGCGGCCGTCGGTGCCCGGCACCTGGGCGGCCTCGCCGAGCACTTCGCGCGGCTCCGGGAACACTTCGCCGTAAGCCTGGTTGAAGTAGCCGGCCATGTCGCGCGTCATCTCCAAATGCTGCACCTGGTCCTTGCCGACCGGCACCAGGTGCGAACGGACGATGAGAATGTCCGCGGCCATGAGCACGGGGTAAGTAAACAACCCGACGCTCGGCGTGATGCCATTCTCGACCTTGTCCTTGTACGAGTGGGCGCGTTCGAGCAGCCCCATGCCGGTGACGGTGGCCAGGAACCACGCCAGTTCCGCGACTTCCGGCACGTCCGATTGTCGGTAGAACGTGGCCTTGGCCGGATCGAGGCCGAGGGCCAGGTAATCGAGGGCGACGTCGCGGACGTTGTCGCGGAGAATGTCGCGGGCCGGCCGGGCCTTGAGCGATTTGTTCTTCGCGGCAGCCCCGGCTTCGGTTGCCTCGGCTTGCTGCAATGTGGTGAGGGCGTGGTAATCGGCTATGAAGTAGAACGCTTCGCCGCGATGCTGCAATTCGATGTGCTGGCGAATGGCGCCGAAGTAGTTCCCGAGGTGCAACTTGCCGGAAGGCTGCACGCCGCTCAAGATCCGCTGAGGCTGGTTCATAATGGTATCCGGGCTTTTCATCGCTGCCGGTTCGAGGTTAGATTACGGGCGGTTCGTGGACCGACCAACTCGGGTACAGGTATGGATGCCGCCCCGCCGCCCCATTCGGACATGCCCGCGCCGCCGACCGCGACAGTCACCGCGGCCGGGGAACGCCGCGGCGAATTGCTCCTCGATGGCTTGAAGCAAGCGATCGCCGCGGCCGGCGAGCACCGATTATTCCGCTTCGGGCGTCTTGCCGGGCTGTTCCCGAGCCGCGCCGGGCTCTCCGCGGAAGCGGCCGGGCAGGCCTTGCGCATGGGCCTCCTGGAGACAGTCCGATCGGAAACGCGCGGCAAACTCGTCGTCGAATGGGTGCAGGCGACTTCCCGCGCCGTCGCTTACGTTCACGAGCACGATTCGCCCAAGTCCGTCTTGCGGGAATTGAAGGAACTATTGCAGGCCGGCCGCGACGGCGTGCCACAGTGGATGAACGAGACCAAGGCGGAACTCGCCGACCTTTCTTATCGGTTCACTGCCCGGGCCACGGCGTTGCTCAAGCGGCTGGATGAAGTGGCGGAGCGCGTCGAGGCGGCGCTGCGCCGGGCCGAGATGAAAGCTCCTGGCCTAGCGGAACCGGTGAACAGGCTGGTGCCGTGGGCTCCCGCGGCGCTCGAATACCTGGACCAACGCGCGGCGAGCAGCGCCGCCGGCGACTGCCCGTTGCCCGACCTGTTCCAGGCGCTCCGCGAGCAATTCCCCGACCTCGAGATTCCAGCATTCCAGGACGGCGTGAGGCGGTTGCACGACGTTCGAGCCATCCGCCTGGCGCCGTCCCACGCGATGGCGGAGCCAGAATACGCAGTCGTCGCCGACGGCCAGCTGATGTATGCCGCCGGAAGGTGAAGCGATTCGGTTTTGCTTTCGCTGTCGCCATGCGTCGGCTACAATTCCTAAGGAATGATTGGAAGGCGAGCGGAGCCATGCCACGACCGTTTCGGAGATCGCGAACGCCCCTGTCACGGACGCCAAACCAGAGATCCCAAACAATGGCGATTGGCGGAAGAAACTGGATGCCATGAGGTCCTTGCGGATTGGTTGGAATGGCTACGACGCCAAACCCCCGAGTGAGCTGGCTGTCACCACGGCCAGTAGCTATCTCGACCAGTTGGCCTCCGAACAGCTTGCTCCAACGCGCGTCGCTCCTTCGGTGGTTGGAGGCGTCGGTATCACCTGCCGGAAGGGCGATCGTGGGGTTTATGTGGAGTTCTACAACGATGGACGAGTCCACGCGCTGTTCGCACACGGAGAAGATGCCGCGACCACTTCCGTCGATCCAACTGCCACCGGGTTTCACAATCTCCTGATTCGAGCGCGGGAATATCTCGATGCCTGACAAGCCTCCGGGGATGTTCCGCAACGGTAGGCCAAAGGTTCCCGAGTTTCGTCCCGAGCGGCTCTATCGCCGAGTGTCCCCGGAAGATTGGGGCGATCCCCGAGTCGAGGTCGATGCGCTCGACTTGCCGGATATGTCCGTGAATCGCGGGCGGCCACTGGGGGGTAAGCGTCTCAATTATGGGTAAGGCTAACGAGGCTCAGCCTCGGACCGTCGAGCGATGCTCGGCGTGCATTCGGTTGACCATTCTTGCGGGAATGTTACGCTTTTTACGACTCAATTCCCGGAAGGAGCATCATCATGCAAGCGACCCACCCAAAGGCCGGCTT
>DATNBQ010000542.1:0-2443 GCA_035571955.1 Urbifossiella sp. | reverse complement strand
GTCCTCGTCGACTGGAACATGCCCGAAATGAACGGGCTCGAATTCGTCGAGGCCGTTCGGGCCGAGCGCGCCTTCGATGCCGTCCGCATCATGATGGTGACGACCGAGACGGAACACGCGCAAGTCATGCGGGCGCTCAAGGCCGGCGCGAACGAATACCTGATGAAGCCGTTTACGCCGGACGTGCTGGTCGCCAAGCTCGGATTGATGAACGTGCTCGGGGAGTGACCATGCGGAAGATCCGCGTCCTGATCGTGGACGACGCGGTGGTGTTCCGCCGGCTGGTGGCCGAGGAACTCTCCACCGATCCGGCGATCGAAGTCGTCGGCGCGGCGGCGAACGGCCGCATCGCCCTCGCCATGCTCCCGCAGGTCAATCCGGACCTCGTCATCCTCGACGTCGAGATGCCGGAGATGGATGGCTTAACGGCGCTCCGCGAACTGCGCAAAACCTATCCGCGGCTTCCCGTCATCATGTTCAGCGCCTTGACCGAGCGCGGCGCGGAGGCGACGCTGGACGCCCTGGCGCTCGGAGCCACCGATTACTTCACGAAGCCGACGAACGTCGGCGGGCTGGACGCCGCCCTCCAGGTGATCCGCGACGAGTTGGTGCCTGAGATCAAGGCCCTATGCGGGGCGAGCGCGGTTCCGGCCCCGATGGGTCTCGCGCCGATCGCCGCCGGGAAGCCCGGGGCGCCCGCGGCGATCGAAGTCGTGGTCATCGCGGCCTCCACCGGCGGCCCCAATGCCCTCGCCGACGTGTTCGACGGACTGCCGGCCGATCTGCCGGTTCCCGTCGCTATCGTGCAGCACATGCCGCCGACCTTTACGCGGCTGCTGGCCGAACGCTTGACGGCGCGCGGCGCGATCCGGGTGGAAGAAGGACGCCCCGGCGCCGGCCTGCGCCCCAGCCACGCCTGGATCGCTCCCGGCGATTTCCACATGATGGTCGCCCGCGAAGGTCCGCAAGTTCGCCTGCGCCTCAACCAGGAACCGCACGAGAACTCGTGCCGGCCGGCGGCGGACGTGCTCTTTCGCTCCGTTGCCCAGGCCTTCGGACCCGGTGTGCTGGGCGTCGTTTTGACGGGCATGGGCAAGGACGGACTCCGCGGCTGCGAGGCGATTCGCGCGGCCGGAGGGCAAGTGATTGCGCAGGACGAAGCGAGCAGCGTGGTGTGGGGGATGCCGGGGTACGTGGCGCGGGCCGGTCTGGCCGAGCGAGTGCTGCCGATTGGCCTGATCGCCGCCGAGATTGTCGTGCGGGTTCGCAGGAAACGCGGGGGCGCCGTATGACCGCCGCGGAATTCGATGGCCTGTGCCGGATGGTGAAGGAGCGAAGCGGCATCGTCCTCGGCGACGGGAAGCAATACCTGGCGGAAGCCCGACTCGCGCCCATCGTCCGCGCTTGCGGCCTGCCATCGCTCTCGGAACTGATCGGTCGCGCGACGACCGCCGCGAATGGGCCCCTGGCCGACCGCGTGGTCGAAGCGATGGCCACTTCCGAAACGTCCTTCTTCCGCGATGTCCATCCGTTCGACACGCTGCGGACCACCGTGTTGCCGGAACTCATCGCGAAGCGATTAGCCGAACGCCGGCTCGCCGTCTGGTTTGCCGCGTCGTCAACCGGGCAAGAACCATACAGTTTCGCCCTGATGGTGCGCGAGCACTTCCCCATGCTGCGGGACTGGCGCCTCGACTTGCTCGCCACCGATCTTTCGAACGAGATTCTGGGGCGTGCCCGCGAAGGCCGCTACAACCAGATCGAAGTGAATCGCGGGCTTCCCGCCGCGCTGCTCGTCAAATACTTCCAGCAGCGCGGCAACCTCTGGGAACTGAAGGACGACGTTCGCCGGATGATCGAGTTTCGCGAGATGAACCTGGTTCGCGCCTGGCCGATAATGCTCAACGCGGACCTGATCTTCCTGAGGAACGTGCTGATCTACTTCGATGTGGAAACGAAGAAGGCGATCCTCGCGCGAGCGGGTCGATTGTTGAAACCGGATGGGTATTTACTGCTGGGCGGGGCGGAAACGACGCTGAACCTGGACGATTCGTACCGCCGCGCCGCGCATCTGAAGGGCGGGTTTTTTCAACGAGTCGGGTGAGGAGCCGCCGTGGTCGCCAACGAACTCGTCGATGCATTCGCGGCGGCCGTGCCATTCGCGCTGGCGGAAATGGCCGGAATTGATGCGTTCGTCCGCGACATCCGCCCGGACATTGGCGGCGAAGCGTCTGGCCTCGCGGCGGCAATCCGATTAACGAGTCCGAGCGGCGACGGGCGATTCGTTCTTTGCCTTTCGCCCGCGGCGGCCGCCGCGCTGGCGACGCGCGTCCTTGCGGGCGCCGTCGACGATCCACCGAACGCGATGGTCCGCGATTGCCTCGGCGAGGTGGCCAACGTCGCGGCGGGACAGGCCAAGACGATGTTGGTGGGAACGCCGTCG
>DATNBQ010000541.1:0-4201 GCA_035571955.1 Urbifossiella sp. | reverse complement strand
CGCAGCCGTTCAACCTCGTCCTCGACGTGCCGCAGCCGGAGCATGATTTCGACCCGCTTCAGGAGTTCTAACTTATTGACCGGCTTGCTGAGAAAATCGTCCGTGCCGGCATTCACGGCCCGTTCAATGTCGCCGAGTTCGTTGAGCGCAGTGACCATGAGGATCATGATCCCTTTGGTTTCCGGATTCCCCTTGAGCTGCTTGCAGACTTCGAAGCCGCTCAGCTTCGGCATCATGATGTCGAGCAGAATCGCGTCCGGCTGCCACGACCGGGCTGCCGCCAGCGTCTCTTCGCCGTTGGCGATGATCTTCGTTTCGAAGCCGGTTCCTTCGAGGTGGGCTTCGAGAAGCTCGGCATTCGACTGGCTATCGTCGGCAATCAATATCCGCGGCATGCACGTTCCTCCCAGCACACGCTTCATCTTATTGCCCGAGGCGATTTGCAAAAGTGTCCGTGCAAAACCTCCGAGCGCTGGGGGGCGCTGGAATCAAACGAGGTGCTGCGCTATCGCAATTAAAAGTGCGTATCAAAATTAAACTCACCCCCCACCCGCCGCATCGCTTGCTCGATGCGACGACCTCCCCCACAAGGGGGGGAGGTGTATCAATCCACCGCGACGTCGCCTCGCCCGTTGGTGGTCCCGGAATCGCCACTGGCCTTACAATCCTCAGTGTAATCGCCGAGCGCGTGTCGATACCGAACTCCTCGGCGACGGCATCAATTAACCGCAGGTCGCGTTTCCTTCTGCCCACCGAGCACCCCGCCGGAACGCTGATTTCGGATGATCTTCAACTTGGAAGTATCGACTCTAAACTTTAAACTCGCACCATGCGAGTGATCGTGAACGACAATCATGCGCGGCATGCCCCGCCGCACGAGTGCGAGAACGGGCTGCCGACGCCGCCGTTCGAGGCGCCGGGGCGAATCGCGGCGATCCGCACGACCCTGGAGGCTGCCGGCGGTTTCAGCTTCGAAGAGGCGCCGCTGATCGGCGAAGAGAAGCTCGCCGCCCTGCACGACCCGGCTTACGTCGCGTACTTGCGTTCCACCAGCGCCGCAATTGCCCGCCAGCCCAAGGAACTGCCCGCGTTCGTATTGCCGTCCGTTTTTCCGTACTGTTCGCAGTCGCGACCGCGCGGCAAGTCGCAGGCCGGCGGCTACTGCTTCGATACCTATACGCCGATCGTGGCGGGAACTTTCGCGGCGGCGCTCGGCTCGGCGGCCGCCGCGCTGCACGGCGCCGAACATCTCACGCAGGGCAACGAACGCGCGCTGTACGTCCTGGCTCGGCCGCCCGGCCACCACGCCGAGCGCGGCCGCTGCGGCGGCTACAGCTACTTCAACAACGCCGCCCTCGCCGCCGACCGGCTCGCCTCTCTCGGCAAGGTTGCCGTACTCGATCTCGACGTCCACCACGGCAATGGCACGCAGCACCTCTTCTATGACCGTCCCGATGTCTTCGTCGCCTCCATCCACGGCGACCCGGAGCACCTCTTCCCGCACTTTTCGGGATATGCCGACGAGACGGGAACCGGCCCCGGCCTCGGGTTCAACAGGAACTGGCCGCTGCCGCCGGGAACCGATGGGAAGGCTTATCGACCGGCTCTGGCAGCCGCACTGGAATCAGTTGGAAACTTCGGGCCGAGTTTCTTGGTGGTCTCCTTCGGGACGGACGCGCATGAGGCCGACCCGATTGGCGGCTTCAAGTTGCCGCTCGACTTCTTCGGCGAAACGGGACAAGCGGTGCGGCAACTGAACCTGCCGACGCTGATCGTTCAGGAAGGCGGCTACAACTTGCAGACCATCGGAGCATGTGTGGCAGGTTTCCTGATGGCGCTGAAATAGATCACTTCTTCGGCGGCGGGCCCTTGGGGAATGGGCCCTTCTTCGGGCCGCCGAAGCCTTTTGGCCCACCCGGTGGGCCTTCCTGCATCTTCTGAGCTTGGTAGCGATAAAGCGCCGCCTTATCGCCGTCGCCTTGGTGCGCGTACACCTCGGCGAGTTGCTGGTAGATGGATGCAAGGGCTTCGCGCGCGAAGCGGCCGCCTGGACCACCCGGGCCGCCGGGCCCACGGCGATTCGGGCCGCCAGGACCGCCGACCATCGGCCGCAGTTCATCCGCTGCCGCCTCCAGAATCTTGATGGCCTCGGCAAACTGATTGCGGTCCGCGAGTAACGCCGCCAGCCGTTGCCGGGCGATCGCTTGCTCGCCAATGACGTGGGGTGGGCGGAAGTGGTCGTCCGTGTCGCCGACATATAGTTCCGCGGCCTTCGCGTAAAGCGATTCGGCCGAAGCGAGGTTCCTGGCCTGTTCGCGAGCCCACCCCAGTTTCAAATAAACGGCGGCGGCGGCCCAACTGCGCGGCGTCGTCGTGAAATCGTGGGCCAGCGACTCCGCCTTCAGCAACTGCGCCTCGACGGATCCATCCGCGGCCGGCATGTTCGAATACAGGACCATTAGCTCGTAGCGAACTTCGGAATCCTCGACGCTTTCGTCCTGCACGCCTTCGAGCAAGGTGGCGGCGCGCTGAAATGCCACCGCGGCTTTCTCGTTGCGGCCGAACATCTGGTGCATCTCGCCGACGCGGCGATGCGCCTTCCCGGCCTCGAAACGCAATCTCGAATTGGTCGCGTTTTGTTCAGCGAACTTGTCGTAAAAGGCGAGCACGGCTTCGAGCACGGCGGCCTTGTCGGCGGAATCGTGGAAAGGAGGTGGAGGCGGTCCACCGCCGCGCGGGCCAAAGCGAAAATCATCGCCGCCCGCCGCCTCGAACACTTTTTCAAAGGCCGCCAAGGAGAGATCGAGGTTCGCTTCGAGTTTCTCCGACAACGCCTCGGCCTCGTCGCGTTTCTTTTCTTCCGAAGCCAGGGCGGCTTTGGTTCGGGCATAACCGACCCAGCCGACGCTGGCGGCGAGCAGGATCGCCGCCGCCGTGCAGCACGACAGCACCGCCACGGCGGGGTGGTGTCGGCTCCACCGCCACATTCGTTCCGGCAGCGATTCGCGCCGCGCCCGGATCGGCCGATCGTCCAGAAATGCTTCCAGATCGTCCGCCATGTCCTTGGCTGTCGCGTAGCGGCGTCTCGGTTCTCGCGCCATCGCCTTGAGAACGATCGTTTCCAAATCACGGGGAATCTGCGGGTTGATTCGCCTCGGGTCGACGGGCGGCGAGTTGGCGATCTGCTGCATGATCCGCGTCGGATCCTCGCCATCGAAGGGAGCGGCAAGCGTGAGCAATTCGTACAGCGTGGCGCCGAGGCCATAAATGTCGCTCGCCGGGCCGGCTTCGCCGCGCAGGCATTCCGGCGCCAAATATTGCAATGTCCCGACGACGTGGCCAGTCGTGGTGATGCCGCGATCGGTGGCGAGCTTGGCGAGGCCGAAATCGACGACCCAAACTTCACCGCGGTCATCGAGAAGCAAGTTCGCCGGCTTCACGTCGCGGTGGAGAATGCCCTTGTGATGGGCGTAATCGAGCGCGTGAGCGACCTGGGCGCCGATGGCGGCGACGAACGCCCAGTCGCCGCGCGAAGGCGGAATCGGCTCGGGAAGCGGCGCTTCCACGGGCGGCGCCGGCTCCGCGGCCAGTTGCTCGTTCGCGATCACCGTCGATTGCAACTGCGGCTTGATCGGTTTGGTGTCGCGGCGGGCCACCGCTTTCCACTCGGCAACGATCGCATTCAACCCGTGCCCGGGTATCAACTGCATCACGTAATAAGGCAAGCCGTCCTGCTCGCCGACGCCGAACACGGGAACGATGTTGGTGTGGTGCAGTTGCGCCGCCGCCTTGGCTTCGCGAACGAACCGCTCGCGCCGCTCGGCATCGAACTGCGAATGGAAGGCGAGCACCTTGAGCGCGACGCGGCGGCCCAGCGATTCCTGAATTGCCTCGAACACGACGCCCATGCCGCCGCGGCCGAGCTCGCGGACGATGCGGAAGTCGCCGAGTCGCTCGGGCATCCGTTCCGAATGCACCGCGGGTGACTTCCGGTGCTGCTTCAACAGTTCGATCTGAGCGACGGCGGGCAAGACCTGGCGAATCTGCTCGGCATGTTCGGGATGGGCGGCCGCATAATCGCTGACTGAAGGACGTTCGCCGCGCCGCAATCGCGCCGCGAATTCCTCGGCGAGAACGTCCACAGGATCTTGCTCGGAGGAATTGTCGGCGCCGCTCGCCATGGCATTAACCCTGCGTAAAT
>DATNBQ010000540.1:0-4205 GCA_035571955.1 Urbifossiella sp. | reverse complement strand
ATCGGGGCCGATCCGCAACCGGCACAAATTGCCTCGCCGCCGTCGATGTGCGAGCTGGGCTATTGCCCGCCGCGGGTGCCGCCGCGATGGCTGCCGAAAAGCGTCGTCGAGCAGATGCGCCAGAAGGCGGAGGCACTGACCCTGGTAGGCAAAGTGCCGCCCGGCGGCCCGTCGTTCCTCTATCAACCGGCATTCAAGGAAGACTACGTCATCCGCCTGCCGGCCCGACCGTACGACCTGCAACCCGGCGACATTGCCCTGGCCGCGGATACATCGCGGTTCTGGACGCTCATGCACCACCTCGCCGGCACCAGCCATCCGACGCATTCGATGATCGTGTTCGCGATGCCGGACGGTCGGCTGGCGATTCTGGAAGCGGGACCGCACGACACGGTGAAATGCCGCCTCCTGGAAGCCATTCCGCACCTGGCCAGCTATGAGGCTCAGGGACGAGTGTGGGTGCGGCGGCGGAAGTGCCCGCTGACGCCAATGCAGTCAGCGCGGCTGACCGAGTTCTGCCTCGGGGCGAACTGCAAGGATTTCGCGCTCCGCCGGCTCGCCATCCAACTGACGCCGCTGCGCAACCGCGGGCCGATCAAGACGGTGTTCCTCGGCAAACCGCATGGCCTCGACCGCGACAAGTACTATTGCAGCGAACTGGTCTGTGAAGCGTGCGTGTATGCCGGGCTCCTGGATGCGGCGACCACCCGTCCCTCGGCGACTTTTCCCCGCGATCTCTTCTTTGGCACCTGCCTCAATCCGTACATCCGCAGACATCTGCCGGTCATGAACTGTTCCTGGGACGCGCCCGCCCGCTGGACCGGCCACCCCATCGAGATCGCCAACCCGTAGCTGGCCACGCTCGCCGTTGGCTCGCGGCTAAACCGAGTGGATGCTACGCGGCGGTTCGCCCCGTTCATACTCTGATACCGTCACGCAACTTCCGCGAGGGTATCCGATGAGTTCCCATTCGCCTCTGGCCGTGGCAGTCTTGCTTCTCGGCGCGATTGTGGTACTCGCGCAGCCGCCGCGCCCGGAGCGCGTGCTTCCCGGCTTGAACCAGAGCGGCTTTGTGCAGCTTCCCAACCAGTGGAAGCTCAAACCCGCCGGCAAACACCTCGACCTCGGCGACTTCCCCGTCAACATTGCCATCCACCCCACCGGTCAGTTCGCCGCCGTCCTCCATGCCGGCTACCGCGAGCACGAAGTCATCATCGTCGACCTGAATAAAGCGAAGACGAAGATCGTTTCGCGAGTCACCATCGACCAGGCTTTTTACGGGCTGGCCTGGGCGCCGGACGGCAAGCAACTTTATGCCAGCGGCGGCGAGTTCGAAGTTGTCCACGTCTTCGAATTCGACAAGGGATACTTGAAGAAGACCCGCTCGCTGGATGTGAGCCGGGCCGAGGAGCCGAAGTTGCCGCGAGTGGTCGTGGGCGGCATCACGGTGGATGCGGCCGGGCGGGAACTGTTCGTGGCGTCGCCGTGGGGCGATTGCATCGTTCGTGTGCCGCTGGACAATCCGGACAATCGCGTGCTGATTCCGACGACGGCGGCCGTACCGAAGAAGAAGGAAGGCCCGAAGGGGGAGCCGCCGAGCCCGCCGGACGGCCGCAAGGACCTCGATGCCAAGCCGCCCGCGAAGAAGGCCGTGCCAGCCAGCAAGGATCTCGGGGCGTTCCCTTATGTCTGCTTGCTGGAGCCGGGCGGAAAGCGGGCGTTCGTGAGCCTGTGGAACCGGGCCGCGGTCGCCGTCATCGATCTGGAGAAGAACGCCATCGCCGCGACCTGGGCGACGGCCGAGCATCCCACCGAAATGGTGCTTTCTCCGAAGGGCGACGCCCTGTACGTGGCATGTGCCAACTCCACCAAGGTCAGTGTGATCGACCCGGCCACGGGGACGGGCTTGCAGACGATCGTTTGCTCGCTTTACCCGCAGGCGCCGTCCGGGAACACGCCGAACAGCCTCGCACTGACGCCCGATGGCCAGATGCTGTTCGTCGCCAACGCCGACGCCAATAACCTGGCCGTGTTTAATGCCACCGACCGCAAGAGCGCCAAGCCACTCGGGTTCATCCCGTCCGGCTGGTATCCCACCTCCGTGCGGTTCAACAAGCTCGATTCGCGCCTCTACTTCGCCAATGGCAAGGGGATGGTGTCGAAGCCGAACGCGAGCGGGCCGAACCCGGCGATGCCGTCGTCGCGGAACCTCGGCGAATACATCGGCGGCCTGTTTCACGGCACGCTCGGCATTTTGGACCTGCCCACGCCGACAACCATGGCCGCTTGCACGAAAACCGCCTATGCCTGCAGCCCGCTGCAGCGCGACAACGCCGTCCGCAACGACAACGCCACGGCCGACAACCCGATTCCCAAGAAGCTCGGCGCCGCCAGCCCCATCAAGTATTGCTTGTACATCATCAAGGAGAACCGCACTTACGACCAGGTCTTCGGCGACATGAAGGAAGGGAACGGCGACGCGAACATCTGCCTCTTCCCGGAACCGATCACTCCGAACCACCACAAGCTGGCCCGCGAGTTCGTTCTGCTCGACAACATTTACGTGGATGGCGAAGTCTCCGCCGACGGCCACGAATGGACGATGGGGGCTTATGCCACTGACTTCGTCGAGAAAATCTGGCCGCTGAGTTACCGCGGCAGCCCGCGCAAAACGTTCGGCTACCCCAGCGAAGGGGCCATGGATCAGATCGCTCGCCCGGCCGGCGGCTACCTCTGGAATCGCTGCATCGACGCCAAGGTCACCTACCGCACTTATGGCGAATGGGTCACCAACGGCAAGAAGAACGCGGACGGAACCTATCAGGGTGCGAAACCCTCCGTGCCGGAACTCGCCGGGCGGTTCGACCCGAAGTTCCGCGGCTTCGACATGGATTACCCGGACGTGAAGCGCGCTGAGCGGTTCATCTCCGAGTTGCAGCGGTTCGAGAAACTCGGCGAGATGCCGCGAATGCAGGTGCTCCGTTTGCCGAACGACCATACCGTAGGCACGGTGGTCGGCAAGCCGACGCCGCGAGCGATGGTGGCCGACAACGATCTCGCCCTCGGCCAGGTCATCGAGGCGCTTTCGCAAACGAAGTTCTGGAAGGAAACGGCCGTGTTCGTGATCGAGGACGACGCCCAGAACGGCCCGGATCACGTCGATGCCCACCGCGTCGCGGCGCTGGTCATTTCGCCGTACACGAAGCGGAAGTTCGTCGATTCGACGCTCTATTCCACGTCGAGCATGTTGCGGACGATGGAACTAATCCTCGGTTTGCGGCCGATGAGCCAGTTCGATGCGGCGGCCCGGCCGATGTACAACGCGTTCACGGCCAAGCCCGACTTCACGGCCTATGCGCACGAGATGCCGAAATGGGATCGCGGCGAGATCAACAAGCCGGGGGCCGTAGGGTCCGCGGCTTCGGCCAAGTTCAACCTGGCCAAGGAAGATCAGGCGGATGATCTATTGTTTAACGAGGTGATCTGGCAGTCGGTGAAGGGGGCGGCCAGTCGAATGCCGCCGCCGGTGCGGGCGGCGTTCTTCGTACCGATTAAGCCGTCGCGCAAAAAGGACGACGACGACGACGATTAGCGTTCTAATGTTGCACGGCTTGAGATTGTCGGCGGGCGCAAACCCTCTCCCCTAGCGGACTCGCGGAGGGAGCGGGTATCTTATCCTCAGGCGCGGAGGTTTCTCCCCAACGGCCTTGGATAGTGTGCCTGCCAGTAGCGGAGCGAAGCCGTGCAACTGAGTTGCCCGTCGTGTCGGAGCGGATTGCAGGTGCCGGATGGCACGACGGCCCACGTGCGTTGCCCAGCATGCCGAACGGTATTCTCGGCCGCGCAGGGTGCTCCCGCGGCCCCGGTCGTTGCTGTGCCTCCGCCGGTTCCAGCGCCGCCTCCCGCGCCCAAGCCGCCGCGCACTCCACCCCCGCGAACGCCGCCGCCGCGAACGCCTCCGCCCAAACCAAAACCGCGCGTGGAGGACCGGCCGCGGCCCCGCGATGATGAAGAAGACGATGACGACGAGAAGAGCGGCGATCGCCGCGACGGCATTGCCGACGTGGAGGAGAAACCGCGCAAGCGGCGCCGCTTCTACGGGAAGAATGAACTCACCCCCGAAGAGAAGCGGCAGAAGCTGGCCGAGTTCCATCGCGCCATGTATGGCGCGCTCCTCATCAAGATTTCCATCCTTCTCTACATCA
>DATNBQ010000539.1:0-2085 GCA_035571955.1 Urbifossiella sp. | reverse complement strand
TCCCGGACCCGGGGTGCCCGAACAGCAGAATGCGGGGAATGCGGCGCCCGGCCATGCACAAATTGTAGCGGAGGAGTTAGCCCGCGCGCTCCCCGCTGGGTCGCGGCTACGCCGCAGGTCATGGCGTCTTGATGCCCTGCGCTTCGGCCCAGCGCTCCACCTCGCGGACGTTGGCGCTATCCTTGCTGATGCGCCGGGCCGGGTCGCTGCTGAATTGTCGCTCCAGCTTGAGCGGCTTCCTCACCGTTTCCTTCAACTTCAAAATCGCGGCCTTCAACTGCTCGAACGTCATCGCCTCGGAGCCGTCGAGCTTGTAAAAGCGATTGCCCTGGACGTCGTCGCCGCCGAGGAACGCGACGGTGAGCGTCTCGTATTCCGTGGTGTCCTTGGGAACGATTCGTGGCGGCGGTTTCTCTTCTGGGCTGGTCGCTTGTGTCTTGCTGGCTTCCGGTGCGCTCGTGCCGGGGCCGGCCGGTCCGTCGCCGCCGCCGAGCCAGCCGCCGCCCTTGCCATCGCCAAAAACGATGAAGGCAATGAGCAATGCCAGCGCGATTCCGGCCAGCACGCGGACGGCCTTCTTCAGCATATCCGGGGACTTCTTGGCGAACGCCCAGGTTCCCAAGGCGCCGAGCAGGTAGCCGACGACGAACCCACCGGCGACGGCCAGGCACTTTACGCCGAAGGCGCCGAGTTGCTCCGCCCCAGGAATCGCGAACAGCATCATGGCGCCATTTTACGGGCCGGGGCGGGGAAGTTCGAAGCCGTGCGGCACATTGCGAAACCAGTCGCGGTAGCTGGCCAGGTCCGCGGCGGTCGGGTGCCGGGACGCTTGCCTTGGATACTGGATGGTGAAGAAGAGTTCCTTTTCGCCGGCAAGCCGCTTTTCGTAAGCGATGAGTTGTTCGGCCTGGGCCTGCGACGCGATTTCCTGGCGGCCGGGGGCGTAGTAAACGAGCCGCCCGGTGGCCGGATCAATTTCAAGTACGCGGACGGCGAGTCGTTCGCCGCGCTCCCTCTGGTAGCGATCGAGCCGCTTCACGGCTTCGTCGCGCTCGTTGCTGGCCGCCCGCAAGCGCTTCTGCAATTCGAGAACATCTATCGGCAATGATTCCGCGGGGACGGGCTTGGCCGCGGCTGTGTCGTCTTCGCTGGCCGGCCCACTGACGAACGGCATGAGCAGGAAGATGCCGAACAGCAGGATGAGCACGTCGATGAGCGGAATGAAGAACCGCGTGACGGAGCGCCGCGGCGGGGCGATCATCGCGAGACTCCCGGATTAGCCGCGACCCAACGGGGAGCGCGGTCTTTGCACGCTCCTCGTTGTATCGCGGAATGTCCGAGAGTCATTCCTCGAGCAACTTCCTGACCTCGACCTGGTAGCAGGTGGTGTTGCCGTTGCCGAGGAAGAGATCGCGGCCATTCGGGCTGAAGGCCAGCGATTGCACAGGCGAATCGAACTCGCGAGCCACCAGCAAACGGCCGCTCAGCACGTCCCAAACGCGGACAGTGCCGTCGTCGCCGCCGCTGACCAGGTAGCTGCCCGATGGGTCGAAGGCCACCGCGTTCACCTTCTGCTGGTGACCGGCCAGTTCGAAGATGACATCCTGCGTCTTCACGTCCCAAAGGTAGACGGTTTCATTGAGGCCGGCGCCGGCGAGATACTTCCCGGCCGGGTCGAAAGCCACGGCATACACGCCGGAATCGATGACGAACCGCTTCTGGCGAGTCTCCAGGTCCCAGACGACGACAGCGCCGTCGCGCTCGCCGGTGGAGAGGTAATCGATGCCGCCGCAAGCGACCCACTCGCCGTTCGGATGGAACGCCAGGTCTTCGAGGGTGCAACCGTCGGCCGCTTCAATCAAGATCAGGTCGGGTTCAGCGGAATCGCACTTCCAGAGCCAGACGAGGCCGTCGGCGGGGCTGGTGTGCACGATTCGCGTGGAATCGGCGGAGAATGCCAGGGCGCTGATGGGCGGCTTGGTCGCTTCCAGCGACGCGGTGAGCACGCCCTCGGCCGCATCCCAGAGTTGCGTGAACTGGTCGGTACCGCCGATCGCGAGCCAGCGGCCATCCGGGCTGGCGGCG
>DATNBQ010000538.1:0-18498 GCA_035571955.1 Urbifossiella sp. | reverse complement strand
TCCCCTGCGGCGCCAAGAGCGGCACCTCCGTCGAAGTCACCATCACCGGCTACGACCTCGACGAACCAAAAGGGCTGATCTTCTCCCACAGCGGGTTCAAGGCCGACTATCTCCCCGCCAAGGATGCCGAGCCCAAGGCCGACCCCAAAAAGGGGAAGAAAGGCGGGGGCGGCGGCCGCAAGAAACGCAATCCCGGCGACCCCCAGAAGTTCAAGATCAGCGTCGATGCCTCCGTTCCCACGGGGCTCTACGATGTCCGCGTCGTCGATAAGTGGGGCGTCAGCAATCCGCGCTTCTTCGCCGTCGGCGAGTTCCCCGAAGTTAACGAAAAGGAACCGAACAACGACGTGCCCGAGGCTCAGAAGATCGCCATTGGTACGACCATCAATGGCGTGATCTCTTCCGGCACGGACGTGGATTACTCGCAGTTCACCGGCAAAAAGGGCCAGCACGTCATCATCTCGTGCCTGTCGTCATCGGTGGACGGCAAGGCGAAACCAATGCTCGAGGTCTATTCGCTCGCGGGCCGCAAGCTCGCCATCAATCGCAATTACCGCGACACCGACGCCCTCATTGATCTCGTCATTCCGGAAGATGGCGACTATTTGATTCGCCTCTTCGAATTCACGTACCTCTCGGGCAGCCCGGACCACATTTACCGGCTCTCGGTGAACGCGGCGCCGTGGATCGACGCGGTCTTCCCGCCGGCGATCGATTTCGGCAAGCCCGCGCAAGTGACGCTGTATGGCCGGAACCTGCCCAGTGGCGTGCCGTCGGGATTCACATTGGATGGCCGGCCGCTGGAGAAGTCCACGGTCACCGTGACGCCGCCGACCGATCCGCTGGCCAACCAACGGTTGACGATCTTCGATCGCGTCGAACCGCTGGCCGCGATGCAGGACGGCTTCTCGTACAGCATCAAGGGGCCGGGCGGTACGTCGAACGCCGTGCCGATTTACTTCACCCGCGAGAAGGGCGTCGTGAAGAAGACCGCGGGGACCAAGCCCGAGGCGGCCGAAGCGCTCGCGACGCCGTGCGAAGTGGCCGGCATGTTCCAGAAGCGCGGCGAACGCGACTGGTACAGCTTCGCCGCCAAGAAGGGCGACGTGCTTTACATCGAAGCGACCGCGGAACGCAACGGCCGCGACGCCGACTTCTACTTCAACATTTATTCCCCGCCCGATCCCAAAATGCCCATGGGGAAGATGACCAACCTGGGCGGCGAAATCGACGACGAAACCGATCAGCAGAACGTCAACCTGCACCCGACGGAGTTCTACACGCGGTCGAGCGATCCGCCGGCGTACAAGTTCACCGCCCCGGCGGACGGGAAGTATCTCATCGCCATCGGCTGCCGCGAATCGTCGCTTTTGTTCGGCCCGCAGACGGCCTACCGCCTCCGCGTCGGCCCGGCCAAGCCCGATTTCCGCGCCATCGTGAAATCGCACATCAAGAGCTATCAGACCGGTTCATCCGCCCGGCAGAACGGCACCGAAGGCTACGATGTGTTCATCCATCGAATGGACGGCTTCAACGGCTCGGTGACGGTGACGGCGGAAGGCTTGCCGGCCGGCGTCACCGCGAAGCCGACGATTATTGGCCCCGGCACCAAGTGGGGCGTGCTGGTTCTGGACGTCGCCGCCAACGCCGCGGAGTTCACGGGCGCGTTCAAGGTCAAAGCCACGGCGACCACGCCGGACGGCAAACCGCTCGTGCGCGAGGCGCGTCCCGCCACCGTAGTCTGGGGCACCCAGCCGAACCAGAACATTCCCGTTCTCGCCCGGCTCACCCAATCGCTGATGCTCGCCGTTCGCCCGGAACCGGGCTTTTTCAAGCTCGCTGCCAACCCGGCCGCGGCCACCATCAAATCCGCCATGGCCAAGGATATCAAGAGCAGCGGGCCGATTGTCGTCAAGCAGGGCGACAAGATCACGATGCCAGTGAAGGCCACGTGGTCCGGCACGGAGAAGCCGAACCTGACGCTCGTCGCCGAACCGATGCTTCAGAACCCGCAAAGTGGCCCGATCACGATCCAGCCGGGCGGCCAGCCGACCCCGGCCAAGCCCGAAGTGAACGCGACCATCGATGTGAAATCGACCGCGCCGCCGGGGCTCTATTCAGTCGTCATTCGCGGCGACGGCCAGGTCGGTTTCATCCGCGATCCCAAGAACAAGGGCGCCAAGATCAACGTTCCCGAGAGCGCCTTCACCAACCCGATCGAGTTTACCGTCATTCCCACGGCCCTGGCCAAGATCAAGGCCGACCCGATCGCCAAGGGATCGGTGAAAGTGGGAAGCTCGGCCGAGATGGTCATCAAGATCGACCGGCTCTACGATTTCGCCGGCGAATTCAAGGTCCACTTCGAGGCGGCCAAGGGGACGACGGGAATCGCCGCCGCGGACGTGACGATCCCGGCCGGCAAGGAGGAGGCGAAGTTGCTGTTCAAGGCGGACGCCAAGGCCAAGCCGGGCGGCGTCGCTGGCGTCATCAAGGTGACCGCGATGTACGACGGCAAACACGCCATCGTCCACGAAACCAAGGTGAATTTCAACGTCGTGAAATAAGCACAATCAAGCCCACGGACGGCCGTCCGTGGGCTTTTTTCGGAGTTTCCCATGCGTTCGTGCTGCTTCCTCGCGATGGCCATACTGCTGGCTGCGTCCTCCTTCGCGCCGACCCAGGAGAAGAAGGAATCCAAGGGCCTCCCGCCGATTCCCACCGTCGACCTCAAACGCAAAGAGCCTCTCGAATACTCGAAGGACATCGAGCCGATCTTCGAGAACAAGTGCTTCGTTTGCCACTCCGGTTCCATCGTGGAATCGAAGTTCGACATGAGCACTTATGCCGGCGTGATGAAGGGCGGCAAGCGGCACGCAGCGGGTTCCAAAGTCGTGGTCCCGGGCAAGTCCGCCGAGAGCCACCTCTTCCTCTATTGCAGTCGGCAGAAGAAGCCGATCATGCCGCCCAAGAGCGAGGAGCCGCTCAACTCGCAGGAAGTCAGCCTCATCAAACTGTGGATCGATGGCGGGGCCAAGGCGCCGACGATGATGCGGATGAAGAAGAAGATCGTGGTCGATTTGCCGCCGGCCCTGGTGACGCCGGTGCGGGCCGTGGCGGTCGCCCCGGACGGCAAGCTCATCGCCGCCAGCCGCGGCAACCAGGTTCATCTGTTTACCCTGAAGACCGAAACGGACGCCAAGAAGGGAACGCCGAAGAAGGAAGACTGGGGCTACCTGAAATCGCTCGTCGATCCGAACTTGAAGACGCCGAGCGGTAAACCAGCCAAGGCCGCCCACATCTCGCTGGTTGAATCGATGGCCTTCAGCCCGGACGGCAAGCTGATCGCCACCGGCAGCTTCCAGGAACTGACGCTGTGGGACCCGGCGAAGGGAACCGTGGTGCAGCACATCGGGGCGGTCGGCGACAAGCCGAGCCCGTTCGCCGATCGCGTCACGGCCATCGCCTTCTCCGCGGACGGCAAGTATTTCGCCACTGGCGGCGGCGCCCCAACGGAAGACGGCGAAATCAAGCTCTTCGAGACCGCCGGCGCCAAGCCGATCGGCGAAATCAAGAACGGCCACTCGGACACCGTCTTCGGCATCGCCTTCAGCCCGAACGGCAAGCTGCTCGCCACCTGCGCCGCCGACAAGTTCGTCAAGGTCTTCGAGTTCCCCGGCGGCAAATTCGTCAAGTCGTTCGAAGGGCACACGCATCACGTCATGGGCGTCGGCTGGACGCCGGACGGCAAGAAGATCGCCTCGTGCGGGGCGGACAACATCGTCAAGCTCTGGGATTTCGAGAAGGGCGAGAAGATCCGCGATATGCAGGGGCATTCGAAGCAAGTGACGCAGCTCTTCTTCATCGGCAAGACGGCGCAGTTCCTCACGGTGTCCGGCGACTCTTCCGTGCGCATGTGGAACGCGGACAACGGCGGCAACATTCGCCAGTTTAGCGGCGCCACCGACTTCCTTTACGCCGTCAGTGCGAGCAGCGACGGCAAGGTCGTCGCTTCCGGCGGCGAGGACGGCATCGTCCGCATTTACAACGGGGCGAACGGCACGCTGTTGAAGGCGGCTCTTCCGCCCGATGCCGAGCCGAAGAAGGAGGAAGCGAAGAAGGACGAGCCGAAAAAGAAAAGCAAGAAGTGACGCGATGCCGCCTCTCGGTGATTCCTCTGTTCGGTTGTATCCGGCCTCTGTGAGGCCGGATACTAAGCTGATCCGGCCCAGTTCGTTTGTAGCCCGCCTCTGCCAGTTCGGTTGTAGCCGGCCTCTATGAGACCGGAGCCAAAGCTGATCCGGCCTCGTAGAGGCCGGCTACAGAATCCCATCGAGCGCGGCACCGCGGGCCCAATCAATACTCGCCCATCGGTTGCTCCCCTTCCAGATGGACCTGTTTGTAGCCTCCCGTCATGGCGAAGTAGCCGAGCAGGATCAAGAAGCCCACGGCCAATACGGCCGGCACGATTGCCGTATATAACAGCGCCGTCTTGGCGCCGTATAGTCGAGCTTCCATCAGCGGTCCCTTGTCCTTCTCGAAGTTCGGCCGCCCTTCCTTGTCCCACCACTCCTTGAGCTTGGTCAGGTTCTCCTTGAGCTTCGGCTCGGGATTCTCCTGGCGAGAGAGCGTTTCGAGATCGCTTTCCAGGGTGGTCTTGGCGCCCGGCTTCCGCTGCCCATCCGGACCGAAGCCGGCGTCGTAGTCCATGAACACCTTCAGCTTCGCGTTATCGAGACCGGCAATCGGCGGCACCTGATTCGGAGCGATCGACGTGACCAGCGGGAACGGCTTCTCTTCGAGGCCGCCCTTGTCGTTCCGCGCCACGTAGCGGTCGTAGGTCGCCTCGCCTCCGGGTAGTTGCTTGAGCTTGTCGACGGCAAAGTAGTCCTGCTTGTAGCCGATGCCGGGCCCGCCGAGAATGCCGGCGCCGATCATGCCGACGCCGCCGGACAGACCCAGCGCCAACGCCCCGCCCTTCGGGAATCGCTCGGATATCACGCCCAGTAGCGTCGGCCAGTAGAACGTCTTGCCGATGCCGTAAACCGTCACCGCGGCCACCCACGGCCAGATCGAGTTCGTGAAATCCTGGCCGAGCAGATACAGGCCGCAGGCGCCGAGGCATGCGCTGCCGAACAGCAAGCCCACCGGGTTGATCTTGTGGACGATCGGTCCGGCGAAGAAGCGCAGCGTGAACATCATCACGTTCGTCCAGATGAACGCCAGCTTGGCGTTGGTGCCGCTCTTGACCACTTGCTCCGTGATGTTGGTGATCCAGCTATCGGTGCCGAGTTCGACGTAACCGACCATGGCGTGGAGAACGTAGAGGAAGGCCAGCACCCAACTGCCGAGCGAAAAGTTGGTGACGACGGCAAAGACCAGCCAGACGATGCCGGCCACGCCCCAACCGATTCCCGTGAGAACGCGGTCTTTCTGCTTCGCGTCGTCGATGGGAATCACGGGACCGACCACGTCCTGAAGCAATCGCGATAGCGCAAGCCCGATAAGGGCAGCCCCCAGCGTGAATCCCAGCATGCCGACGCTTTTCATCATTCCCTTGAGCGGCACGCCGGCCGATTTCGCTTCCGACTTCGGGAACGGCCGGTTGAACATCATCAGGCCGTAGGCGAACACGGGAAGCAGGAAAACGCCGAGCTTGTATTCCCAGCGGACGGCGCCGATTTGATCGAATCCGAGCATGATCCCCGCGCCGAGGATGAGCCCGAGCGGCCAGCCGGCGTGGAGGATGTTCAGCCAGTGCGTCTTGTTGCGCGAGAAGAGCGTGGCGGTGAGCGGATTGATTACGGCTTCGCAGGTGCCGTTGCCGAGGGCGAATAGCCACATGCCGAGGTTCAAGCAGATGTACGCGCCTTCCTTTCCGTACTGGTTGTAAATCGGCGTGGCCGCGAAGGTGACGATGGCCGACGACGTGTGCAGCAAGAACGCCACCAGCATGAGTTTGCCGTAGCCGAAGAGGTCGGCGAAAAAGCTAAAGAAGATAATGGCGAGGCCGAAGCCGACCAGGCCGCCGCCGGTGATGGTGCCGAGTTCCGCCTGGGTGAAGCCGAACTGGTCGCCCCAGTTCTTGAGAATATCGACGCCGCGGACGGAGAAGCCGATGCCAGCGGCGATGAGCGTGCAGAAGCTGGCCCAGAAGAGAATCTTGTCGTTGAGCCCGGGAGAGTTCGACGAGGAGGCGGTGGTCCCGTTCACGTATCGACTCCGTGGAAATCGCGATTCGGTTCTACCAGTGTTACGAAAAAGCCCAAACGGGGTAAAGGATTAGCCGCGAGGCGAAGCCGATCGCTCGCGGCTTGTCTCGGTTGTGCCGGTTCCGCCGGCCCGTGAATTCCCTGCCCGTGCCCTTCCCCTCCGGAATTTCTCCAGCCCTCATCCTTCGCCGGCCGATGTAGGGAAAGTGCCGTAGACCGCACTCCGGCTGCGGCTACCGTTTGAGGGCGGCGGCGTGTCCCGCGAACTGAACGTGCTGGCCCTGTTCAAGGGCGAAGAGCGGTTCATCTTCGTCTACGACGACGAGAGCCGCGCCGCTCTAATCGACGAACTGCGGCACAAAGCCGCGGACCCCGCCGTCGCCCTGAGTTGGTTCGACGCCGCCGTGCTCACCGAGCGGGTCCGCCATCCCGTCGCCGAACCGAGCACCGTCGAAATCGAAGAATAACGAACGCGTTCCCCGTTGGGTCGCGGCTACGCGAAGAATTACACCTCCCGTTTCGCCATCCGAGTTGACACCGTGACGCTGGAACAAGGGCTGGCCGAGTTTCTCACCCATCTCGGTCTCGAAAAGAACGCCTCGGAAAAGACCGTCAAGTCCTATCGCGAGGACCTGTCGCAGGCGCTGTCGTTCGCCCGCGACCGCCTCAAGAAGGATTCCATTTCCCCGGTGGACTGGACCACGCGCTTGCTCCGCGCCTTCGTTTCGTGGCTGCACGAAAAGGGCTACGCCAAGTCGACGGTGGCCCGCCGCCTCGCTGCTGTTCGCTCCTTCGGCAAATACCTCTGCCGGCAAAGCGTGCTGGGGGTGAATCCCGCCCAGGGGCTGCGCGGGCCGCGCCCCGAAAAAAAGCTCCCGCACTTCCTGACCGTGGCGGATGTGCAAATTCTGTTGACCGCGCCGCCGGACGCCGATTGGGCCGGTCGCCGCGATCGCGCCATTCTGGAGACGCTCTATTCCGCCGGAGTCCGCGTCAGCGAACTGGTTGGCCTCGACCTTGCCGATGCCGACCTCGAAGATGGCGTGGCGACCGTGCGCGGCAAAGGGAAGAAGGAGCGGCTGGTGCTGCTCGGCCCCGCGGCACTCGCCGCCATCCAGCAGTGGCTTCCCGAGCGGGCCGCCCTCATGGAACTGGCCCGGCGGCCGTCCGACGCCGTGTTCTTGAACAAGAACGGCGGCCGGCTCACCACCCGGAGCGTCGGCCGTTTGCTGACGAAATACCTGCGGATCGCCGGGCTCGACCCGCGGACCAGCCCGCACACGCTCCGCCATAGTTTCGCCACGCATCTGCTCGATGCCGGCGCCGACATCCGCGGAGTCCAGGAATTGCTCGGCCACAAGAGCTTGAACACAACTCAGGTCTACACGCACGTGACCACGCAGCGGCTGCAAGAGAGCTATCAGAAAGCGCACCCGAGAGCTTGATGTAGGTCGGGCTATGCCCGACATCTCCGGTCAATGTCGGGCACAGCCCGACCTACAAGATTGTCACCAGGGGTTAACCTCATGTTCGTTGCTTTATGCCGGGCCGGCTCGCCCCTGTTCGTTCTCGTTCTCGCCTGCCTGTCCGCAGCACCGGCGGCAGCCGCTCCGCCCGCGATCGCCTGGCGAACCGACTACAACGCCGCTCGCAAGGAAGCGCAAGAGAAGAGCTTGCCGCTGCTCGTCGTCGTCGGCACGGAGGATTGCTTCTATTGCCGCAAGCTCGATGCGAACACCTTCCGCGACGCCGGCATTCGCGCTCAGGTCGCTGGCAGTTTCGTCGCGCTCAAGATTGACGCCAACCGCGAACCGAATCTCGCCAAAGCCCTCAAAGTGCAGGTCTACCCGACGCTGGTGCTCGCCGGCCACGACGGCAAGATTCACAATTTCATCGAGGGGTATTTGGAACCCGAACGCTTAAGCGAGCACATGAAGCGGGCCGTGGCCGCGACCACCACATCGGATTGGATGGCGCGCGATTACAACGAAGCATCCAAGGCGATCGGCGCCGGCGACTATCCGCGGGCCGTGTCGCTGTTGAAGGGATTGATCCGCGAGGCGGGGGATCGACCGGTGGGGGCGAAGGCGCGCGAGGTGCTCGCGGGTGTTGAGGAGCAAGCGGCCGGCCGCCTGGCGCGGGCCCGCGATCTCGAACAGAAGGGGCTCATGCCGGAAGCGCTGGATGTGCTCGCCGAGACGGTGCGAAGCTACGCGGGAACGAAGGCCGCCACCGATGCCGCCACGCTCATGGCCGGCATCGCCGAGAAGCCCGAGGCCCGCGAGAAGCAGCATGCCCGCCGCGCCCGCGACCTCCTTGCCTTGGCCAAGGATGAGTTCCGCACTGGCCGCTACTACGATTGCCTGCGGCGCTGCGAACAGCTCGGCCTGGCGTTCGGCGATCGACCGGAAAGCAAGGAAGCGGCCGCTCTCGCCGCCGAGATCAAGAGCAACCCCGAGCGCCTGGCCGCTGTCTGCGAGCAGATGAACGAGAAGACGGCCGCGATGTATCTGGTGCTTGCCGATTCGTGGACGAAGAAGGGCCAGGACAAGGAAGCGGCGGCGTGCTTAGAGAAGGTGGTAAAACTCTGCCCGAACTCACCGCACGCCGATAAGGCTCAGGCGCAACTGGCCAAGATCCAGGGCCGCAATCCCGCCACCGCGACCGGCTTTAAGAAGTAACTCACCTCGATCGTGAAGCGTCGATTCACCACAAAGGCACGAAGATCACACAGAGACGCACCGAGAGAATCCAGAATCTCGATTCATTCGTGGCTTCTTCGTGTATCTTTGTGTGATCTTTGTGTCTTCGTCGTTAAACCGAGTCCCTTGCCGTCGGCGCCGCGTTCGCGAGTTGGTAACGGGGCGCGTCCGAGGTCAGATTCGAAGCTTGCTCGACGGCGCGGTAAACGGTCTTTGCGCAGCGGAAGCCGAGCGCGCGATAAATCCGCACGGCATGGTGGTTCTTCGCCGTCACTTCGAGATAGGCTCGCCGCGCTCCGTATTGCAAGAACCCGGCCAGCGCCTTGAGCACGAGTGCTTGCCCCAGGCCGCGGCCTCGGAACTCCGGGATCACGCCGACGTTCTGGATGCCGCCGTTCCCCTCGCCATCGACGACACCCTGCACGGTGGCGATACAGTGGCCGAACTGCCCGGTGGATTGATCGGGGCGAATGGAATCGGCGGTGACGAGCCAGGTGGCCGGCGGACAGAAGCCGGGGCGGTCGCGAATGGCCGCCATCAGGTCGCGGCAGCCGCCGTACGACGCCAGGCACGGAAAGATGATCGCGTCGGCTTCGTCCTGAAAGCAGAGGGCCTTCACTTCGGCGTGGGCGGGCAGAAGCGAGTCGCGCCAGGCCAGCCATTGAAATCCGACGGGCAGAATGGCCGGGCGAAGGCCCGTTCCCGTCAGCAAGGCGAAGGGCAGCTTGCGCAGATCCGCCTCCATGCGGTAGCGCTTGAAGTAGATGTATTTGCGCATGGCCGCACCACAGGCGGGTCGACGCTCATTTCTTCCCAACTTGCTCGAAGACGGCGTCATTGATGCGGCCCGGGAATTCCCACGATCCCACGGTCCAGATCTGCGCTGACACGTCGCCGCGGCGAACCTCGATCTCCGTCGGCAACTTCAGGCCGTCGAACGCCTTGTACTCGCCGAGGATCACCGTTTTAAAAACCCGCGATCCGAATTCGAGGTTCGAGTAAGTAATGGCGACCGGAAGGTTGGTGGCCTCGTCGATGCCGAGCGTGAAGACCGGATACTTGCCGATCGCGATCTTCACGCTGCGAATCGTCTTCGTGCCTGCAGCGGGTTCCTTCTTGACGCCGAAGACGACGGCGGTCGGGTCGCGGAGCGGCACGAGCGAAGGCAGCCAGATTTCGCCCATCACCTCGATGCGGACCTGTTCCGAGAGTTCCTCGGAGCGCGGCGACTGGTTCAAACCCATGCCCGCGTTCTGATAAGCGGCGACATCATTGCCGCGGCAAAGGAAGAGAAACTGCTTGATGCGATCGGAATCGAAGTCGAGAGCGACGCGGGCGCGATCGGGCCAGACGCCCTGGAACTCGCGGGTCGCGCCGCTGAGTTCGCCGGTTTCCCAGCGCCATTTGCCGCGCGCGCTTTGGCGGACGACCTTCGCGCGGTCGAGTTTCTCCGGATGGCCGTCGGTAACCGCGGCGAGACACTTGTCGACGAACTTGACGGCCTCGGCCTCGGACTTTTGCGGTATGGCATCGGCGACGACCGGATCGTCATTGCCGCGGTTGGTGGAAATGGAAACGTCGCGCGGCAACTCCTTTTCCGGCCCGCCACAACCGACCGCGACCGCAATCATCAAGAGGAATGGCGCGCCAACGCGAATCATGCAAATGCCCCGATTAGCCGCGACCCGAAGGGGAGCGCGGGCTTCTGGAGATGTTGTAGCCGAGGAATGCCGAATCAGGAACCGGTGGGGGCGGGTTCGCCGCGATAGCGCGGCGCCGGCCGCGCCAAGCCGATGGGTGAGGGAAGGTCATCCGGTTCGTCAGAAGGCGCGGGTGCTGCCGGCAGTGCCACGCGGAAGGTCGAACCCACGTTCAGCGTGCTCTCGACGGCGATCGTGCCGCCGAGCCGTTCGACGTATTCCTTGACGATGGCCAAGCCGAGCCCGGAGTGGACGCAGGTGGCGTGCCGCGAGGCGTCGGCGCGATAGAAGCGGTCGAAGATTCGCTCGCGCACCTCGGGCGCCATGCCGATGCCGGTATCGCGGACTTCGAAGACGATATTGGGGCCGTCGCGCCGCGCGGAAAGTTCCACCGAACCGCCGCTGCGATTGTACTCCACGGCGTTGTGCAGCAGGTTCATCAGCACTTCGCGAAGCTTGTCGGGGTCGGTGTTCAGTTCGAGCGTCCCGGCGGCCCGATGCGAGAATTCCACGCCGTGCGCCTCGGCCAGCGGCCGGATCACCGCGGCGCAATCGGCCAACAGCGTCGCGCCATCCAGATGAACCGATGCGGTGCGCACCGTTCCGGCATCCAGCGTCGCCAGCATCATGATGCGCTCGACCAGGTGCCCGAGTTGCTCCGCGATGCCCCGGCAATCTCCCAACGTCGTGCGGTACTGGTCGGGTGAGCGCGGCTTGCGCAGCGAGACGTCGATCGTCGCCAATAGCGAGGCGATCGGCGTCCTCAGTTCGTGCGAAATGTCCCCCACGGCCTGTTTCTCCCTCGCGAACGCCAGGCGGAGCGAATCGAGCGTGTGCGTGAGCCGGGCCAGGATCGGCTGCAGCTCCACGCTCAGTTCGCCTCGCTCGACCGGCAGGCGAAAATCTTTCTCGGATACGCGGCTGACGGCTTCGGAGAGTTTGCGGAGCGGCGCAAGGCCGCGGGCCACGATCAGCCAGCCGCCAAATACTAGCGCCGCGAACGAACCGAGGCCGATCAAACCAAGGTATTCGCGGATTTGCCCGAGTTGCTCGGTCGTCTCGCGGTGCACTCGCGCCAGTTGATCGTCGCCATCCTTCTGTTCTTGCGCGAGGCGGGCATCCAGTTCGGCGTAAGGCCGGGCATGCTGCACCACAAAGCGGACGATCAGGTCTTGCGGGCGGAACGGCCACATCCGCACGGGAACGACGCCGGCCGGCGGCGGCACTTGCACGAAAAAGAGCAGCGGGCGGCGGCCACCGACGCGGACGACGCGCCGCAACCGCCCCACCCCAGCCACCTTGACATCGTCGTGCAAGTATTCAACATCTTCGCCGCGCGGCTCCGCCAAGGTACTCGGGAAGGGCATTTCGCCGCCCAGTCGCGGCGACCGAATCGATGCGATGATCCGCCCCGGATGTGCCGGGTAATTCACGATCATCGTGAATTGGTAGAAGCCGGGATGTTCGTCGCTGTCGAACTGATTGTGTAAAGCCTCGCGGATGCGTTCGAGAATTCGCGGCGAATCGAACGCGGTCCACAGCGGGGTCAGCGGGCGATACTCCTCGATGCGAATTCCGCCCGGGCGGGCTCGCTGGATGGGCGGTTCCACGACGAAGGTCGTGGCGAGGTTGGCCCACGGGGCCGCGGCCGTGCCGAGTTCCAACATTGCTAGCCGCAGCCGGAATTCGTGCACTTCGCTATCGGGTGCGTGCAGTTGCGGGTCGGGGCCCCGTGCGGCTTGCTCCGGCCGCTGCGGTGGCCCGCCGCGCGGAGCGTTCGCCGGCCCTTTCGCCCCGCCTTTCGCACCCGCCGGCCCTTTCGGCCCACCGCGACCCTGGCCCGGACCCAGCAAGAGTTGCAGCTTCGGCTGAAGCTCCCGGGCCAGCGCCTTTGTCTCGTTCATCAACTCCGAATTGAACTTCTCCTCGGCTTCCCGGCGCCGCGTCTTGTACATCTCATTGATGCCCTTCTCCTCGGCGGCCTCGCGGTCCTTGATGGCGGCGCGGGCGAACCGATCGACGAGCAATCCCACGCCGGCCATCGCCAGCGCGAGCAGGAGCATGAAGTAGCCGAGCAGGGATCGCCGGATCGAACGCATCGGCCGTCATCGCTCCCGTTTCGCGGCCGCCGGCGGATCGTCGGCGGCGCGGAGCATGTACCCTTCGCCCCACCGCGTCAGAATCAACTGCGGCTCGAAGCTCTTGTCCACCTTGTTCCGCAAGTAGCGGATGTACACATCCACCACGTTCGATGTATTCTCGTCGTATTCATCGTACAGGTGTTCCCAAATCATACTGCGCGTGACGACTTTTCCGCGATGGAAAGCGAGGAATTCCAGCAAGGCATATTCGCGCGGGGTCAGGTGGATGACCTGGCCGGCGCGGCGAACCGTGCGGGCCGCTGTATCGATCTCCAGGTCGTAGCAGCGGAGCATCGGGTCTTTTTGCTGATGGCCGCGGCGAATGAGGGCGCGGATGCGGGCGAACAGCTCGTCGAGATCGACGGGTTTGGTGAGGTAATCGTCGGCGCCGGTATCGAGGCCGTGCACCTTGTCGCCGGTCGCGCCCCTGGCCGTCAGCATCAGCACGTGGGTAGTGATGCCGTCAGAGCGCCACCGCTTGAGCAGCGTCAAGCCGTCGATTTTGGGCAGCATGATGTCGAGAATGACGACGTCGTAGCCGGTGCTGCGGCATTTGACATCGGCTTCCTCGCCGTCCGTTGCCACATCGACCGCGAATCCTTCTTCTTCGAGCCCTTGGCGCAGGGCCCGGACCAGAGGCTGATGGTCCTCGACCAGCAAGACGCGCACGAGCCGCCCTCCAATTCACAAGCTTCTTACTACCAATCGAGTTTACTCGTCGTTCCATGAAGGGCATATGAGAAGAAGCGGAATGCCCCCATCTCCGGCGAAGCCGCGGCCCAGCGGGAATCGCAGCGCCGACGATCGCGTTCCATCCGCGCCTGCCTTTTGCTATTCTACTGGAACGTCGGCAGCGGAATCCCGCCGCGAAGCGCGCGAGCACGGGCATGGGCATCCACGATCGCGATTATTACCGCGAAAACACGCGCGGCATGTTCGACAGTTGGGGGCGGTGGAGCGCCACCACCTGGCTCATCGTCATCAGTTGCGTCACGTTCGCGATCCAAGTGCTTTCGGCCGAACCGCCCGGGCCGTCGCCGTTCTTCGCATACGGCTGTTACGATTTCACCAAGATCCGCGGCGGCGAAATCTGGCGGTTGATCACGCCAACCTTCCTCGAAATTCCGCGCGTCCTCGGCTTCATCTTCAGCATGATTACGCTGTACTGGGCGGGTTCGCGGATCGAAGCCCGCTACGGCAGCCGCGAATTCATCCACTTCTACCTCCTCGCGGGGGTGCTCGCTTACGGTTCGCTCTTCCTCGTGCAACTGGTCGGCTGGCTTCCCCCCAGCATCGCGGTCGGACCGAGGCCCGCAATCATCGCCCTTCTCGTCGTCTTCGCTTGCCACTATCCGCACGAACGAATCATCCTTTTCGTGGTGCCGGTTCCCGCCTGGCTCCTGGTCGTCGGCTACGTCGCCTTTGCGATCCTGGCCACGGCGGGCAGCCCCGTGCCGTTCTCGGCCTACATCGCCGGCGCGCTGTTCGGCTTCGTTTATTACTGGTTCGAGTTGCATGTCAGTCACTTTTGGCCGGCGATGCCGAGGCGGCCACTGCGCCGGGCGCAACCGAAACTTCGCGTGATCCGCCCCGAGGAAATGGATGAGTTCGAGCGCGAGGCCGAGGAGATGGAAACACCGCCGCCCGCCGCGCCGGCGGAGACCGCCCTGGAATTGACGGTTGACCGTGTGCTGGAGAAAGTGTCGAAATTCGGCCAGGGCAGCTTAACGCCGGCGGAACGGGAGGTTCTGTTCCGTGCCAGCGAGGTCTACAAGAAACGCCGGCAGTAATCATTCCGCCCAGACCTGCACCAGTTCCACCAGCACGCGAACGGCCGCCACCATCTCCTCCAAACAGGTCCATTCCAAAGGCGAATGGGGGTTGTGTTCCCCCGTGGAGAGGTTAGGCGTCGGCAGCCCCTTTTCGGTGAGTTGAGCGCCGTCGGTGCCGCCGCGGATTATTTTGAACTTCGGTTCCAGCCCGGCTCGCCGCGTCGCGACTTCGGCAAACTTCACCGCCCGCGGCTCCTTGGCGATCCCGTCGCGCATGTTTCGGTACTGCTTCCGAGTCTCGACGAGCACCTTCGCTTCGGGATACTCGCGTTCGATTTGCCGGCCGATCTCGCGAAGAATCTCCGCCTCGACCGCCAGGTTCGCCGTGTCGAAATCGCGCAGGATGAAGTTGATGTTCACCTCGGCGACGCCCCCCTCCATCGTCAGCGGGTGAATGAACCCTTGCCGTCCGTCGGTGGTCTCGGGGCTGAGCGTCCGCTTCGGCAAGCGATCCAGGAACGCGCCCGCCAGCCGAATCGCGTTGGTCATTCGCCCCTTGGCGATCGACGGATGGATGTTCACGCCGCGGATCGTCACGCGGGCGGCATCCGCGGAAAACGTCTCGTCCTCGATTTCGCCGGACGCCATGCCATCCAGCGTGTACGCGGCCACGGCGCCGAGTTGGGCCGGTTCCAGGTGCAGCACCCCTTTGCCGATCTCCTCGTCGCAGGTGAAGACGATCTTCACTGGGCCATGCCGAATGGCCGGGTTCTCCACGAGGGTGCGAGCCATCTCCATGATGACAGCGAGGCCGGCCTTGTCGTCGGCGCCGAGTAGCGTTGTGCCGTCCGTCGTGATGACGGTCTTGCCGATCGCGGCGTTCAACTCCGGGTTCTCGGCGATGCGGATCACCTGGGTCGGATCCTTGGGAAGGACGATGTCGCCGCCGGGGTAATTGCGGATGATCTGCGGGTTCACGTCCTTGCCCGAGTTCTCTGGATTGGTGTCGACGTGCGAGTTGAAGGCGATGGTCGGGGCGCCGGGGACGTTGCCGGGAATGGTGGCGAAGACGAGGCCGTACTCGTCCTGGCGGGCATCGGCGAGGCCGAGCGCGCGGAGCTCGTCGCGGAGCAGTTTGCCGAGCACCAGCTGCCCCGGCGAACTCGGGTACGTTGTCGAGTTCTCGTCGGCCTTGGTGTCGATCCGCACGTAGCGAAGAAAGCGATCGAGCAACATGTTCATCTTCATTCACCACAAAGGCACAAAGTTCCATCAAGCCCGACCGAGAAGACCGAGCAGGAAAAACTGATCGAATTCCTGTCAATCGAACGAATCGGGCCTTTTTAGAAGTTTCTGCTCTTGGACTTCTTTGTGGTCCTTTGTGTAATTTTCGTGTCTTTGTGGTTAAGAACCACCCCCACTTTGGGGCAATGCGGGCTCAGCGGACACTTCTCGCAAAGCGGCTTGCGGGCAAAGCAGATCGCGCGGCCGTGCAGGATCAATTCGTGACTGACTTCCGTCCACGATTCCCGCGGAATCAGGGCCATTAAATCGCGTTCGACCTTGACCGGGTCGGTGTTCTTGGTGAAGCCGAGGCGGCGCGACAGCCGGCCGACGTGCGTATCGACGGTGATGCCGGGAATGTGAAATGCGTTGCCGAGCACGACATTCGCGGTCTTGCGGCCGACGCCGGGCAGCGTCACCAGGTCGTCGAGGGTGTGGGGCACCTCGTCGTGGAAGCGTTCGACTAGCGCCGCGCAGCAGGCCTTGATGTTCCTGGCCTTGTTGCGAAAGAAGCCCGTCGTTTTGATGAGTCCTTCCAGTTCGGGAGTCGCGGCGGCGGCGAAGTCCCGCGCCGTGCGATAGCGCGCGAACAAAGTCGGCGTGACCATATTGACGCGTTTATCCGTGCACTGGGCCGAGAGGATTGTCGCGATGAGCAGTTGCAGCGGGTTGGCGTGAACGAGCGCGCAGGCTGCGTTCGGGTAAAGTTTCGCCAGCCCGATCATCACGGGGCCGATGCGCTCTTTTGCCGACGGCAGCTTTTTGCGAGGCATGCAGATATGGTAGTTATGCCGCCGCCGATTCAAGCTCTCGGCCAACGAGAACCGGCCGCGGGACAATGACCGGTTGACGCTCCATCTGTTCGGCTTCCAACGGGGTGATAAAGCCGCGGGCCCGGGCGATCGCCAGGTCCATTTCGCCTCGCGGGGCCGCCACGGCTTTCTTGAAAAGCGCGAAGCGGCGGCGTTCCTCCGCCAGGCCAGCGACTTCCCCAACCGGCTTCTTGCAGCGCGGCGACCGCTCCAGTTCATCCAGGAAAGTTCGCAGCTCGATCTTGGCCCGGCGTTCGCAAAAGGCGCGATCAACCAGCCCGAGCGATCTCGCTTCGCGGCCAGAGAGCGTGCGGCCGGAGTCGAGAAGTTGCCCGGCACGGCGACGCCCCATCACGCGCTGCAAGCGGCCGGTTCCACCGAAGCAGGCGAAGCGGTCCGGGAAGCCGAGGTGCGTGGTGAGGCGGGATAGGCAGAGCCGATAATCGCACGCCAGAGCCAGTTCCAGCCCGGCGCCCAGGCAGGGCCCATCGAGAAACGCCACAGTGATGGCCGGCAAGGCCGCGAACCGGGCTAACACCGTTTGCCCCAACCATGCGAATGCTGCCCGATCGGCGGCCGTGGGCAAGCTGGCTAACGTTTGCGGGTGCAATCCGGCGCAAAAGCCGGCCGGCTTCGCGCTGCGAACGACCGCGATTCGCAAAGTCGGCTGGCGTTCCAACGCAGCAATCGCCCCATCGAGTTCGCGAAGTCGGGCCGCGTCCAGAGCGTTCACCGGTTCGCCGGGAAAGCCAAGCCAGAGCGTCGCGATGCCGAATTCGACGGCGACCTGAAGGTGTGCGGATTCGTAGAGCATTGCGAAATGGTCGCCAATCGCACTGGCGGATTCAAGCCCATCCGAAGATTAACCACAGAGGCACAGAGGTCACAGAGAAAACAAATCGGACTCTTGATTTCCTCTGTGCTCTCTATGCCTCTACGGTTAGTCCTGTGCACCCTGACCAACGGCTATCGGCGGTAGTAGTAGCCGTAGCGGTTGTAGCGCGGGCCGTAAAAGCCGTACGGCGTGTAGTTGTATCCGCTCCGGTAGCCGAGGTTGTAGTACGGGTTGTAGCCGTTCAGGCGGGTCGAGTAGTTGCCCCAGATGTTGGCGGAAACGGAGCCGCGAGCCTGGAACCCGGTGAACGGCGAGTAGACCTGTTCCACCGCGCGGGCCCCGAACGGTGTGGCATAAATGCGCTCGCCGAGCACGACGTTGGCGCCCGGCACGTACGTCTGGAACCCGTAGCTCACCTGGGCGTCCGCCTTGCCGGCGAAGCCCAGGGCTCCGGTTGCGGCAAGGGCCGCAGTGAGAATGAACTTACTCATGGCGATCCTCTCGGAGGGGTGATGCTCATCTCTCACTGAAAGGACGAGAAAAAATCGTTCCACTTGCGCGGATTTCCTCAAGCTCTTCAAATACCGCGGCATTCGGCTACCCTGGACTTGAAGCCACCCGACGAATCACTCGCGAGCCATCAATGCGTGCCATCCTCATTCTTCTGGCGGCTGGGCTTTGCTGCGGCTGCGGCGGGACCGATTCCTCACCCATCAAGAGCGTTCCTTACGCGACGGCCGCGCCGACGGCGGACGAACTTGCCGAGGAATACTCGCTCGGCGAATACGGCATCCGCCCGCCCAAGGGCTTCGAACTGAAGTCGGACGACGATATGCCGGGGATGAAAGGCCGCCTGGCCGTGTGGCGATCCGCCGACGACCGCCGCGCGCTCTCCGCCGCCATCTTTACTGTTCCAGCCGCACTACTGCCGGCGACTCGGGAGAAGGTTCGCACGCTCGGCCGTCCGAAGGGAATGAGGGATGTCGACGAATCGGGATTCAGCTTCAAGACGATCTCGGGGCTCGTCTTCGAGAAGTGCACTT
>DATNBQ010000537.1:0-5996 GCA_035571955.1 Urbifossiella sp. | reverse complement strand
CTGATTGCTGAGTCAGCCGCCTGGGCCGGACGATGAGCGAACACCGATTGGCCTGCGAAAAGCACCAGCGAGGCGGCGATCCAGCAGCGGCAACAGCGAAAGATCATGCGAAGTCCCGTGAGGCTGAGAACGGTTCGGTCTATTATTTCGCCATCTCCGCCAACTCCACCGGGCGGCCCTTTTCGGCAACGGACTTCGATCATCGGCTTCACCTTTTTCGACGTCATACGGTTGTTGTGAGTCCCTGGATTGGTGAACCTCCCTGCTGGAGGAGCGGCACCGGCCGGCCGTCGGGTCCGGCGATACTCCGGCGCTCGGCGTCGACACCCAGGTGTCGGTACAGCGTTGCCAGGAAGTCGCCGACGCCGACCCGGCGAGTCTCTGGGTGCTCGCCGCGACGGTCGGTCGAGCCGATTACATGCCCTTCAGGAATGCCACCGCCAGAAAACAGAAAGGACATCGCGTGCGGCCAGTGATCGCGGCCGGGTTGCACGACGCCTTCCGCCCCACTCGCCACGCCGCTCCCCGTGCTGGCGGCATAAGAGATCTTGGGCGTTCGACCGAAATCGCCACCAACCACCAGCAGCACTCGTTTGTCCAGCCCTCGCTCGTGGAGATCTTCGACGAGTGCCGACACCGCACGGTCGAAGAACGGCGCCCGATGCTTCATCCCCTCAAAGACGTGGTGGTTGACCGCGTGATCGTCCCAGTTTCCCACTCGCCCGCACAGGGGTCCGTTAAGCGCGGCGGTGACCAGGTCCACACCGGCCTCGACCAACCGACGGGCCAGTAGGCATCGCTGACCCCAGGCGTTTCGACCGTATCGATCGCGTACGCGCGGGTGTTCGAGGCTCAGATCGAACGCTCGCCGCGCTTGCGGGCCAGTCAATACATTCAGAGCCTGGCCGCGGAACTCGTCGAATCCGTCGCGTTTCGAGAGGCTATCCGCATGGCGATTCCAGCGGTCCAGTTGCTCCCGGAGTCGAACTCGCTTATCCAGGCGAACCAGTTGCTCGGCGTCTTTCATCCCGACGTTCGGCACTTCGAAGCGGGGATCGTTGGGATCGCCATGCACGGCAAATGGATCGTGGGCCGGGCCCAGATAGGCGGCGCCGAGATAGGGAATGGGCGGCACGCCGATGTTGTTCGGCAAGGCTCGACTCGTGCTCGCCCGGAACTTGTCGACGATCGCGAACAAATCCGGATGATCGGGCTTGAGTCGATTCACCGTCGTTGGGAATCCGGTGAAGAGTTGTTGCGGGCCGCTGTCGTGACAGGGGCCGGTGTGAGCGAGCGATCGCAGCAGTGTGAACCGGTGCGCGATCCGCGCGTGATCGGGAAGCAGTTCCGAAATGCGAAGTCCGGGAACGCTCGTTTCGATCGTGCGGTAAGGGCCTCGGTATTCGGACGGAGCGTCGGGCTTCGGGTCGTAGGTTTCCAGATGGCTTGCTCCGCCGTGAAGCCAAACCACGAGAAGCGCCGAGTTGCTTTGCGACTTTCCCGACGCGGACTCGGCACGTAGGCGGAGCAAGCCGGGCCAGGTGAGGGCCGCGAATCCCGTCAGCCCGAAGCGGAGAAACTCCCGGCGCATCGGGCCGGGACAAGATGGGCGGCTCAACGGGCCTTCCACGATTCAATCTCCGTCAGTACTCGGCGGCGCGCGACTCCATGGATTCGCGAATGGGTTCGCCTTCGCCGAGGAAAGTGTAACACAGATCGCGGCCACGATTCACATCCAATCCCTCTTCGAAGAAGGCACTCGCTTGCACCATCGAGTAAGATGGCCGACCGGGCGGCGTCGTTTGCTTCATCGCTTGGAAGTCGCGTTATGAAAGTCCCTGCCGGCCGATTGAACGAATTCATCAGGTCCATTTTTCACGCTGCCGGCTGTTCGGTGGCGGAGGCGGCGCGGATCGCCGAACACCTGGTGGAGGCCAATCTGGTCGGCCACGATTCGCACGGCGTCATTCGCACCAGCACTTACGTGCGGTGGCTGAAGGCGGATCAGATTCTCGCGGACCGTTCGCTTCAAATTGCCTTTGAGAACGAGGTCGTCGCCGTCGTCGACGGCCAGTTCGGCTTCGGGCAAACGGTTGGTGAACATGCGATGGAACTCGGCATCGCGAAAGCCAGCCGGCACGGCGTGTCCGTGGTTGCGCTGCGAAACGCCGGGCATCTCGGCCGAATAGGCGCCTGGCCGCTCATGGCCGCGCGGGCCGGCAAACTCTCCCTTCACTTCGTGAATACTTCCGGGGCGGGAATTCTGGTCGCCCCGTTCGGCGGCATCGAGCGGCGGCTCTCCGCCAACCCCATCGCGGCCGGAATTCCCCGATCCGGTCTGCCGCCGATCATCCTCGACATGTCGGCCTGCACGATCGCCGAAGGAAAGATCCGCGTGGCCTTGAACCGCGGCGTCTCCGTACCGGAGCGTTGCATCATCGACGCTACCGGTCAGCCCACCACCGACCCGAATGCTTTTTACGCAAACCCACCAGGTGCCATCCTTCCCATCGCCGGCCACAAGGGTTACGGACTGGCAGTGCTCTGCGAGATCCTCGCAGGAGCGTTGACCGGAGGCGGGTGCAGTAATCCCGCGAACGCCGGCCGCCTCGCGAATGGCATGCTCTCGATCATTCTCGACCCGTCGATATTTCAGGTGGATGCTGCGTTCGCCGCCGAGATCGAGCGATTCATCGCCTGGGTGAAAAGCTCGAAGACGGTGACTGCGGACGGCGAGATTCTGATGCCGGGCGAGATCGAGGAACACACCAAGGCGTTGCGGCTGCGCGAGGGAATCGACCTGGACGAGACAACCCTGTCGCAGATCATCGAGACGGCGCAATTGCTTGGTGTTGCCGTAGCGGATGACCTTGGCCGCTCTCTTTAGATCGAGGATTCACGGCTATGACTTGTTCACCCTCCCGGCGGTAACCGCGTCGAGGGGCACATGTCGGGCCTCGACATCGACCCGGCGATGGTCGCAGCGACCGCCGTCAAAACCGCAGGACTGATTTCCTCGTCGATGGATGTAGCGCCCGGTTGGGAGCGTGCAACACGCGATACTCTATAACATTCTGCATATTGAGGAGCCGGTTCACCTGCTCCAGGAAGCGTACCGCGCGCTTTCCCATTCGAAGCGGAAAGAGAACGAGGCGACGACGACGCCGTTCAAAGCGGGGCCGCGCAAAGGAAGCCGGATCGATTGGATCGGATTATCGCGGGACTGGAAGGTGGTATCCGCAGAGATTGACCACACATCCCGTGACGGACGAACGCCATCGGATCATTTCCCGATCACGGCGGTAATCCGGCAATGATGCCCCATGCATGACAAGTTGAGAGCGAGATGCGATGCCGTAGTCTTGCAATTGGCCGAGTTGATGAGAGATGGTTGATGGAGGGGAGCATGCTTCGGTCCTGCAAGAAGCTGAATCGGCCAACTCGTCTCGCGCCTTTGCTGTCGGCCCGCACATCGGCCACATCTGACGTAATTATTGCTATTATGCGCACGCCGGACACGATGGCCCATCGATGGACACAAACGCCTGGATCGAGCCTTCCAGGTTAACGTGAGAACCGCTTCATCGGCGATCGCCTCGACTGCGGGCCTCGGATAAGCAGCTGGAAGGTTGGTGGATTTTATACGCCAAGAAGATCGAGCCGAATTCATCGTTCTTGAGTCAAATCGAAACGCCAGTCAAGCCGATTCCCCGGCCGTAAATGGCCGCTGACAAAATTCCCAACTGCGGGAGTCCTCGATCTTTCGCGGCAATAAAAAAAGGGAGGCCGCTTTTCTTTTTTCGAGGCAGCCGCGTATTCGCCGAAAGTGCCATGTTACCTAGGCTTTTCGCGACTCTTTTCGCTTCGCCGCGGCGCGGCCGCGCGGCCATCATTCACCTTCCCATTTTGACGCAACCGGGGATTCCGCCTCTGTTTCCGCCTTGAACCGATCGAGGCCGCATGCGGCCGAAAACCGGCCTTTGGGTGAGTCGCTTGCACGACGATCCTCCTTCCGGGAATCGAGCCGCAAGAAGCGTAACATCCCCGCAAGGATGGTCAACCGATTGCGGTTAGGTGAGCAGACGCCGAAGACCGACGGGGAGCATTTCTATTGGTTCCCGCTCCGAGAACCGCTCGACGGTCCGAGGCTGAGCCTCGTTAGCGTTACCCACAATTGAGACGCTTACCCGTCGGGCCTCGCCGGGCAACTGGGCGATATGGCTTCCGAGTTTGGACGGAGCGTCGGGCTTTGCCCCGGGCGATTACTTCGCCTGCCTGATGCAGAAGAGATGGTCGATGGTGCGCAGGAAAAGCGCGCCGTGCGATGCGGCCGGCGACGACCACGCCATTTCCCCCAGCCTGTTCGACGCCACCACTTCAAAATCGGGACCGGCCTTGATCACGTGCGTGGTGCCGGCATCGTCCAGGCAGAAGACATGCCCGCCGTAGGCCCACGGCGACGAAGCAAAACTGCGAGCGCCGGGAATGCGTTCCTTATAAAGTTGCTTCCCGGTCTTGATGTCGTGGCAACAAAGGATGCCGCCGCGATCTTCGAGGACGTACAAGTAGTCTCGATAGAGCAACAGCGATGGCGTCGCCGGTCCAGCTTGCGATTGCTTCCACGCCACGGCGGCGTTCGATTCGGCTTTCCCTTTCAGCGAAATGTCTCCGGATGAGCCCGCTTTCACAGCAAACAGCGGCTTGCCGGAACCTCCCAGGCCGCCGCCGGGCCGGCCGCCGCCTGGTCCAAACCCTCGGCCGCCCGGTCCGAATCCGCCCATACCACCCATTCCGCCACCGGACCCGACGAACAACATCTCGTCGTTGCCAACGGGTGACGCCTTCGTTTGGCCAGTCGTCCCCACGAGTTCCCAGAGTTGTTTGCCGGTCGCCGGATCGTACGAGCGGACGTGGGTGCCGCCGACGCAGACGATCTCGGTGCGCTCCTTGTTCTTCCACACCAACGGCGTGCTCCAGCCAGTGCGTTCGTTGCGCGGCGTCTTCCACGCTTCCTTACCGGTCTTGGCGTCGAGCGCGACCAGAAACGATTTCTCGTCATTGTCGCACTGAATGATCAGTTTACGGTCGGCCAGGACCGGCGAACTGGCGGTGCCGTGGCCGGCGAAGACGCGATAGGTGCCAAGGTTCGCTTGCCACAGGAATTTGCCGTCGAGATCGTAGCAGAAGGCGCCGGCTGCGCCGAAATAGGCGTAGACCCGTTCGCCATCGGTCGCCGGTGTTTCAGTCGCGTAAGTATTGGAAGAATGCACTGAGGTGGTCGGCTTCTTCTCGGCGGCCACCTTCTTCCAGAGCGTCTTGCCGTCCGCGGTGTTCAAGCAATGAATCTCCCACTTATACACGGTATCGGGAATGCGGCCCTTCATACCGCCCGGCCCGAAGCCTCCCTTGCCGAAGCCGCCTTGACCGAAACCGCCGCCACCTTTGCCGAAGCCTCCCTTGCCAACATCGCTCTTGTCGAATCCGCCGGACGGCTTCTGTTGTTTGTCGGTAACCGCCGTGGTGATGAAGACCTTGTCGCCCCAGACCACGGGGCAAGACCAGCCGTAGCCGGGCATCTTCACCTTCCACGCGACATTCTTGCTGGTGCTCCACTCGGTCGGGAGGTTTTCCTCTCGGGACGTAGCGGAGCCGTTGTTGCCGCGGAATTGGGGCCAGTCGTCGCCGCGGACGAGGGTGGATGTGGAGACGACAAAAAAAGTAAGGACGAAGAGAATCCGAGTGCGCATCCTGGCTCCTTCAGTCAGGCGATGGATCAATGCACGCAATGTAACCCGGGAAGATGAAGGAGCAATGATGAGAGAATCGCCAAAACTCGAGGCTCAATCCGCTCGTCGCGCGGGCACGAACGAGCAGTGACAGGCCGGGCCGAAATCTCTTCGGGCTTATCCAGTGAAGACGCCATCGGCGAGGCTGCCGGCTCCGAACGGCATGAGTTCCTGCGACACTGGCTCGCCGGCACCAGTGATGTTCTTGCC
>DATNBQ010000536.1:0-18910 GCA_035571955.1 Urbifossiella sp. | reverse complement strand
CGGCGAGCCGGGCCGCGAAATTGTGGACGATTCGATCGCCTTCTTGAAGGCCAAGAAGGACTCGCGGCCGCTGTTCATGTACCTGGCGTTCGCCAACCCGCATGACCCGCGCGTCGCCGCCCCGAAATATCGCGATCTCCTCCAGGAAGACAGCATCCCGCTACCGAAGAACTTTCTCCCCATCCATCCGTTCGATAACGGCGACCTGACCGTGCGCGACGAGCAATTGCTGCCGTGGCCGCGCACGGAAGCCGGCGTCCGCCGCACCTTGCACGACTATTACGCCACGGTCGCGGCCCTCGATCATCACATCGGTCGGCTCATCCAGTCCCTCAAGGATCGGGGCGAACTCGACAATACCATCGTGATCTTCTCGGCGGACCAGGGAATTGCGGTCGGCAGCCACGGCCTGCTCGGTAAGCAGAACCTGTACGACCACAGCATGAAGTCGCCGCTGGTGTTCGCGGGGCCGGGCATTCCGCACGGCTCGAGCGCGGCCCTCGTTTACCTGTTCGATATTTTCCCAACCGTCTGCGACCTGGTCGGCGCCGCGATGCCGCGCGGAATCGATGGCCGCAGTTTTCGCGGCGTCATCGAGGGGAAATTGAAGGTGGTTCGAAAGGAATTGATGCTCGCTTATCTCGGCAAGCAGCGGGCCATCCGCGACGAACGTTGGAAGCTGATCCGCTATCCCGAAGCTAGCCACACACAACTGTTCGACTTGCAGGCGGACCCCGACGAAACGAAAAACCTGGCCGGGGAAGCGGCGCACAGGGATCGGATTGCCGAGATGTCGGAGCGACTCGCGAAGTTGCAAGGACGCTACGGCGACGACAAGGGGCTCGACGCAACGTAACCGCGGCGAGCCGAGCCGATCACGCCCGAGGAACTCCGCGAACGAGTCAAGAAGAAGTGACGTTCACTTGCAGTGCGACAGAGCAACGACGGCATTGGCCGTGGCGACGAGCGGTTCATCCTCGCGAACGAGTTCGACCGGATTGGCCCAACTTCCATCCTTCCTCTGACGGCGGCGAAGCTCGGCGGCGAGCGCTTGGGCCCACGGCTTGCCGCCGGCTTTCTCGACCTTGGCCAATCGCAGCGCCTTGGCGACCGACGCTGCATAGTAGTAGTAAACGGCCTCGCGATTGCCTTCGTGCGTGGGGATGTACTTGCCGGGATGCGAATCGGGCTTGAAGTAGGCGGTAAGCCACGTCTTGGCTTCTCCGCGGCGAAAATCGTCGGCCTTATCGATGAAGCAATTCAAGGCGCGATAGCCGTCGGCGGTTGCGCTGCCGTAGGAACGAAACGCCGACGGCGGTTGATCTCCCATCGTCGGCACGGCGCCGGCCTTGTTGCGAACCGGGTCGCCGTACATGAAGTGGAAGCCGCCATCCAACTCCGGGATGTAAATGCAGGCCAGCGGCGACGCGTAGTTCTGGCAACTTCGCACGAAGACGAGCGCCTTCTTGTAAACGGCTTCGTCCCTCACGCCGGCTTCGCGCAGGGCGTCCAGGGCGAACACGGTTGCGGAGAGATTGGATTCGATAAGCGGCGGAGCAATCGCGCCTGGCACCGGCTTTTTGGGAATGAACCGGCAATAGCCCCAGCCGCCGAACTCGCGGTCTTCGGGCTTCCAGCCGAGCTTTTCCGTGAGTTGCCGTTCGAGCAAGTATTTCAGCCAGGCGTCGCGCGCTTTGCGGAGTTCGGGGTCGCGGCGAAGTTCGCGTGACAAGGCCGTCACCGAAAGCGCGGCCGTGTACGCCGGGTAATCGAGCGTGCCTTCGTCACCAACGGGGATCGATTTCGCGAGGAACTCGCAGCCTTTGCGGATGGCGTCGGGCGATCCGCCGGCTTCTTGGAGAGCACAAACAACCAGCGGCGTGAGTGCTGTTCCATCCTTGAACGTGGCGTAGCGATCGGATCGCCACGCGCCGTCCGGTGATTGCTGTTTGACGAGATAAGCGATCCCGGAAGCGACAGCGGGGTCGTCGATGTGGACCTGGCGAGCCGGGAGCGTCAGCGACCGGAGTCCTGGAACGCTCCGGTCGCTGACGCTCCCGGCTCGCCAGCTGTTTGCAATCGCAATGCTCAAGGCGACGATTGCGGCGAGCCAGTGGCGTCGATCGCGCATGGATGGGCTCCTGTCTTTCACCATTACTTCTTCGGCTGCACCGTCTTCTTCAGTACATCCACCGGGAACTGTGTGCGGTCGGCCATCATCACCAACAGCGCCGCCGAGGTGCAGAAGGTCTTCCCCGTGATGCAGTGCTGCCCGGACCAGCTGCCGTTCTTGTCCTGGGCCTTTTGCAGGCCGCTGGCCATTTTCGCGTCCCAGTCGGTCCAGTCCTTGCCCCCCTTCACGATCAGCGCCTCGCTGATGTTCAGGAAGCTGAGGAACTCTTCGCCGCCGTTGGAGCCGAAGCCGGAGACGAAGCGATCGTCGCGAACGGTCGCGGCCAGTTGTTGCTGCACCTTGTCGTTCTCTTTCTCGGCCCTGCGAACCTCGTCGACGGTTTTCTGGGCCTTGGCCTTCTCTTCCTTGGTCGACTTGGCATCCTTGAGAACTTGCTCGGCCTTCTTGCCATCGACTTTGAGGCCGTTCAGGAAGTCCTGGGAGTTGCCGGCCCCCTGGCCGAGCGAGTAAAGCCGAACGCCCGCGTCACCGGCGCCAGCTCCTCCGCCGGCGATTCCGGCGCCGCGACCCAGGCCGGTAGCCGGCGCCGCGGCGAATGCCCCACTGCTCGGCTTCACGGCCGTGGCCGGGCCGGTGAACGCTGGGGCTGCGCCAGCGGCCGGCTTGCCCGCAGCGGCGCCATTCGATTGCGCCAAGCCTCGGGCCACCACGCGCTCGTCGAAGTGCACTCCGTTTTGTTTGGCGCGGGCGAAACTCTTGTTGGCGATGCCCACCGAAAGCGTCGGGGCCCAGCCGCCGTTGTTGGCGAACCCGCCGTTGGCGTCCTGGTGCTTGACCATCTTGTTCATGGTCTTTTCGAGCGCGGCCGTCAGCCGCTTCTCTTCGCTCCCGGCCTTTCCCTTCATCTCCGCCAGCACGAGGTTGACGAGGAACGTATCGACGTACGGGCCGATCTTGCTCTGCAATTGGGTATTGCGAACGTCGGTTACGTAGAGCGAATCCTTGTCGGCCTTCTCGACGCGGGTGAGAATGAACTTGAGCCCCTTGACGACGTTCTCTTTGTGGGGGCCTTCGGTGGGAGTGCTGCCGGCGCGGAAGAGGGCAAGCAGGGCGAAGCAGGTGTTGCCGACGTCCGAGGGGTCTTCGACGTTTTTGCCTTCGATGCGGCTGCCGGCGTTCGGGCCGATGGCGGTGCGCCAGCCGCCGCCCTGGTTCCAGCCGCCGTCTTCTTGCTGCTGCTTCACGAGATAGTCGATTCCCTTCTTAACCGTGTCGCTGAGCGGTTTGGGATCGACCGCGGTCTTGGTGGCGACGCGAGTCTCGGTGATCTTCACGGGGGTCATCGGTGCGTCGGCGATGGGCTTGGCGACGGGTCGATCGACCAGCCCGGCCGGGGCGCCTTTCGGCGGATCGGCGCTCAGTGGGGCCGTGCACAGGACTCCGACCACTCCGAGCGCGGTCAGGCCGGCCAGCGGATGCAGGAACTTCTTCATCGGATTCCTCCCAGCGACACAATGGGACGACGGCTCTTACTCTAACCACTCAGACGCCAGAAGTGGGTAACGTGTTGGTAACGATCGGTAACGCGCGGTCGCATCGCGAAGTACCAATGTCCACTTCTATCTTGGGCCGCGGTGTTCTAAACTGTTGGAAGCACCACGAGGGTCCGCCGCCGTGTCCACGCCGCTGCTTGTGGAATTCTTCGACCGGCTGCCGCCGCTGCACCCCGGCGACGACGAGGAACAATGGGCGGCCGGCGCCCGCGAGTCGATGCACCTCTTCCGCGCCGAAGTCAAGGAACGCTACAGCGAAGGCACCTTGCAGCGACTGTTGAACTCGACCGATCCGATCACGCGCCGCGCCGCGGTGCTCGCCATTGGCCTCCTCGGCACTTACGATTCCAACGCTTCCGTAGCCGCCTTGCTCCACGACGAGGATCCCCTGGTGCAGCGGTTCGCCTCGGATGCCTTGTGGGAACTCTGGTTTCGCGGCGGCACGCCGGACCAGAACTGGAACCTGCAACAAGCCCTTCGCAAGGACGACGCGAAGAAAGCCAAGGCGGCCCTCGACGACTTGATTCTGCGGGCGCCGCACTTCGCCGAGCCCTACAACCAGCGGGCCGTCTGGTTTTTCCGCAAGGGCGAATATCCGCAGGCGATTCGCGATTGCGAAACGGTGCTGCGGCTGAACCCGCACCACTACGGGGCGGCGGCGGGCATGGGCCAGTGCTACATGAAGTTGAAGAAGCCGCGGGCGGCGCTGCGAGCGTTCCGCCAGGCATTGCAGATCAACCCCACCTTCGAACACCTCCACGACACGATTCGCGCACTCGAACAGGCCCTGGACACCGAGTGATCCCTCGGGGCGCCGCGATGCGTTACCCTCAGTTGTTGGTTCACGACGCCGATGGCTGGGTGGCCCGGCAACTCGCGGAACTCGCCGAAGAATCGCGGTGGCTGCTCAAGGAACCGAAATCGCGCGATGCCGTTCTTGCCCTGGTCCGCGATCTGCGTCCCACTGTGCTGTTTCTGCGCGTCGACCCATCCGATGAGAAGCACCCCGGCCTCGCGATTCTGACGGACGTGCTTCGCTCAAACCCCGATGCGGCGATCGTCGCGGTCAGCGATGTAAAGCTGCCCGATGCCGACCGGGCCGCCTGGACGGCATTGCTGTTCGATCTCGGGGCGCGTTACGTGCTGTTCCCGCCGTTGACGGGGCCCATCCTTGAAGACCTAGCCAGCGGACTGATGGCGGCGGCAATTCGCCGAGTCGTGGGAGTGGAATCGCCCCCCCGGCCAGCGGAATCGCCGATCGATCTGGCCTCCGAGGAGGCCCACGCATGATCGCCGTGGGCGAGTTGCCGGTATTGGATGCGCGCCGCTGCACCGGTTGCGGCGATTGCGTCGCGGCATGCCCCACAGGCTGCCTGGCGATCGCGGGCGGACGGCCGTGGCTGCCGCGCCCCGCCGATTGCATCGCCTGCGCCGCCTGCGAGGTGGTATGCCCCGCCGAGGCGATCCGCGTTCCGCAATCGATAGCGGCGAACGCGGGGAATCGATAATATATCGGTTGGTTCTTGTTGTTTAGCCGCGACCCAACGGGGAGCGCGAAACCGACGCGCTCCCCGTTGGGTCGCGGCTAAACGAGCGCCTGCCCGCCCCAATCGCATTCCTGAACTCGATTCCACCCAAGGCTCCTTGACATGCGGCTCCTTGCCTTCCTCCTGGCCCTGGTTCTCCTCGTTTCCGGCAATCGGATCGCTTCCGCCGATCCGACCAAGCCGACCTACGATGGCGACGTCGTTGCCATCTTCAAGCAGCACTGCACCAACTGCCACGGCAACGACAAGCAGAAATCCGACCTGAACCTCGCCACCTTCGCGGCGCTGCAAAAAGGCGGCTCGTCCGGGGCCATCGTGGTGCCGGGCAATCCCGACAAGTCGCGGCTCTATTCGCTGACCGCGCACCTCGAAGAACCCAAGATGCCGCCCAAGGGCGACAAGCTTCCGCTGGCCCAGTTGAACCTGCTGAAGCTGTGGATCGAACAGGGGGCCCGCGAGAACACCGGCAGCAAAGTCAGCCTTCCCGCCAAGACGGCGGCGATTGGCCTGAAATCCGTGGCGAAGGGTCGGCCCTCGGGACCGCCGCCGATGCCGGCCGCCGGCAAGTTGTCACTCGAGCCAGTGGTGCGGGCGCGCCGCGCGGGCGCCGTGCTCGCGCTGGCCGCCAGCCCGTGGGCGCCACTGGTCGCCATCGGCGGCCAGCATCAAATCATCCTTTACAACACGGACACGGCCCAGATCGTCGGCATCTTGCCGTTCACCCACGGCCAGATCAACAGCATCAAGTTCTCGCGGAACGCGCAGTTCCTGCTGGTCGCCGGCGGCCGCGGCGGGCAAGCCGGCAAGGCCGTTCTTTATAAAGTCGAGACCGGCGAAAAGATCATCGAGGTCGGCATCGAAAGCGACGCGATCCTCGCCGCCGACATCTCCGCCGATCAAACGCAGATCGCCGTCGGCAGCCCGTCCCGGCTCATTCGCGTCTATTCGACCACCGATGGCAGCGTGATCCGCGAGATCAAGAAGCACACCGACTGGGTCACCGCCGTGGAGTACAGCCCGGACGGCGTGCTGCTGGCCACCGGCGACCGCAACGGCGGCCTGTTTGTCTGGGAAGCATTCACCGGCCGCGAATACTTCAGCCTCCGCGGCCACACCGCCATGATCTCGGACGTTTCCTGGCGCGACGATTCCAACGTGCTCGCTTCCTGCAGCGAAGATTCCACCATCAAACTGTGGGAAATGGAGAACGGTGGGAACATCAAGAACTGGGGAGCGCACGGCGGCGGCGCCGCCAGCGTTCGCTTTACTCACGACGGCAAACTCGCCTCCACCGGCCGCGACAAGGTCACCAAGCTCTGGAACCAGAACGGCGCCCCGCAGAAAAGCTTCGAGTCGTTCCCCGACCTCGGCCTTCGCGTCGCCGTCACCCACGACAACGCCCGAGTGATCGCCGGGGATTGGTCCGGCATGGTCAAGGCATGGAACGCGGCTGATGCCAAGGTGGTCGCGCTTCTCGACGCCAACCCGCTGCCGGCGGCCGAGCGCGTCAAGGTGGTGGAGGCGGCAATTAAGCTTGCTCAGGCGACATACGACACGGCCGTGCTCCGTTCCAAGCAGGCTGCCGACGCCCACACCGCCGCCGTCAACAAGTTGAACGCGGTTAATGCGAACTTGGCCGCGGCGAACAAGGCGATTGCCGATAACACCGCGGCCATCGTTGCCGCCAAGCCGTTGATTGACGCCGCAAAAGCGGATGTGGCCAAACTCGCGCCGGTTGCCGCATTGGCCGCGAACAAAGCGGCGGCGCTGGAAGTGGTGGCAGCGGCTCATGGTCCGGCCGCGAAGGCGATCGCCGATGCCGCGGCAAAAGCCCCAGCGAATGCGGAACTGGCCGCCCAGGCCAAGAAGGCCGCCGACACCCTCGCAGCGATCAACAAGGAATTGACCGCCGCGAAGGCCGCCAACACTGCCGCCGCCGCGGCTCTGAAAGCCGCCACCGATAAGCAGACCGAGGCGATGGCGAAGCAGACGACCGCGATGGCGAACCTGGCCGCGGCCCAGAAGAACGCGGCAGCGCTCATGCCGCAGGTCAAGCCGGCCGCCGATGCGATTGTCCCTGCGAAGAAGGCCGCGGACGCCGCCGCCGTGGGAGTCGCCCCGGCTAAAGCCGCGCTGGATACCGCCCAGGCCGCCCTGCCGAAGAAACAGAATTAGCCGCGAGCTAGAGGCGAACGCTCGCAAAAAAAGCCGCCCCAGAACATTGCTATTCCGCGCCAACAAGCGCATGTGTTTGTCGGCCGACGGTTCCGCATCGCTGCGGGCCTTCACCGCGGCGGCTTCTTCGTTGTTATGATGAGCCTCTCCAGAGGAAACGCGATGCCAACATGGTTCGCGCCTGAAGAGCCCGGGGGGCCTGGAGTTAAACACCCAAGGCCCATCGGCGGCTGGTTGCAATCCGGCGATCGTGTGAATTATCGATCGAAAGAGTGGATACACTGCGAAATCACGTCGTCGATTGAAGATTTGTAGGATCGCCCTCATTTTTTCGCAGAATCAGGAGGACGAACTGATTTCGCTTGAAAGCGACAAGAGGGACGCCTAACATTGTGAAAACATGGGGAGCGATGGCGCGATTCCTCTTTAGCGCTATTTCGCTCCCTCTCCATGTCGCCAAGCCGAACAACTTGACTCGATACTTTTCATTCTTTCGTTCCTTCGGAGATCGTCTTATGTCGAAGATCCGTTGCCGGTGCGGGTTCACGCTGATCGAGTTGTTGGTGGTGATCGCGATCATCGCCATCTTGATCGGACTGCTCCTGCCCGCGGTGCAGAAGGTTCGCGAGGCGGCGGCCCGCTCGCAGTGTCAGAACAACTTGAAGCAACTGGGGCTCGCACTCCACGGCTACCACGATTCGCGGCAGCAGTTCCCGTACGAGTACGTCAACGCTCCCTGGCAAACCAACAACTGGGTCGTGGCCATCTTGCCATACATCGAACAAGCCCCGCTCTTCACGCTCATGACGACGGGGGGTGGCGGCCAAGGCGCGGCGACCGGAGTGAAGAATTTCATCTGCCCGAGCCGGCGGACCACTGCGGTCGGCGCCCGGATCGACTACGCCGGCGCCTACTATCAAGGCATCGCCGAGGCGGCCCTCACCAACACGTTCGCCAACGCCAACGGAAACCGCTCGATTCTCAATCCCGTCAATGGCGTCGGCGCCGGCGTCACCCTTCCGGCCATCATCGGCCTCTCCGGTTCCTCGAACACGCTCTTGCTCGCACACAAGGTGATGCGGCCCTCCAACTACAATGGCGGCAGCGGAACCGACCCCGGCTGGGCAATTACTTCCACCTTCGATCACATGCGCTGGGCCGATACCTTTGGCGGCGGCAGCAGCGGCAATCGGGGCTACACGCCCGACGACAACAATGTGGACGAAAACCACTTCGGCGGCCCGCATCCCGGCGGCTCGCCGGTGCTCTGGGGCGACGGTTCCGTCGGCCAGTACCAGTACGGCTATACCGACAACTCCGGCCTCAACGACGATGCCGTCTTCCAGTCGTTCTGGGCCTACAATCGCACCAACCAGGTGACCCACCCGTAAAATGGAGTGGCGAGTTCCGAGCCCAGGTTTGAAGCTCTTCAACCTGGACTTGGAACTTGAACCCTGGAACTCGGCAATGCCTCGTTATCTGGCACTCGGGTCGGTTCCCAAGAAGCGGCATATCGCCTTCCGCACTTCCCCCGGATACCGCAACGAAGGCCTCTATTACGAAGAAGTGGTCAGCACGCAGGGGTTCTCGCGTGCCTATTCCATCGTCTACCATCGGCGGCCGCCGACTCGCGTCAAAAGCGTCGAGCCCGCCGGCTCCTGCCCCATTGAGCGCGTCGACCAACCGACCCTTCGGCACCACCACTTCAAGACCGGATCGATTCCCGCGGCCGGCGACCCCATCCGGGGCCGCGTCCCCATTTTGACCAACAACGACGTGACGCTCTGGCGCTGCCGGCCGAACGAGGCCGCGACGGAACTCTATCGCAACGCTGTCTGCGATGAGATCGCGTTCGTCCACAAGGGCCAAGGAAAACTGCTGACCCAGTTCGGGGCCTTGCCGTTCAAACCGTTCGATTACGTCGTCATCCCGCGCTGCACGACTTACGAACTGCAGTTCGATGCCGGGCCAGTCGATTTGTTGATCGTCGAATCGACGGGCACGATCGAGTTTCCGCGCCGCTATCTCAACCCCGATGGCCAGCTAAAACTCGGCGCACCCTATTGCGAACGCGACATCCATGGGCCTGCGGAACTGCACTCGTTCGACCGCGAAGAAGAGACGAGCATCCTGGTTAAGGATGGCACGCGGTTGACTCGCTACGTGCTCGCCCATCATCCGTTCGACGCCGTCGGCTGGGATGGCTGCGTTTATCCGTTCACGTTCAACGCGGACGATTTCGAGCCGATCACGGGAACCGTGCACCAGCCGCCGCCGATCCATCAAACGTTCGAATCGGTCGGCGGCTTCGTCGTCTGCACGTTCGCCCCGCGAATGCTCGACACGCATCCGGACGCCATCAAGGTGCCGTACTCCCACTCCAACGTGGAGTCGGATGAGGTGCTGTATTACGTGCGCGGGAAGTTCGGCAGTCGCCGCGGCGTCGAAGAATCGTCGTTCACCCTGCACCCGCACGGCATCCCGCACGGCCCGCATCCCGGCACCATCGCCGCCAGCCGCGACGCCAAGTGGACCGACGAACTTGCCGTGATGGTCGATACCTTCCGCCCGCTATATTTGACCAAACAGGCGATGGCTCTCGACGACGATCGCTATCCACTGAGTTGGCTGGATTGATGGCGAGCCGGGAGCGTGAGCGACCGGAGTCTTCAGCGCTCCGGTCGCTCACGCTCCCGGCTCGCCAGGTCGTGGAAATAGAACATGTTTATCGAAGTCGCCGCGGCGAACGTCGTCGATGTATACCATCTGCTGGTCGGTGTGGTAACGCCGCGGCCAATCGCCTGGGTCACGACGCTTTCGCCCGCCGGCGTGGTGAACCTCGCGCCGTTCAGTTTCTTCAATGCCTTCGGGGCCAACCCGCCGATCGTCGTTTTTTCGCCGACCTTGCGCCGCGACGGGTCCAAGAAGGACACGCTCTTGAACCTGGAATCGCTGGGCGAGTTTGTGCTCAACGCGGCCACCGCGCCCCTGGCCGAACAAGTCAATCTCACGTCCAAGGAAATCCCGCGAATCGAGAGCGAAGTTTCCTTGGCCGGATTGACGGCCGTGCCGAGCACGATCGTGCGGCCGCCGCGGATTGCTCAATCGCCAGTGAATTTCGAGTGCCGCGTGCGGCAAATCATTCCTTGCGGCACCGGGCCCATCGCGGCCAACCTGGTGATCGGCGAAGTGCTGGCCATGCACATCGCCGATGAAGTGCTCGATTCGAAAGGCCGCATCGACCCGCGGAAGCTGCAAACCGTGGCCCGCATGGGCGGCGAATTCTGGTGCCGCACCACCGACCTGTTCGAACAGACGCGGCCGTGAATCCGGAACGTAACGACTCTGAAACGCGTCCGAATTCCTGTTGCAATCTCCCGCTGCGCCTTCGATACTGGGAGAATACACACCGGGCCGTACCTCACCACGGCCCCCGCGCCTCAAGGAGGCTTCCATGCCCGCCGGCCGTGCCATCCGCTTCTTCTCCGCCATCCTGCTTTCCACCGGCCTCGTCCGCGTCGCCATGTCCAACGACACGGATCCCGTGCGCCAGCGCGACGAGCAGAAGAAGATTCAGCAGCGCATCGAGGAAGCCTCGCGGCGAGCATCGTCCACCATCGACGCCATGATGTTCCAGCGGCTCTCCCCGCGCATCGAATCGAAGATGCTCGAGGAAGTCGCCAACTCCTTGAAGGGGCTCAGTCAGGCCGAGATCAAGGCGATTCTCGATCACCTTGAGAAGGCCGTGCAGGCCCCGGACCCGGCCACCGCCAAAAAGGAAGAGACGACCGCCTACGAGAAGCATCGCCTGGTCGTCGCCCAGCTTCGCGGCATCCTCGTCAAGCTGGACGTGATCAAGACGCTGGACGAAGCGGCCGCCCGCTTCGACCGCGCCGCCTCCGAACAACTCGGCATCTTCGCGGAATCGCAGGCCAACGTCGGCAAGCGCGTCCGCCGCGGCCTCGGCGACGCCCGCGAAGACATCTCCGACAAGCAATCCGCCCTCAACGCCGAGGTCGCTTCGGTCTTCAAACAACTCGACGCGCTTTATCCGTTCCTCAATGCCCAGCAGAAGGAACGCGTCGATGCCGCGGACATCAAGAACCTCGGCGAACGGATGGCATCTGAAATGACCTTCACTTTACGGAACGCGCAGCAGGGGCAATTCGAGGAAGCCGCGGATCGGCAGCGGCGGCATTCCAAGCAGCTGAAGGACCTCGCCTCCGCCCTGCGGACCCCGCCCGGCGACAAACTCGCCGCCCTCAAACAGGCCCGCGAAAAAGTCGAAAAGGCCATGGAAGCGCAAAAGAAAGTGAATGAGGAGACCGCGAAGAAGGCCGACGAACCGCAGAAGCGAAGCGAGGCCCGCCGCGAGCAGGCCAACGAACTCGCCTTCGAACAGGCCAAGGCCGAACTGGAAACCCACGACGCCCGCAAGACCGTCAACAAGGTCGATAAGGAAATCGCCAAGAAACTCCTCCCCGCGGAGAACAATCAGTTCGATGCGGAAAAGAAGTTGCGCGAAGCCAATCTCGATGCCGCCAAGAAGCCCGAAGAGAATGCCCTGGAGGCGTTGAAGGAGACCAAGGACGCGCTCGACAAGCAGATCGCCGCGGCGGAGCTGGCGAAGAAGGATCCGCTGGCCGCCGTGAAGAACGCCGCCGAGCAGATCGAGAACGTCATCAAGGAGCAGAAGGCCGCCGCGGAGAAGACCAATGCCGCGGAGAAGAATGCCGACAAGGTTCCCGAGGCCGCCACGGCCCAGAAGGACGTGGCCCAGAAGGCAGAGGAGTTGAAGAACCTGCCGCTGCCGCCGAACCCGGACGCCAAGGCCGCGCTCGACAAGGCCGCCGAGAACACCAAGCAGGCCAAGAACGAGCTGGACAACCAAAAGCCGGCCGAGGCCAAGCCCGATCAGAAACAGGCGATCGACAACCTCGAGAAGGCCAAGGCCGCCCTGGAACAGCAGGCCAAGGACATCGAGAAACGCCGCGAGGAGATCGCCAAGCTGGAGGACGCCAAGCGCGATCTCGAGAAATTGGCCCTGGCCGAGAAGAAAGTCGCCGATGAAGCGAAGCAGGCCGCCGACAAGGGCGACCCCATGAAGGGCGACAAGGCCGACCCGATGAAGGGCGACAAGGCCGACCCCATGAAGGGCGACAAGAGCGACCCCATGAAAGGCGATAAGGGCGACCCCATGAAAGGCGATAAGGGCGACCCCATGCAAGGCGACAAGGGCGATAAGAAGCAACCCGACACCAAAGCCTTGGCCCAGAAGCAAGGCGATCTGCAGCCGCCCACCAAGGAGGTTGGCGACAAGCTCAAGGACGTCGCGCCGGATGCCGCCAAAAAGGTGGACGAGGCTGGTAAGGAGCAAGAAGGGGCCAAGCAGGATCTGGCCAAGAATAACCCGAAGAATGGCGCCGAGAAGGCCAACGACGCCGCCAAGAAACTCGACGAGGCTGCCAAGGCCGTCGATATGAAACTCGCCGAGGAGCGCGGGAAGGAAGCGAACGATCAGCAGGCCTTGATGCCGAACAACGTCGATCCGATGGCGGCGGCTCAACAATTGGCCAAGGCCATCGAACAGGCGAACAAGGCTGCCGAGAAGGCCGACGAGGCGGCCAAGGCTGCCGGCATGCAACCGATGAATGACAAGAACGACAAGAACGACGCGCCGATGAAGGGAATGCAGCCCGACTTGACCCAATTGCAGAAACAGGTCGCCAAGCAGGCCGAGAACCTGAAGCAAGGCGATGCCGCCAAGGCCGCCGATGAAGCGGCCAAGGCCCTGGAGAAAGGCGATCTTCCGGCCGCTATCCAGAATCAGCAAAAGGCCCTCGATGCCTTGAACAAGGCTCAAATGGCACAAGCCGAGAAGGGCATGGGCGAGAAGGGCATGGGCGAGAAGGGCATGGGCGAAAAGGGAATGGGCGAGAAGGGTATGGGTGAGCAGACTCCCGGAGAGCTCGCTCAGACGCAGCAGAAACTCCAGGACGCTACCAAGGCGCTCCAGCAATCGCAGCAGGCCAACAACGCCGCCCAGGCCGCGCTCCAGCAAGCACAGGCCAATGCTCCCATGGCCGTGCAGCCGCAACTGAACAAGGCCAACGATTCCTTGAATAAGGCCGGCCAGGAACTCGGTATGGGCATGCCCGGCGAAGCTGGTATGGATCAGATGGCTGCCGCCGGCGCGCTTCAGCAGGCGCTCGACGCGCTCAACTCGGCGGCAATGGCCAAGGGCGAGATGGGTACACAACCGGGCCAGAACCCGATGGCTAGCGCCGGTATGCCTCCCGGCATGGGCAAGGGCATGCAACCGGGCAAGGGAATGCAGCCCGGCAACCAGCAAGCCAAGGGGATGCAGCCCGGGCAGACTCCCGGCAAGGGGCTGCAACCCGGCATGGGCGAGCCGATGAACGAAAAGCAGTCCGAAGGGGATCGCGACGGACCGGAGAAGCTCAAGAACGCCGCTTCCTCCGGGACTAACCAGAACGGCGAGGGCGGCTTCATCTATCTGCGGAAGCGCGAGCGCGACAAGGTGCTTCAGAACGCCGAGGCGCAGTTCCCGGCCGAGTTCCGCGAATTGATCAAGCAGTACAATATCAACATCAAGAATAACAAACCGGCGGCCGCCCCGCGCCGGTAAGAATTCGATTAGCCGCGACCCGAAGGGGAGCGCGCTCCCCTTCGGGTCGCGGCCAATCGAGTAGGACCATTCCCATGCGCATACTAACCGTTCTCGCGGCGCTTTTTCTCCTCGCGATTCCCACGGCCGCCGCTGTTCCCGCGCCGGCCGAAAAAGATCGCGTCAAGATGGACGACCAGACCAAGGCCGCCGTCGAGAAAGCGCTGCGCTGGCTCAAGGACCAACAAAACGCCGATGGGTCCTGGGGCCGTACCACCAAGACCGCCATGACCTCCTTCGCCATCCTGGCGTTCATGGCCAACGGCCACGTGCCCAACCAGGGAACCTACGGCCCCGAAGTTTCCAAGGGCATTCGCTACCTGCTCGCTTCCTCGCGCGATTCGGACGGCTACCTGCTCGGCGCGAGCGGCGGCAACATGTATTGCCACGGCATGGCCACGCTCGCCCTCTCCCAGGCGTTCGGCATGTCCGGCGACGAAGACGTCAAGAAAGTGCTCAAGAAGGCCGTCGATCTCATCGTCCGCACCCAGAACCGCGAAGGCGGCTGGCGCTACGATCCTTCGCCGACCGGCGCCGACATCTCCGTCACCATCATGCAAATGATGGCCCTTCGCGGCGCCAAGGACAGCGGCCTCAACGTCCCCGATAAGACGATCAAGGGCGCCATCGAGTATATCAATAAGTGCTACGACAAGCGTTCCGGCGGCTACTGCTACCAGCCCTACTCGAGCGGGGCCGGCTTCGCCCGCACGGCGGCCGGCGTCTGCGTCCTTTACCTCGGCGGCGAATACGACAAGGAAGAAATCAAACGCGCCGTCGATTACATGGAACGCGTCGGCAACGACGGCACCCATTACTGGTACGGCCACTACTACGCGGCACACGCCTTGAACCAGGTCGGCGGCGAAATCTGGGAGAAGTACTACGACCGCATGAAGACCACGCTTCTCGCTCGCCAGCGCGCCAGCGGCGAATGGTACGAAGCGCGCCGCGAAGCGGCCTACGGCGCCGAATACCAAACCGCCATCGCCGTGCTCATCCTCAGCGTGCCGACCCACTACCTGCCGATCTACCAGAAGTAAACGCGGCTCCAATCGCCCACCGATCTTCCTCGCATCCTCGGGAGACGACGGATGGGCGATCCCATTGCCGACATCAATTCTCCTTCGCCGCCTCCGATCGCGCCGCTATCGGGGCGCAATTGGCTAATTCTCGTCCTCATTGCGATATTTGGCCTTTACTGCGGCATCCACGTCATCGTGACCAAGAAGGCCTCGGCCGGTCCCGGTTTCCACGGCGGACCGGCGCAGCTAACCACGTCCCAGGCATGGTTCATGGGGGCGGCTTATATCTTCGGGGGAGCCGTCCTGCCCTACGGATACTTGGTGGTGCGTCGAAAGCAGCTGGCCCAGCGGGCCGCCCAGGACGCCCAAAAGGCTGCCGAGCTCGTCGCCGAGGGAATGACTCCCTCAGAGGCCACTGAACAGATCGCCGCCGATCGCGGCGAGAAGCGCCACGCGCAAGCAAGGCCTCCTCTTCATCGGCATCGGCAGCGGCTTGATGCTTGCGGGATTCGTCGGCGGCATCGCCGTGCTCCTGCGGACGCACAATATCTGGTATGCGACGGTAGGAGTGGTCGCGGTCCTCATCGGCAAATACTACTTCTTCTGGCCGGGAGTTCGCTTCCTGGCGATCGGTCGCCGCAATTACAACGACGTGGATTGAACGAGTGGAATAATCGCGCTCCCCTTTGGGTCGCGGCTAATCTCTCCAGCATTCCACTTGATTCATTTCGCCATTCTTTCGCACAATGCCTCCGTCGTTCCCGCAGGCGAGGCGGCCCATGATTGTCGGCGTTCCCAAGGAAATCAAATCGGACGAGTACCGCGTGGCGATGGTGCCGGCTGGCGTGGAGGAATTGACCCGCGCCGGCCACGCTGTGCTGATCCAGAGCGGCGCCGGCGCCGGTAGCGGCATCAGCGACGACCACTACAGCGGCAACGGCGCCGAGATCGTCGCCACGGAAGCCGAGATCTGGCAACGCGCCGAGATGGTTGTGAAGGTAAAGGAACCGCTGCCCGGCGAGTGGCCGATGATGCGCCGCGGGCAGACCGTATTCACTTACTTCCACTTCGCGGCGGATGAAGCCTTAACGCGGGCGGTCATGAGTTCCGGCATCACCGCGGTCGCGTATGAAACCATCAAGGACGCGAAGGGCGGCTTACCGCTGCTCACGCCGATGAGCGAAGTGGCCGGGCGGATGAGCATTCAGGAAGGGGCGAAGTATCTGGAGCGGCCATTCGATGGCCGAGGCATCTTGCTGGCCGGCGTTCCCGGCGTGGCGCCGGCGACGGTCGTGGTGCTGGGCGGCGGCGTGGTCGGAGCGAATGCGGCCCGCGTCGCCGCCGGGCTTGGGGCAAATGTATTCATTTTGGACGTCAACCTCGACCGGCTCCGCTACCTCGACGACGTGATGCCCCGGAACGTCACCACGCTTTTCAGTAACCGGCACAACATTCTCGATACGATCCAGTGGGCGGACCTGGTAATCGGGGCCGTGCTGATACCGGGGGCGAAGGCGCCGCACCTGGTTCGCCGCGACGATTTAAAGCGCATGCCGCACCGGGCCGTGGTGATCGACGTGGCGATCGATCAGGGCGGCTGTCTGGAAACGAGCCACCCGACCACACATGCCAAGCCGACCTTCATCGTGGACGACATCGTGCATTACTGCGTGACGAACATGCCGGGCGCGGTCGGCCGCACCAGTACATATGCGTTGACGAATGTGACGCTGCCATATGCCTTGCAACTGGCGAACAAGGGCCTGGAGCGGGCTGCGAAGGAAAACGCAGGACTGGCGGCCGGCGTGAATGTGATGGCCGGGAAAGTGACCAACAAGGCCGTCGCCGATACGTTCGGATTGGAATGCGGAACCGTGGTGTAATCGCGCTCGGCTCCGCCTCGCGGCTAATCGATATGGCACGGATTGCCTCGAATTTGGTTCTGGCTGCCTGGTGCGGCGTTCTCTTCTTCTACGGGATTGCCGCCGGGCCGGTCTACCGCACGGAATCGCTGCGGGCGATCATCGGGGCCGAATCGCTTCGCGGCCACTGGCTTTATCCCGTACTCTACGGCGAACCGTTCCTGACCAAGCCGCCGGGGCATTACGCCGCCATCGCGGTTTGCTCGCTGCCGTTCGGTGAAGTGACGGACTGGTCGGCGCGGTTGCCGTCGGCAATCGCCGCAGCCGCGGTCGTGTTCCTCATGTGGGGAATGCTGCGCTCGGCCTTCGACGAAAGGCGGGCATTCCTCGCGGCCATGCTGATTCCTACGTCGGTGCTCTGGCTGGATAAGGCGCCGAGTGCCGAGATCGACATTACGCTGACGGCCTGGGTCGTCGCATCTTTAGTGCTGTTCCACAAAGCGATCGCATCGCCGCGGGTAGGCCTGTGGATCGCGTCGCTGCTGTGCGTCGCAGCCGGGACGCTGACCAAGTGGACGGCCCCGGCCTTCTTCTACCTCACGGTGATTCCATTCCTGGCCTGGCGGCGGCAACTGCAATTGCTATTCGGCTGGCGACACCTGCTGGCAGCGGCCGTTGCCGCGAGCGCAATCCTGGGATGGGCGGCAGCGGTTGCGAGTGACGTCGGGTGGAACAAGTTGATCGACACCATAGCCGGCGAAGCGTCGTACCGGTTCCATGCCCCGGCAAAGGCCAAAGGGACAGGGTGGCTGGAAATGGCGACGTTCCCACTGTTGGTGCTGGCGGCGCATTTGCCGCTGGCGCTCTTCGCGTTGCGAACGCTGCGGCCCTGTTTCCTCAGGCAACTGGATGATCGCGAGCGATCGCTGCTGCAACTCCTCCACTGCTGGGTGTGGCCGAACTTGCTGTTCTGGTCGCTGGTGCCCAATCACAACGTGCGTTATGTGCTGCCGCTGAGCCCCGCCTTAATGGCGCTCGGCGCGCTGGGTTTGTTCGGCGGCGCGCTCCCCTTCGGGTCGCGGCTAATCCGATGGGTTGGTGGGTTTTTGTTAATCTGGTTGATTGCGAAAATCGTTTTTGTCGAGATGGTGATCCCTCGGCGAACGGAACACCACGACGCTCGCCAAACGGCGTCGCAATTGCGCAAATTGGTGCCGGACGGCGTGCCGCTGTACATTCACAAATTGAAGGACGAAGGGGTGATGTTCTACTTTGGCCGCGCGGTGCGGAAACTCCACGAGCCGCATGAGCTGCCGCCAGGGGCTTATGCCGTCTTCATTCGCCAAGAATGGGACGATCGCGGCCGCTACGGAGATGTTCAACTCGTCCGGTGGATGTATGATCAGCAAGGCGACCCATTGATCCTCGCGCACTGCCAATAGCCATGTCCGATTCCACCGATCGCGAAGTGCTGAGCGTGTCGACGCTCAACTATCGGCTGCGGATGTCCCTGGAGCGGCAATTCGCCTCCGTTTGGGTGGAAGGGGAAGTCACCGGCTTCAAGAAGTACGGTTCGGGGCACTGGTACCTGACGCTGAAGGATTCCAAATCGCAATTGGCGGCGATGGTTCCGCGGGCCGTGAATCTCCGCCTGAAGTTCGATCTTCAAGACGGCATGCACGTGATTGCCCGCGGGCGGCTCTCCATTTACGAGCAATACGGCCGGCATCAATTGCAGATCGAGGCCGTCGAGCCGAAGGGAATCGGGGCGGCCGAACTCGCCTTGCGGCAACTGAAAGTGCGCCTCCAGGCCAAGGGCTATTTCGATCGGGGCCGGAAGCGGTCGCTGCACCCGTATCCGCGCCGGGTGGCCATCGTCACCAGCGCGAAAGGCGCCGCCATTCGCGACATGCTGGAGCTGTTCGC
>DATNBQ010000535.1:0-5805 GCA_035571955.1 Urbifossiella sp. | reverse complement strand
CATCCGGCGAGAAGCCGCTTCCCACGGCCGCTCGCTCGGGGATTCACCCGGTGGTCCTTCGCGCGGATAGCAAGGAAGAGAAGTTGGAACCGGCCGTGGAAGGAGAGACGCCGCTGGCTGGCCGCCGCGTGCTCGTCGTGGATGCCGACGAGCGCGTCCGCCGTCAGGCCCACCTCGCGCTCACCCGGCTCGGGGCCACGGCGGAAGCCGCCTGCACCGCGATGGCCGGCCTCGCCATGGCCGTGGACAACAAGTACGACGCCATCCTCCTCGACGTCAAACCCGTGGACATGGGCGGTTACGAATGCTATCGCCGCTTCCGCGCCGCTTCGCCGCTTTCGACCATCGCGCTCACGACCGGCTTCGGCTACGACCTCGCGCATTCGATCGTCAAGGCCCGCCAGGACGGCATGCGCTACGTCCTGTTCAAGCCCTTCCGCGAAGACCAATTGGTGAAGGTCGGGCTGGACGGATAAAAGAAGCCCACCCGTTTCCACGGGTGGGCTTGCAGGTGACACACGCACTTTCTTAACCCAGCAACTTCTCGATGACCTTCCCTTCGCGGAAGAGCTGCACCGGGCGGCCCGTTGGTGTCTGCAGTTCCATGTGCGGGTCGATCCCCAGTTGATGGAAGATGGTGCTGGCGACGTCGTCCGGGGTGACCGGTTCGGTGGCCGGGGCCATACCGGAGGCGTCGGTGGTGCCGTGGGCGTAGCCGCGCTTCAGGCCGCCGCCGGCGAGCACGCAGGCCATCGACCGGGCCCAGTGATCGCGGCCCGTGTTCTTGTTGATCTTCGGCGTGCGGCCGAACTCGCCGGCGCACATCACGATCGTGGTTTCCAGGAGGCCGCGCCCGTCCAGGTCGGCGATCAGCGCGGAGAGCGACTGGTCGAGCGGCGGCACCAGCCGCGTCTTGTGGGCGTTGAAGGTCTGGCCGTGCGTATCCCAGCCGCCCAGGGAAACGGTGGCATAGCGGACGCCGGCCTCGATGAGCCGCCGGGCCGCCAGGCACCCCTGGCCGATGGCCGTGGAACCGTAAGCATCGCGCGTCGCCTGCTTCTCGGCGTTCAGGTCGAAGGCCTTCTTCGTCTTGTCCGAACGGAGGATTTCGAGGGCTTGCTTGTGGAAGGTATCGAGGCCGTCCACGAGGTCGCTGTTCTTGTCCACGGTCTTGAAGCCGTTGTCGAACTTGTTGAGGAGGGCGTCGCGCTTTTGGAGGTCTTCGAGGGTGAACTTGCCGTCGAGGCTGATGCCGCGAACGCGGAAGGAACCCTTGCCGCCTTTGCCTCCGCCGTTGCCTTCGATGACGAAGGGGTTGTAGCCGGTGCCGAGGTAGCCAGCGAGGGCGTTGCGGTTGTCGCCGAAGGTGACGTACGGCGGCACGCCGACTTCCGTGGAGAGCAACTTGGCCGCCAGCGATCCCTGCGACGGATACTGCAAAGCTGCCGTCGGCTTGTTGCCCGTCGTCATGAACACGGAGGCGGGGCCGTGCGACGGGATGGTGTGGTAGAGCGATCGCACGATGCTGATCTTGTCGGCGATGGCGGCCATTTTCGGCAGCGTCTCGGCGATCTGGATGCCAGGAATCTTGGTGTCGATCGACTTGAACTGGCCCCGAATTCCCTCGGGGGCGTTCGGCTTGTTGTCCCACATGTCGATGGTGGCCGGTCCGCCGGAGAGCCATACCATGATGACGCTCTTGGCCTTCCGCTTGGAAACGAGATCGCTCGCCTTGGCCTCGGCTGCGAGAACGTTTGGCAGGGTCAGGCCGAGCAGGCCGGCCGAGCCGACGGCCAGGAAATCGCGGCGATGGTAGCCTTCACAGTCGGAACGGAAAGGGGTCGGCATGGCAGCCTCCGGTTTGGGGTTTAACTCGGCGAGCGGCCGACGTAAGTCGGCCGTTTTTGGCGAACAGACGACTCACGTCGTCCGCCCGCTGCTCAGTGATTCAGAATGAACTCGCGCGTGTTCACGAGGGCCCAGAGCAGGTCGGCGACCGCTTCTGGCCGGTTCTTGGTTTCCTTCAAGTGCGCGAGTGCCGTCGCTTTTTCGTCCGCCTTGGGTTGGCGGGTCAGAGCCGCGAGGAACAGGTCTTCGACCACGGCCTCGTCGGAAAGTCTCGCCTTGGCAATCGTGGCGGCTCGGCCCGCGACGGCTTTGAACTTCGCCAGCATGTTGGGATCGCTCATGCGGAACAAGGTCTGCGGCAAGGCGGGCTCCATGGCCCGTTCGCAATCGCAGGCGGTGGTCCGCGGCGGGCGGCCGAAGATGCGAAGCACATAGGCCAGGTTGCCGTTGGAAAGGCGGCTCGCCCCGACCTCCACCATCTTGGTCCCTTTCGGGGCGACTTCCTGGCCGGTGAACGTCTCGTCCACGCCGAGCGCGGAGTTGAGCACGTCCACCACTTGCTCGGCCATCAGCGGCCGAATGAACGCGTGCGAATAGTTGTTCTTGTCGAGCCGGTTGCTGTCGTTGGTCTCGTAACCCAGTTGGTAAGTGCGGCTCATCAGGATGGAGCGTTCGAGCTTGCGGAGATCGTAGCCGGACTTCACGAAGCTTTCGGCCAGGGCGTTGAGCAAGCGCGGATTGGTCGGCGGATTGGCCAACGAGAAATCGTCCACCGGGTTGACGATGCCGACGCCGAAGTAATGCGCCCAGACGCGGTTGGCGAAGCTGCGGGCGAAGAACGGGTTCTCGGGGCTCGTGATCCACTCGGCGAGCGGCCCCCGTGGGTCGTCGCCGGGCTTTACGGCGATGACCGGCCCGGCGAGCGCCTTGGGTTCGGCCGTCTTGCGGTTGGCCGGGTTGGGGCGGCCCTTATTGTTGCCTCGCGCCGCGATAAACATCTCGCGAATCGGCACGACCTGGTTCTTCTTCTTGGGGTCGGAGGCGACTGCGTCGCGGCGCGCCTTGTTCTCCGCGTCCGCCAGTTTCTTCAACCCCGGGCTGCTGAACTGGTTCGGCCCCGCGAAGACGACCGGGGTGAAGATGTTCGCGAACGCCCAGTAATCGTCCTGCGTCCAGCGGTCGGTCGGGTGCTTGTGGCACTGGGCGCATTCGAGGCGGACGCCGAGGAACGCGGCCGCGACCTTCTCGCCCCACTGTTCGATCGGCACCTGCTGCTGTCGCCGCCAGAACAGGTCGAGCGTCTTCTTGTTCGGGTAGTCTGTGATCGGTCCCGTCGCGGCCTGGCCATCGATCTTCTTGACGAACTCGATCCATTCTTCCGGAGTCATGGCATCGCGGCTCGTGGCCGTGAGAATGTCGCGGGCCAGTTGGTCGTACGGGGCATTGTCGGCGATCCGCTTGCGGAGCCAGTCGTGCCACATCTGCGAACGGCGAACCTGCATCTGCTGCGGCTGTTCGAGCGCCTGCGTATTGTTCCCGGTTACATCGCTGAGCTTGGTGGCCCATAGAGCGGCATGCAACGGATGTGAGAGCAACTTGTCGATCAACTTCTCGCGCTTCTTGGGGTCTTTATCCGCCAGGAACGCGCGGACTTCGGCCGGAGTGGGCAATTGGGCGATGGTGTCGATGTAAATGCGGCGGAGGAAGACTTCATCCGCGGCGAGCCCGGCGGGAATCATGTTGAGCAGTTTCAACTTGGCGAATACTTCGCGATCGATGGGGTTGGCCTGCGGCAAGTTGGGGAAGCCGCCCGGTGGGGCGGGCGCGGGAACGAGCACGCGAATGGCCTGGACGCTGCCGCGATAGAGAACCGCGAGGCCGGCATCGCCCGGTTGTCGCGGCGTCACTTCACCGAGCGGCGACACCACCGCGATGGCATCGTCGCTGATCTTGTAATCGCAGAATGGCGTGATGTCTTCAGTCGAGCCGTCCTCGAACGTCGCGTGAACCTGGATTTGTTGCGGCTTGCCGGAAGAGAGAACGGCGAAATCGCTGGGCGTGACGGCGAGCTTGCGAATGGCGCCACTGTCGGGAGTCCACGTCGCCCCACGAGCGATCCAGTCGCGGAGCACGGCGTACATCCAGGAATCCTTGCCGAAGCGCATGCCGCCATCGTGGGCCATGCGGCCGGCCGATTTCGCCAGGATCAGGCTGTCGTCCGGGTGAACGAGATTGACGCGGCGGCCGAGGTTGTCGCGGGTCAGGGCGGCGAAATCCATCGACGGGTCGAAGCCGAACAGCGACAGGCGAAAGCCATTCTTGCCCTGGAACGACCCGTGGCAACTGCCGGCATTGCACCCGGCTTTGGAAAGCAGCCCCATCACGTGGCGCTCGAAGTCGACGCTTTTCAGTTTGCCGCCCGTGGGCAAGTCGACATCGGCCCGAACCGCGGCCGGAAGCACGGAGCAAAGGATCAGTGTGTAAAGGAGGCGGCGGATGGTCATGGCGGCGTCCGGCGGCGAGGGTCCGGCTTTCTGGCGAGCCCGGCGATGCGATGCCGGGATTCAAGGCGGGAGGCAGCGAACGAGGAGCCCGAGGAATGAAACCCCGCTCCTTTTCAAAAGTTTCGCCGACCTTCTCATGATTTGCAAGAAAAATGAGACTGCTTTTTTCCGGCCCGTTCAGGTCGTTGCTTTTTTCATTGGCTCCGGCTGTGCGACCGATCGTTGGCGGTTGCGGCGGAGGATGACGAAGGTGACTCCGGCGAGCACCAGCCCCGCGCCCACCGCGATCCACGGCCACCAGCGCCGCGGTGCCGCCACCGGAGCGAGGGCCGTATTCTCCGCGAACTCGACGACGGCCGGCGTCGTGAGTCCGAACTGCTTCTCCAGCTGAAAGTCCTCCGGCGACGGTGTGTACTTCTCGTAAGAGATGAATTCGACTTCTGAGCCCTTGCGGACTGGTTCGCCCTTATACTGCGTGGTGTAGCGAATAAACTTCGGGAGGGGATAACCCTCGACCGACGGTGAGTATTCAACCTCAAAGGCATTCCTAAATTCTCTTCCTGTGTTCTTCTCACCTTTCTTGATGATCGGCACCTTTTTCCAGTCCATCTCGCCTGCGACGGTGATGAAGTCGTTGGCCGGATCGAGGTAGGTGTTCGCAAACTCAACCATGCCATGGCGATTGTCCCACTTCGTCCGAACTTCGATGCATTCCCGGCCTTTCCTCTCCGCCCGATTGACCCCAACGACCGTGATGGATACAGACTTGTGGGCGCGCTGATCGAACCAGAGGCTGGTTCCGAAGGCCGACCCTCCTGAAAGCATCGGTGCGTGTACGTAGTAGAAATATTTCTTCGGCTCGTGGGAGTAGTAATTCGTGCTTGCAAGCGCCTGATTGACGATCTTGAATTTGTTTTCCTGCTTGGTGACATCGAAACGCATATCCGGCCGCCAGAAGTTCACATCGGTCTTCCGTTGCTCCTGTACGGGATCAGTGAACTTCCCTTCTATTACGTAGCCTTTAATCTGCTTCCCATCAGTTAGTGTTTCACCCAGGATGTTGATGCGTTCATCGCCAATCTGTTCGCCGGCGTTCGGATCCACGACATACCGGATGTCGCGGGTGCGGATTTTCCGATTGGTAGAATATCGCTCGATGAGCATCGGAAGTTTGGCGCGGTACTCTTGGATAATCGGGTCCGAACTCCTGTCTTCGACTGGCGCTTGTGCCAGGGCAGTCCGCGATGTCGGCAAACTGATCGCGATTATTGCCAACGAAGCCACAGCAAGCGTGAAGGCGCGCATCGTGTTTCCGGCTCTTCCGTTTATAGGTGCAATTCTGGGCTAAATCGCGTTTTTCGGATAGGGTAGCAGCTGGAGGCAGCTGCAAATCCTTTTTTCCTGGTTCATGGAAGAACCGATGTCCCTCATCGCCATTGATATGGATGTCCCG
>DATNBQ010000534.1:0-5316 GCA_035571955.1 Urbifossiella sp. | reverse complement strand
TCCTGCGCGCGAACCGCCGCCGCCACGTCCTGCGCCGTAATGTTTAAACTGGCCAACTTCTGCGGATCGAGCCAGAGCCGCATGCTGTAATCGCGCTGTCCGAACACATTGATATCCGAAACGCCGTCCACGCGCAGCAGTTCGTCGCGAACCCGGATCGTCGCGAAATTGCTGAGGTAGATCGTGTCGTAGCGGCGGTCCGGCGAATAAAAGCTGATGACCAGCAGGATGTCCGGCGTTCGCTTGCGGATCGTGATTCCCTGCAACTGCACGGCGGTCGGAAGCTGCGGCATCGCCAGCATCACGCGGTTCTGCACCACCACGAGCGCCGTGTTCAAATCGGTGCCGATCTCGAAGGTGACCGTGAGCGAATAGGTGCCGTCGTTGCCCGATTGCGAGGACATGTAGAGCATGCCCTCGACGCCATTGACCTGTTGTTCGATCGGGGCCGCGACCGTGTCGGCAACGACCTGGGCGCTTGCGCCGGGATAGGAGATCGCGACGGAAACCGCCGGCGGGCTGATTTCGGGATATTGAGCGACGGGCAGCCGAATGAGCCCGAGTATGCCGGCCAGCGTAATGACGATGGAAACGACCGCCGCGAAGATCGGCCGGTCGATAAAGAAGTGGGACATGAGGTCATTTCTTACTCAGAGTGAGCACGTATCTCGATTAATCTTCGAACAATCCAGACTCGCCTCCCACGTCAGTGCTATTTTGGTTCCCAAATCCAGATGGACGGGCGGCGCGGCTTCTTCGGCTCATCGACGATCGCGACGACGCGGCGGCCGTTCGGCGTCAACGCCACCTGCGCCACCGGGCCCGTCGTCTTCAACACCAGCAAGCACTCGCCGGTCGCCGTGTCCCAGATGCGGACGGCGTGTTCGTCCCCGGCCGTGGCCATCCGCTCGCCGTCGCTGGAAAATGCGATCGCCTTGATCGCCCCACTTGCACCGACGAATTCGCGCGGCGAAGCCGCGGGATCCTTCAAGGAAAGCAGTATGATCTTCTTGAGCGGCGTTCGCTCGTCGACGCTCGTCACATAGGCAAGCCAGCGCGAATCGGGGCTAAATTGGACGGCCTCGTTGACATCGATTCCCTTGGCCCGGGTTAATGTGTTTCCCTCCGGCAAGGCGAGCAGTCGGTCCGGTTCGACAAGAAGGTAGCGGCCGAGGTCATCGATGGCCAGCAAGCGTTCGTCGCGCTGCAATTGCTCGTCGAGGCCGTGCTTGAGCCGCAGCGGCGAATTCGGCGGCGACCACGTGGCCCCCGGTTTATGCGACCAATCCGTCGGATCGAGCAGGCGAACCGCGTACAGCAACCCGCTCGGGCTGACGATGAAGCAGGCGTAATACGCTTGCACCTTCCCGGGCGGCAGAGCGCGGCCGAGGGTGTGGTAGAACTTTTGCCCGCCAATGGTACTGTCGGTGCGCTTGTAGGTCATCACGACGGAAGCCGCCGCGTCGCGAACGGGAACGAGATGCATGGCCGTGACTTCATCGGTGATTTTGGGCTCGATCCAGTTGAAGCCGTGGTTGGCGATCCGCAACTTGGGGTCCGTGAGGCGCGACCGGCTCAACGTCATGGCTTGATTCGTCGGCTGAACCAGTGAAAAAACCACGTCGCCGCTGGGGGACAGCAGCGAATCGACGGTGGGGCCTGCGGCCTGAAAGTCGCGGCTGGCGTGAATCCGCGGCTTCTGCCAGCTCGTCAGGTAGTCCCATTCCCAGCGCCGTTCCTTGAAGGGAATCTCATCGAGAATGTCGCGCGCCGCCGCCTCCAGGGCATTCGCCGGCGCGTCCTCGAGCAACTTGTGCAGCGATTGGTACAGGGGAACCCGGAGCGGCGCGAAGGCGGCGGGTTTCTTGGCGAGCGCCAGTGCCGCTCGCAATCGTTCCACTTCCTGGCGGCGGGCCAAATCCACTTCGCGCGGCGGCGGGATCGCGTTCTCGATGGCATCCAACTTAGCGCGTATCTCCGCGGCATCCGCCCGATGGCGGTCGCGCGCCGCCTGCAAGTCCTTCCGTTCGGCCACAATCGCATCGACGCGGTTCTCCAGATCCTTGCCGCGGTTTTCTTCGCCGACCAGTTGGTCCAAGAGCGAATCGGCCTTGGCGGCGCTGGCTACTGCTGCTTCGCGTGCGATGTCGGCGGCTCGCAGCGCGTTCTCGGCATCCGCGCTGCGCTGCCGCGCTTCGAGCGCGAACCCGATGGCGACGGCGGCACCGAGGACCAGAGACAGCGCGGTGACCGCCAAGGAAGCCGCCACCGTGCGATTATTCTTCGTCCAGCGAATGAGCCGTTCCAGGGCCGAATGCCGCCGCGCCGCGATCGGTTCCCCCGCCAGCCAACGACGCAGATCGTCGGCAAACGCCTGGCAATCGGCGTAACGATCGTCCGGGTTCTTGGACATGGCCTTGAGGCAGATCGTCTCGAGATCGCGCGGCAGCGGCGAGCCGCGAACTTGGGCCGGCGGCGTCGGCTCGTGGTGAATCACCTTGTACAAGACCGCCGCGGGCGGCCCGCGGAACGGCGGCTCGCCCGTCAATAGTTCATACAGCACGATGCCAAGGGCGTACTGGTCGGAGCGCGGGCTCGCTTCCCCCTTCTTGCCGCCGGCCTGTTCGGGCGCCATGTACGCCGGCGTGCCGAGCACCGCTCCGTCGTTGGTCAACTTCTCGGCTTCATTCGCTCGTGCCGCGAGGCCGAAATCCATGAGGTGCGGCTGCTCGTCAAGGTCGAGCATGATGTTGGCCGGCTTGATGTCGCGGTGAACGATCCCCTGGCCGTGGGCATAAGCGATGGCCTCGGCGAGGCGGCGAACGATCTCGGCGGCCCGGCGAACATCCATGCCGCGTTCGCCGATGGATTCCGAAAGCGGGCGGCCATCGACGAACGCGCTGGCGATAAAGTAGTGTTCGCCTTCTTTGCCCGCGTCGAAGACCGGCACGATGTTCGGGTGGCGGACCCGGGCCGCCGCTCGCGCCTCGCGCAGGAACCGCTCGATCCGCTTGGGAGATTCGAGCATGCCCGGATTGGGAACCTTGAGGGCCACATCGCGGTCGAGGTGCGGGTCGCGGGCCTTGTAGACAGTGCCGAAGGCGCCGACGCCGAGGCGGCCGAGCACCACGAACCGCCCCAATCCCTTCGGGCTCGACGTGGGAAACTCGGCGGCGGCGATGTATTGTTTTGGCGAGCCGGGAGCGTCAGCGACCGGAGTGTTGGCGTTCGCGGCTTCCTTGGTAGGAAGCTTTTCGGGGCCTGGCGTAAACGACTTTTTGCAGATGGGGCAGCGAATGGATCGGCTGGCGAAACCGTCCGGAACGCGATAGGAACCCGAACATCCCGGCGACGGGCAGTGGGCCAGAACCGCCATCGGACCCTCGCGATCGAACGTGATACCTCCCTTTTACCCGAAGCCTCGCGCTCGTGCAATCAATGCCGCGCGAGCCTGAGATCGGGCGAGCGGGGGCGTCAGCCCCCTGATTCTGGGCATCGTTGGTCGATCATCTCCGTTGCGAACGCGCATCCAAGAGATTAGTCGCGAGCCGGAGTCCGCGCAGCGGAGCGCGTCGCAATCGATATAATCCTCTTTAACATTGGAGGGTTCGCCATGTTCGCGCGTTATCAAGTGGCTTTGTTGGCCGCTGCCGTTCTCGGCGGGCTATCGGCCATTGCGGCGCCAGCTCCGAAGGGGCCGCCCGAGCCCAAGATCGCACTGTTCGACGAGGCCAAGCCCGCAAATGGCAACGGCGCCAGGGAACGCCGGACGAGCTTGAACAATCTCAAGCAGATTGCGCTTTCCGTCCACAACTATGAATCCGCGTACGGCAAGTTGCCTGTGAACAGCTCGGACAAGGACGGCAAGCCGCTCCTCAGCTGGCGGGTGCTCATTCTGCCCTACATCGAGCAGAACAATCTTTACCTGCAATTCAAGCACGACGAACCGTGGGACAGCCTCGACAACGTCAAGTTGCTCGAGAAGATGCCCAGGGTGTTCGAGTCGCCGCGCGTCACCGCCAAGAAGGGCTACACGGTTTACCAGGGATTCACCGGCAACGGGGCCCTATTCACAAAGCCATTAACGCTCGGCCAGGTACCGGATGGCGCGTCCACCACCATTCTGTGCGTCGAGGCGACTCGCGCCGTTCCGTGGACCAAGCCGAGCGACATTCCGTTCGATCCAGAGAAGGATCTGCCCAAGTTCGGCAAGGCGTTCGGCGAGAAACCGCTGGCGGCCCTGTGCGATGGCTCGACGCGCACCCTGGACTTGAAAACGCTCACCGCCGAGACGCTGAAACATGCCATCTGCACGAACGACGGCTTCCCGCTCGGCTCCGACTGGTGAGCGCTTGCTAAACGTCATTTCCCCCCGATATTATGTGAGGGACGAACCTGGAAAGCATGCCGGGCCTCCGTGTTGCAGCCGGCGAGACGATTTCGCCGCGCCCTAAAAGAAAGGCCGTGCCGTTATGAATGCCGGGGCTTACACGGCGCTCGACGCGAGCGTGCTCGTCTTGAACAAGATGTTCCTGGCCGTGCACATCATCTCCGTCCGCCGGGCCTTTTGCTTGCTCTGCAAGGACATCGCGGAGGTGGTGAGCCTCGAAGACGGCCAGTTCGCGACTTACGATTTCCAAACCTGGTCCGAGTTGAGCGAGTTCCGGGCGCAGAACTTTCGCCAGGAGGAAGACGACTGGGTGCGGACGCCGACCGCGGAGATTCAGGCCCCGCGCGTCATTCGACTGTTGAGCTACGACCGGATGCCCAAGCAAACGGTGAAGTTCAACCGGCGGAACATCTTCGCCCGCGATCACAACCAGTGTCAGTATTGCGGGAAGAAGTTTCCGACCAGCGAATTGAGCCTGGATCACGTGGTTCCGCGCAGCCAGGGCGGCGGCACGACCTGGGACAACATCGTGTGCGCGTGCGTGGATTGCAACGTCCGCAAGGGGGGCCGCACGCCGCGCCAGGCGAACATGACGCTGATCCGCCGGCCCGAGAAGCCGCGGCGCAGCCCGATGCTCAACCTGAAGCTGACCCAGAAGAAGTACCACTCCTGGCAGTCGTTTTTGGACAACGCCTACTGGAGCGTGGAGTTGAAGTAACCTGCGTAGCCGCGACCCAACGGGGAGCGCGCAACTCGCGCGCTCCCCGTTGGGTCGCGGCCACGCTTAAGGCAGCAGCTCGGAAAAATGATACCGGTCAAGCGGGTCGGATTATCAGGCTCCACTTGCGAAGGCTTTCCGATCGTTTCAAACGCTGTTCGAACGCGCGGAATTCCGCCTTCGACAGCCGAACGCCACGCCGATAGAG
>DATNBQ010000533.1:0-8696 GCA_035571955.1 Urbifossiella sp. | reverse complement strand
TCGCCATCGGCGGCCTCTTCCTGATGGTCTTCCTTTATGCCGTCGGCTATGTGCTGATCGTCGGCATCGGGGCGTGGGGGGTGAACATCCCGGTGGCCTGGGGGTTCGCCATCGTCAACTTCGTCTGGTGGATCGGCATCGGGCACGCCGGCACGCTCATCTCCGCGATCCTGCTGCTCCTGCACCAGAAGTGGCGCACCAGCGTCAACCGCTTCGCCGAGGCAATGACCATCTTCGCAGTGATGTGCGCCGGTTTGTTTCCGCTCTTCCACCTCGGCCGGCCGTGGTTTTTCTACTGGCTCTTCCCGTACCCGAATCGCCACACGATCTGGCCGCAGTTCCGCAGCCCGCTGACCTGGGACGTGTTCGCCGTCAGCACGTATTTCACGGTCTCGGTGATGTTCTGGTATCTGGGAATGCTGCCGGACATCGCGGCGATGCGCGATCGCGCCCAGACGCGGCTGGGGCGGGCGTTCTACGGCATCTTGGGGCTCGGCTGGCGGAGTTCCGTGGCCCACTGGTGGCGCGTCGAGAAGGCGTACTTGCTGCTTGCCGGGCTCGCCACGCCGCTGGTCGTCTCGGTGCACACGGTCGTCAGTTTCGACTTCGCGGTCGGCATCGTGCCGGGGTGGCACTCGACGGTGTTCCCGCCGTACTTCGTGGCCGGCGCCATCTACTCCGGCTTCGCCATGGCGCTCATCCTGGCGATTCCGCTCCGCTCCGCTTACGGGATCAAGGATTTCCTGACCCGCCGCCATCTCAATAACTGCGGCAAGCTGATGCTCGCGTCCGGCCTCGTGCTGACTTATGGCTACTTCATCGAGGGCGTCATGGCGGTGTACAGCGGCGGCAAGTACGAACTCGAGGTTCAACACAATCGCTGGGTCGGCACCGCCGCCTCCATGTACTGGCTCGTGATCACCATGAACGTGATCATCCCGCAGGCCTTGTGGTTCTCGTGGGTGCGGAACAATCCGGTGCCGCTCTTTTTGGTTTCCCTGAGCGTGCTGATCGGTATGTGGCTGGAACGCTGGGTGATCGTGATCGGCAGCCTGCAGCGCGACTACTCGCCCTCGATGTGGGGGCTCTTCCGCTCCACCTGGTGGGACTATGCGTTCCTGTACGGTTCGATCGGGCTTTTCTTCGTGATGTTCGCCCTGTTCTTGCGCTTCCTGCCGATGCTGTCGATCGCGGAGTTGCGCGACTTGTTGCCGCGCAGCCAGGGCGGCCGCGACGGGGAATCGCTGAAGGCGACGCCATGCCCGTGACCAATGGCACTTATGGAATGCTGGCGGAATTCGCGACGGCGGACGAACTGGTCGCTGCGATCGAAGCGGCGCGGGCCAGGGGCTACATCCGGCTCGAAGCGTTCTCGCCGTACCCGCTGCCTGAGGCGGCCCACGCCCTCGACTGCCACCGCAATGGCGTCGCATTTCTCGTGCTGCTCGGCGGGCTGGTCGGGGCGGCGTCGGGCTTCTTCATGCTCTACTGGATTTGCGTCTACGGTTACCCGCTGAATGCCGGCGGCCGGCCCCTCAATAGCTGGCCCGTCTTCATTCCCATCACGTTTGAACTCGGCATTCTCACCGCGGGGTTCCTGGCGTTTCTGGGCGTCTTCGTGCTGTGCAAGTTTCCGGCGTACCACCACCCGCTGTTCGGCTCGCCGCTCTTTCGCCGCGCCACGACCGACGGCTTTTACCTGTGCATCGAAGCGAGCGATCCGCTGTTCGAGTGCGGCGCGACGCAGGCATTTTTGGAATCGCTGCATCCCTCCGAAGTCGCGGAGGTGCGCCATGGCAGCTAATCGGTTCCTGTCTTGGTGGCACAGGCATTCTTGCCTGTGCCGTGATCGCTTGCACAGGCAGGAATGCCTGTGCCACCAAAAAGCTGGCTGGCTCTTCCTTGCCATCTTGTCGGCCTGCACTCTCGGTTGCGAACAGAAGATGGCCGAGCAGCCTAGCTACGCGCCGCTGGGGGCGAGCAAGTTCTTCCCGAATGGCCAGGCGGCGCGGCCGCTGCCCGATGGCGCGATCGCCAGGCAATGGCAGACCAACGACAAGATTCCTGGCAGTGGCCTCAAGCCCGGGACTGGCGCGACTCCCAAAGCCAAAGGGACGCCCGAACCGCCGCCGCCCGATGCCCCGAGTTCCCCCGATCGCTTCGCGACCGAGGTTCCTTTCGAGTTAACGCGCGGCGACATCGAGCGCGGCCGGGAACGGTTCGCGATCTTCTGTTCCGTCTGCCACGACAGGGCCGGCACCGGCCACGGCAAAGTGGTCGAACGCGGCTACATCAAGCCGCCCAATTACCACACCGACAACTCGCGCGGCTTCGCCCGCTACTCGAAGCAAATTCCCTTGCGCGAAGTGCCGATCGGCTACATCGTCGAGGTGATTCGCCGCGGCTACGGGGCGATGCCGCGCTACGGACCGCAGATCGACGCCAGGGACCGCTGGCGGATCGCGGCGTACGTGCGCGCCTTGCAACTGAGCCAACACGCGGACGTGAAGGCCTTGCCGCCCGGTGCGAAAAGCAAGACCGAAAAAGCCCTCGGAGTCCCGAAGTGAGCAGCGGCGAGATTGGCGAATTGGGGGTTCCCTGGGGGCGCTGGCAGCGGATCGCCGGGCTCTGCGCGATCCTCGGCGCCGTCGTGTTTGTCGTCCTTTGCTTCACGCCGCTGGCCGGGCCGCATCCCTTGACGCAGGCCGCCACGTCGTACCTGGTGGCATTCAGCTTCTGGCTCGAGTTGCCGCTCGGCTGCCTCGTTGTGCTCATGATCCATTACCTGAGCGGCGGGGCCTGGGGCGTGCTGCTGCGGCCGGTGCTGGAAAGTGCAGCCGGCACGCTGCCCTTATTGCTGCTGATGTTCATTCCGGTGATCGTGGCCATGTGCCTCGGCTCAGCGTCGCCCTATCCCTGGGCGCGGCCGCTGGAACAGGTCGCAAGCGGCTCGGTGCTCGACGAATTGCAAGAGAAGGCGCGGCTGCTTAACCCTGCATTCGTGGCGATCCGCGGAGTCGTTTACTTCCTGATCTGGCTCGCCCTCGCGTTCCTGTTGCGGCACTGGTCGCGGCAATGGCGGAGCGGCAACGAATGGGCCGGCCGACGCCTGCCCAATCTCAGTGGGCCGGGACTCGTGATTTACGGCATCACGATTACCTTCGCGGCCATCGACTGGAACATGTCGATCGAACCGTTCTGGCATTCGACGATGTACCCGCCGATCTACGCGATCGGGCAGGTGGTGAGTGGGTTTGCGTTCGCCACGGCGGCGGCGGAGGTGCTGTCTCGGCGGCCGCCCCTGGCCGGGCACATGCGCCCCTTGCATCGCCGCGACCTCGGCGGGTTGCTCCTCACCTTCCTTATCTTCTGGTCGTATTTCGTCTTTTCGCAGTTCATGCTGATGTGGGTCGGCAATCTCAGCGACGAGGTTCCCTATTACCTGAAGCGCCTGCGCGGGGGGTGGGAATGGATCGGCGTCGCCCTCATCGTTTTCCACTTCGCTGCCCCGTTTTTGCTCCTGCTCATGCGCGATGTCAAGGAGAACGGGCGGGCGTTGCTTGCCGTGGCACTCGGCGTGCTCTGCATTCGCTTCGTCGATGTGCTGTGGTGGCTCGAGCCGGCGTTTCCCCACGAAGGGTGGTTGCCGTATTGGCTTTTGGATGTGGCCGCCGCGATCGCGCTCGGCGGCGCCTGGACCGCCTGGTTCCTCGGCAGCTTGAAGCGAGCCTCGCTCGAACCGGTGCACGCCCCAGAGCAATGCGAACCGGAGGCCGCACCATGACCAACGAACCCGAGCACCCCGATGCGTTCGAGCGGCGCGATGTCGACGTGTCGAACATTGTTCTGACGGCGATTCTCTTCGCACTGACGGTTTGCTTGCTCTTGCTGGCCTTGTGGGGGCTTTGCGTCGTGGCGGTGCCGGAATCGAACGTGGGCGGGGCGAGCCCGCCGGTGCAGTCGCCGGGGGAAACGCCCGTGGGTGAACGGGTGCGAATGCTTCCGCCGCCGCACTTGGAAGGACTGGGAACTTCGGAAACGACAGAGCTGACGCCGCCGAACAACTATGGCTGGGTGGATGAAAAGAAGGGCATCGCCCGGATTCCCGTGGAAGCCGCCATGGATGCCGTCGTGGAATCGAGCCGGAAGAAGGGAGGCGGCCAATGAGGGCACGCTGGGTGGCACAGGCATTCTTGCCTGTGCAGGCGATAAGAGCACAGGCAAGAATGCCTGTGCCACCAGAAACAAACCCCCGCAATCGATTCCGCATCGTTCGCGGGCTGCTCATTTCCCTGGCGGTCGCGAGTCTCGGCAACGGTTACAGCAGTCCGCCGTTACCGCGCAAGGGGCCGGCGCCGCCGCCGCGGCAAGTCGCCATCGACCAGCGGCTCGGCGAGAAGGTGCCGCTCGATCTGCCGTTCAAGGATGAATCCGGTCATCGCAAGACGCTGGGCGAATGTACGGCCGGCAAGCCGACGATTCTCGTTCTCGCTTACTTTCGCTGCCCGATGCTTTGCACGGAAGTCCTCAACGGCGTGCTCGCGGCGTCCCGAAGCGTCCCGGCCAATGCCGGCGACGACTTCAATATCGTCGTGGTGAGTTTCGATCCGCGCGAGAAGCCGCCGCTGGCCGCCCTCAAGAAGGCCGCTTATGTGCAGGAATACGGCCGGCCTAGCGGCGATCGCGGCTGGCACTTCCTCACCGGCGACCCGCTGGCCATCGCCACGCTGGCCGACGCCGTCGGCTTCCAGTACGAGTACGACCCCGAAACCGAACAGTACGCCCACGCAAGCGGCATCGCCATCCTCGCCCCGGATGGCACCCTCTCGCGCTATCTGCTCGGCATCAAGTTCCCATCCAGCGACGTGCGGCTGGCGCTAACCGAGGCATCCGCCGGCAGGGTCGGTTCGCCGGCGGATCGGCTGATCCTCCTTTGCTATCGCTTCGACCCGGCGACGGGCCGGTACACGTTCTCCGTGCTGCGGATAATGCGCTGGGTCAGTGCCGCCGCGGTGCTCGCACTGATCGGCATGGTCGGCTGGCTCTTCCGCCGCGGCCGATCGAACCGGAAGGAGGCACGATGATGTTCGCCGACTTCCCCGGCTTCCCGCTCGTCCCCGATCAAGCGTCGGACTCGGCTCGGAAGATCGACAATCTCTTTCTGTTCATCCTGCTCATCACGGGCATCGCCGGGCTTCTGGTCGCGGCATTAATCACTGTCTTCTCGATTCGCTACCGGCGCCGGTCCGAGAGCGACTTCACGCCGCGGATCACCGGTGCGCCGCTGCTGGAATGGTTCTGGACGCTGTCGCCGCTCGGTGTCTTCGCGATCATGTTCGGCTGGGGTTTATACGCATTCCGGGACAACTACCGGCCGCCGCCGGACGCTTATGAAGTGTTCGTGGTCGGCAAGCAGTGGATGTGGAAGGTGCAGCATCCGAACGGCCGGCGTGAAATCAACGAACTGCACATCGCCGTCGGGAAGCCGGTGAAAGTGACGTTCGTTTCCGAGGACGTGATCCACGACTTCGCGGTTCCGGCGTTTCGTTCGAAGATCGACGTGCTGCCCGGCCGCTATGTCTCGACGTGGTATTCGCCGACGCGGACCGGCCGCTTTCACCTCTTCTGCGATCAATATTGCGGAACGTCGCACGCCCGGATGGTGGGCACGGTGATCGTGATGGAACCGGAGGAGCTTGACGCGTGGCTCCAGGAAAAGGCCGAAGGATCGCCGGCGCTCGAGGGGCGAAAGTTGTTCCTGAAATTCCAATGCATCTCTTGCCACAGCGCCGACGAGCACGCGAAAGCTCCGGTGCTCGAGGGCCTGTTCGGCCGCAAGGTAGCCTTGAAGGGCGGCCATTCGACCGTAGCGGATTTCCGCTATCTCCGCGATTCGATCCTGACGCCGGGTAAAGAAGTGGTTGAAGGGTGGGAGCCGGTCATGCCGTCGTTTCAGGGACAAGTGACGGAGGAAGAGATGTTTCAACTGATCGCGTTCTTGCGGTCGCTGGGCGCCGGCCAGACGCCGCGGCGGAACAACGCCGACCCGGCCCCGGTGGGCGCCCCAAGTTCAGCCACGGAGAAGAAGCCATGAGCATCGCCGTGGAACCCGTGCCGACGCAGCTTCTTCCGCCGCCCGCGGCCGAAGAGACGGAGCCGAACTTCCTCACCGAACCGCACGGCTGGAAATCGTGGCTTTTCACCACCGATCACAAGCGGATCGCGATCCTTTACCTCGTCACCGTCACGTTGCTGTTCTTCATCGGCGGCGCCGCGGCCACCTTGATTCGCCTGCACCTTCTGACGCCGCAAGGGTCGCTCGTCTCCGCCGAGCTTTACAACAAGCTCTTCTCCGCCCACGGCATCATCATGGTCTGGTTCTTCCTGATCCCGGTGATTCCGACGGTGCTCGGCAACTTCGTGCTGCCGCTCATGATCGGGGCCAAGGACCTGGCATTCCCGAAGATCAACCTCCTGAGTTGGTACGTGTTCGTGATCGGCGCGGTGACCGCCGTGACGGCGATCCTGGTGGGCGGCGTCGATGGCGGCTGGACCTTCTATCCGCCGTTCAGCACGCGGTCGAGCCACTCCGCCGTCACCGTGGCCGCCGTCGGCGTCATCATCGCCGGCTTTAGTACGATCATGACCGGGCTGAACTTCGTGGTCACGGTGCACACGCTGCGCTGCCCGGGGCTGACGTGGTTTCGCTTGCCGCTCTTCGTCTGGTCGCTATATGCCACGAGTTTGATCATGCTTTTGGCCACGCCCGTGTTGGCCGGCGTGTTGACGCTCATTATCGTCGAACGGGCCGGCCAGATCGGCATCTTCGATCCGGCGCTCGGCGGCGACCCCGTACTCTTCCAGCACCTCTTCTGGTTCTACTCGCATCCCGCCGTCTACATCATGATCCTCCCCGGCATGGGCGTGATCAATGAGATCATTACCTGCTTTTCGCGGAAGAACATCTTCGGTTACGTGTTCGTGGCCTGTTCGAGCATTGCCATCGCGGTGCTCGGTTTCCTGGTGTGGGGGCACCACATGTTCGTTGCGGGGGAAAGCTTGTACGCCGCCGCCGTCTTCTCGGCACTGAGCTACCTCGTCGCGGTGCCGAGCGCCATCAAAGTGTTCAACTGGACGGCCACGCTGTATCGCGGCTCCATATCGTTCGACGCCCCGATGCTGTACGCGCTGACATTTATCTTGCTCTTCACCGTCGGCGGGCTCACCGGGCTCTTTCTCGCCGCACTCGCCGTGGATCAGCACGTCCACGACACGTATTTCATCATCGCCCACTTCCACTTCATCATGGTGGGCGGCATGGTGTCGGCGTATTTCGCGGGGCTGCATTACTGGTGGCCGAAAGCGACGGGGCGGCGCTACTCGCGGTTCTGGAGCCAGATGGCTGCGCTACTCATCTTCTCCGGCTTCTTCCTCACGTTCCTGCCGCAGTTCATCCTGGGCTATCTGGGCATGCCGCGCCGCTACCACCAGTATCCAGCGGAGTTCCAGGTACTGAATGTCTTCTCGAGCGCCGGAGCGAGCGTGCTGGCCATCGGCTACTTGCTGCCGTTCGGCTACCTGTTCCATTCGATTTTCTGGGGCGAACCGGCCGGGCCAAATCCGTGGCGAGCGACCGGCCTGGAATGGAAGACGCCGAGCCCGCCGCCCAAGCACAACTTCGCCGAGACCCCCGTGGTTACGGGCCGGCCCTATGAGTACGCGACGGAGAGACGCGATGCCAGTTGAAGCGCCGCCGCTCGAACCGCAGTTCGCCACCCGCGAACAGCAACACACCGCTTCGGTTACGGGGATGTGGATATTCCTCGCGACCGAGGTGCTGCTCTTCGGTTCGATCATCACGGCGTTCCTGGCGACGCGCGTGCTTTACCCGACGGATTTCGAGCATGCCGCGAGTCGGCTGAACGTGTTGATCGGCGGCGTGAACACGCTGGTGTTGCTGGCCAGCAGTTTGACGATGGCGCTCGCGGTTCATGCGGCGCAAGCGGGCGCGCGGCGGGCCATGCTGATCTGCCTGCCGTTAACGATGCTGCTCGGGGCGGGGTTCCTGGGAATCAAGGCGTACGAATACTACGGCGACTGGCGCGACCACCTCGTGCCGTTCACCAACCAGTTCGAGGCCGATGGCGAGAATGCCGGGCGCATGGCCATGTTCATGACCTTCTACTTCGTGCTGACCGGCTTGCACGCGATCCACTTGAGCATTGGCATCGGCCTGGTCGGCTGGCTGACGGCGGCGGCGGGGCGGGGCAGCTTGCCGCGGGCCGGCGCCACCATCACCGAAACGATCGGTCTCTACTGGCACTTCGTGGACGTGGTGTGGATCATGCTGCTGCCGCTGCTTTACCTCAGCGGCCACCACGAATGGTCCGACCTGCATTTTTAAAGAATCTCGAGCTCACCAAGAACACGCGCAACAGAAGGTTCTGAGCCACTAGGCAGTTTTCACCCTTTCTAGCAGCTGAGTGGCTAATGCCGGCGCGAGCGAGGCTTGTGATTGGTGCCGCGCTTCACAACCGTCTTGACCCAATTCACTGTGATGCTGGAGAGATAATCGGGCGATATCCAGATCACGTTCGAGTGGTACTTGCCCCAGCGGTCGCGGAGTCGGAACGACACTGTGTGGTCGCGAGGGGCGCGGCCGCCTCCGTAATCCCCATGTCCGCCCCAGACGACAT
>DATNBQ010000532.1:0-8321 GCA_035571955.1 Urbifossiella sp. | reverse complement strand
TCGCTTAGCATTAACGACGTTGGAAGCGGCCGAGAAACTCCTCGGCGCCAGTGCGGCAATTGCGCTCGAGCGATCGCGCCATGCCCGGGCTTTGGGAATGGAAGCGGCCGCGGATGAGGCCGCACGGCAAGCCCAAACGCTGCCGGCTCGCGGCCCCTGGGACCACCTGGCGATGGGCCGCGTTGACCTGGCCGCGGGGAACGTCGGTCGAGCTGCCGAGGCATTCGATCGCTGCCTGGCCATCGATCCGCGCATTTTTTGGGCCCACCATTACCGCGGTCTCTGTGCTCTCAAGCAGAAGCAACCGACAGAGGCCATCGCGGCCTTCTCCGCGGCTTGCGCGCTTGTGCCCGAGGCTGCCTGGTGCCGCTACAACCGGGGATTGGCCTTCGCTGAGGCGGAACGGTTCGACCTCGCGGAAGCCGATTTCGAACGAGCCTTGGCGCTCGATCCGGACTTGGCCGCCGCCCACCTTGGGCGTTCTGCCATTGCGCTGCGCATGGCTCGCTTTCCCGAAGCGCTCGCGGCACTCGACCGCGCCGCGGAGGGTGGCATTGACCCAGTGGAGGTGCTCTATCGTAAGGCACTCGTGCATGCAGCCGCCGGCGACCGTATCGCCGCGATCGCATGCCTGAAGGAATGCCTGCAGCACGAACCGGACCACCGCCCGGCCAAGGAAGAACTCGCCCGCCTGACGGAAGGCTAAGTTTCCCGCGCGGAATTCCTTGCGGCCCATACTATCTGGAATGGGATGTGCGACGCGAACCCGAGGGACGAGGAGTCAATCATGCTGAAGCTTGCAATTATCATTGGCAGCACGCGCCCGGGGCGCGTCGGCGAATCGGTCGCGCGCTGGGTGTACGAACTCGCGCGGAAGCGAAGCGATGCCGCCTTCGAACTCGTGGACATCGCGGACTTCAACTTGCCCCTGCTCGACGAGCCGATCCCGCCTTCGCAAGGCAAGTATTCGAAAGAACACACCAAGAAGTGGGCGGCGAAGATCGCGTCGTTCGACGGCTTCGTGTTCGTGACGCCCGAGTACAACCACAGCATCTGCGGGGCGCTCAAGAACGCCATCGACTTTCTTTTTCGTGAGTGGAACAACAAGGCCGCCGGCTTCGTCGGCTACGGCAGCGCCGGCGGCGTCCGCGCCGTCGAGCACCTGAGGCTCGTGATGGCCGAGGTGCAAGTTGCCACGGTCCGCAATCAGGTCGCCCTGTCGCTGTTCACCGACTTCGAGAACTACACCACTTTCAAGCCGGCCGCTTACCACGAGAAATCGGTCAACCAGATGCTCGACCAACTGGTTGCCTGGAGCGGGGCGATGAAAACCCTACGAAGCTAGTATTCGAGCTATCGGCGTACCCCGGCCAACCCACGAAGGATCATTTCGGTCTTGAGAGACTGCACCCAGACGGTGTTCAACTGGTCGGCCTCGAATTCCCCCGTGGCGGGGTTCAGTGGCCAATGAAGCCGCGCGGGGTGATGGACGATGCGATCGTTGGCCTGCGCGAGAAGTCCGCGTTCACCCAGCTTTCGGGCACACGAGCGCGCAATTAACTGGCAAGCGAAGCCGAGCTCGTCGTTTGCCATCGGGCGAAGGGCAGCTTTGTCCATGATTCGGCGAGTCACTTCCTTCGGGCAGCCCGCCAGGAACTCCGTCACGGCCAAGGGAGCGACCGTCCAGGCGATGGCCCGCATCTGGGCCTCCGAAGCCGACTTGGCCGAAAGCAGCCGATTCAGCACTTGCTCGGCAAACTCATCGCGGCGATCGGTGAGCAACAACAGCTGGCACTGCACGATCGCGGCGGAGAGCCGCGCGAAATCGCTTCGCGCGGCGGCGAACTCACGGTCGAAATAGGCGGTGGCCTCCTTGGCCATGTCGAGACTGAGATACGCTTCGGCCGCGAAGCGGTGCCGGGCCGCGATCGCGCTCGGTAAGTTGTTCGGCGTGGCTGGCTCGGTGGGTGGTTCAAAGCGCAGCCAGGCGGCGCGGGCATCGGCAGCGCGGCCGACCTTCTCGAGCGCTACCGCCCGGAAGAACATCCAGTCCGCCTTGGCCTGCGGCGCCAGTGCCGCCGCGGCTTTGTCGAAACGCTCCAGGGCCGCAGCGGTCTGCCCCGTTTGCAGGAGAAATCGGCCGATCTGAGCTTCCTCCATGCCATTGACCGGCAGCCACGTAAGCTCGCCGTTCTCCGGGTTAATGAGCACGGCCGGATCGCCGTTGCGAAGGCCCGTACCCGGTTCGGCGATGCGATAAGGCGGTTCCACGGTCAACCACGCCGACAGTCGCGCATCGACCGCCGACCACGTCAAGAACGTCGCGCGGATTCCACGCACCAGCGTTCGTTCCTCGCTGCCATCCTCCTTGGCCACGCACACCGCCGTTCGGGCATTCAAATTGGGCACGAGCAGCGTCGCCCAGCGGAAGCCCTCCAGGTGCGGCGGCAATTCGTTGCGAACGAACGCGAGATGCTTGCCCGATTGATCCCAGCCCGCGAAAGCCGCGACCGGCTTCTCGCCCAACTGTCTCGGCTTCTCCGCGGGGCCGATCAAGACGAGACGCGAATCCTCGAGCAAGCCGATCCGCGTTCCGTCCGGATGCCAGTGCAGGTGAGATGCTTGCTGCTTCTCGGCCTCGCGATGCCAGACGGTGGCCTTGCGGGTTGCGAGATCGACGACATGAACTTCCGAACCTTCCGCATAAGCGAACCGTTTGCCGTCGCGCGACCAAGTGGGTCCGCGCCTTTGGAGATCGTCTAAACCGCATATCCCAGGCGCCGATTCCGGAAGCCGCCACCACTCGCTTTGACATTCCTTGATCCAGATGCCGCTATCGGGTTCCTGGCCGCTCAGGATCGCAATGCGCTGCTTCAGGCCGGGAGCGGTAAAAAGCGCGATCGCCTCGGCTGCGGGAAGCATGGCATCTGTCGAGATGCTCTTTTCAAGATTCCAGGTCCGCATATGGTGCTCGTCCGGGGACGATTGTTCGATGTAATCGATGTGCTGGCTATCCAAGTGCCAGGCCAGCGCGAGCCCGGCGGCGATGGCCCCGGCGTGGCCGCAGGCCGCCTCGAACAGCCGATCGAGCCGTTCGGCCCGGCCTTCGGCCGCAGGTCGATAGAGCCAACAGGTGTACCGGACCGGGATCGCGGGATAACGCAGGCCATCGGCGGGACTCTCGCCTTGCGGATAGCGCGTGCCATCTGCCGCCTGGGCCACGGCGAAGAGCATCTTTTTGCCGCTCGCATCCCATTGCGGCGGGCCAATAGCCAGGTCGTCCGGCATCGGTTCGTAGATTCGCTTGACGCGATGGGTTGCCGGGTCGGTCACATAGACCCCGTTGTGGCCGTGCTGAAACGACGCTTGTCCATCCGGGCCGATTACGATGGTGCGGTCTTCGCGCACCGGCTGGCAACCGATCGCGGCAAGGAGAAGGACGGCCGCGGCGCGGACTGCGCGCCCGGAACGAATGCGAGGAATCATGGCCGAGGTTCCAGGGGAATGCTGGAAGCGATGGGAGTCAGCAACACGAGCCCGCAGGTCGCGGTTTATTCCCGGGGATGTCGCGCAAAAACCGCCTGATGATCTCACGCAAAGCCGCTAAGACGCCGAGACATGATTGAAAAAGGCTTGAGGGCGATTCGCTTTGGACCAATCGCATTCTTTCGACTGGATTACTTCGTACGTATTTGCGTCTTGCGTGAGATACCTCTTACACCGTCACGACGATCTTGCCGAAGTGCGAGCCGCTTTCGAGGTGTTTCAGTGCCGCGACGGCATCGGCCAGCGGGAACGTACGGTCGATGACCGGTGCGATCCCCTTCTCGGCAACGAAGCGGTTCATCGCTTCGAGCATCGCCCGCGAGCCGACGAAGACGCCTTGCAGCGTGACGGCCTTCATCAAGACGTTCATGGGGTTAAAGGCGCCGACTCCGGCAAGGACGCCGATGAGGGCGATGTGGCCGCCGGTGCGAACGGCCTTGGCGGAGCGTTCGAGCGTGCCGGCCCCGCCGACTTCGACCACCGCATCCACGCCGACGCCGCCCGTTTGCTGCCGAGCCCACTTGTCCCACTCCGGGTCGCTTTTGTAATTGGTTCCCGCATCGGCGCCGAGCCCCTTGGCACGGGTCAACTTGTCGTCGTGGCCGGAAGTAATCAAGACCTTCGCGCCGAGTGCTTTCGCGAATTGCAGCGCGAACAGCGACACCCCGCCGGTGCCCTGGACGAGCACCGTTTTGCCGGGGCCGCACTGTGCGTCGTGTAGAGCATGCCAGGCGGTGAGGGCGGCGCACGGCAAGCACGCGGCCTGTTCGAAGCCGAGCGAGCCGGGGATCGCGGCGAGGCCGCTCTCTTCGAGAACGACGGTCTGGGCGAGCACGCCGTCGCGGTCGCCGCCGAGGGCCCCCCTGGTTGCGGCGTCGGAGATGGGGCCATCGCTCCAGTTCTGGAAGAAGCAGCCGAGGGCGCGGTCGCCGGGCTTCCACTGGGTGACGCCGCTGCCGACGGCACTCACTTCGCCTGCGCCGTCCGAACCGAGCACGCGCGGCAACGCCATATTCCGGTTATACAGCCCCTTGGCGATCATCAGGTCGCGGTAGTTGAGCGAAGCGGCCCGCACCCGCAGCGCGACCTGCCCCGGTCCCGGCGTTGGCTCGGGCCGATCGACGACGGCCAGGTTCTCGTAGCCGAAGCCGTTCTGCAGAACGAGCGCTTTCATATGGGTGCCTCCAACAATGGTGTCGCGATTGCTGCTTGCTAGGCTGAGGAATAACCCTAGGGTTAGCCTTGCCCCCTGGAAGCCCACGGAGCCGCCATGATTAACTATTCGTTCTCCGGCAAGGTGGCCCTGGTAACGGGGAGTTCTCGGGGCATCGGGGCGGCGGTGATGGCCAAGTTCGCTCGCTCCGGAGCTACTGTCGTACTGCATTACTGGGACGACCCCAGTGGCGCCAACAAGGCCGACGCCGAGAAACTGGTCGCTCAGATGGGAAGCAACGCCACGGCCCTGGCCGCGGATGTTCGCGATGCCGCGCAGATGGAAGCGCTCATGAGCCAGGTGAAGGCCAAGTTCGGCGGCCTTGATGTTCTCGTCAACAATGCCGGCATCATTCGCGACCGCACCCTCCGCAAAATGACGCTCGAAGAATGGCACGCCGTCATTCAGACGAATCTCGACGGCGTCTTTCATTCCTGCAAATTCGGGACGGAGATTCTTCGCGATGGCGGGCGGATCGTGAACATCGCGTCGGTGGCCGGGATGGTCGGCTTCCACGGCCAAACGAACTACGCGGCAGCCAAGGCCGGCGTGATCGGCATGACCCGCGTCCTCGCCAAGGAACTCGCGCGTCGGCAGATCACCGTCAACGCCATCGCTCCCGGCGTCATCCAAACCGCGATGCTCGGCGAGGTGAAAGATGAAGTGAAGGCAGAGTATTTGAAGCAAATTCCCTTGGGCCGCCTCGGCCAGCCGGACGACGTGGCCAACGCGGTTCTCTTCCTGGCCAGCGAGGAGAGCGGCTACATCACGGGGCAGGTTCTTCCCGTCACGGGCGGCTGGGCGGTGTAGGTTTCCCCGGCGAGGGCGACGATTCTTGGAGTTGAAGATTGTCGGGCACAGCCCGACCTACAAAACCACCCTGTAGGTCGGGCTGTGCCCGACACCCACTTTGTGTATCTACCATGAACCGTTTGCAAGCCAGTTTCCCCATTCCGGCTCTCATTTCGTGCACGTCCCGAAAAACTGAGCTAGACTTGTTCACTTTTCGAAACAGACTCGCGCAACAGGAGACTCGGACTTGTCCGCCGCGGTGTTCGACAACGTCGTCAAGACATACAAGACGGGCTTATGGGGTTCGGGGGGCATCGCCGCGGTGCGCGGGGTGTCGCTGAACGTGCCCGCCGGCAGCAGCTTCGCCCTGCTCGGCCCCAACCGAGCCGGCAAGACCACAATGGTCAAGATGCTGCTGTCGCTGTGCGCCCCGACGTCCGGCAAGATCAGCCGCTTCGAGGCGCCGATCGCCGACCGCTCCACCTTGGGGCGCATCGGCTACATGCACGAGAATCACGCCTTTCCGCGCTACCTCTCCGCTTCGGAACTCCTGCATTTTTACGGCGGCCTGTCCGGTCTCTCGTCGGACGAACTTCCGGGCCGCGTCGAAATGCTCTTGCAGCGCGTCGGGCTGGCCGACCGGCAATCCGAACCGATCGCCCGCTTCAGCAAGGGGATGGTCCAGCGGCTCGGCCTCGCCCAGGCCCTCATCAACGACCCGGATCTGTTGATCCTCGACGAACCGACCGAGGGGCTGGACCTGTTCGGCCGCAATCTGCTGCGGCAGGTCGTTCGCGAATTGAAGGCTGCTGGAAAAACCGTGCTGCTGGTGTCGCATGTGTTGACGGAAGTGGAAGAACTGTGCGATCGAGTGGCCGTGCTGGTGGGAGGAACCGTGGTGCATTCGGGAATGATGGCGGACCTGATAAAGGATCCGGCGAGCGGGATCCGGCGATCGCTGGAAGCCGCCCTGCGGCCGCTGTATGAAACGGGGGTGGCCGCGTGAAAAACCGAGCAACGCCGAACGCGCTGCCCCACCTCTCCCCTTGTGGGGGAGGTCGTCGTCGAGCGAAGCGAGACGACGGGTGGGGGGATTTTACAAAGACACCCCCCACCCGCCGCTGCGCGGCGACCTCCCCCACAAGGGGGGAGGTAAAGTCGAAGGGGGTGGCCGCGTGAATGCTCTCCCCTCGGCGATTCGCACCGTCCGCTGGATGGTTCGCGATACGTTCCGTCAATCGATCGCCACGCGGCTCTTCTGGGTCATGCTCGGGCTCACGGGCCTGTGCACGCTCTTTTGCCTCGGCATCTCGGTGAAAGGCGACGACCGCCGGCCAAAGCATCCACATGAATTGCCCCTCTACATGCCGCGTTCCGAGGCGACGCCGGAAGTGATCAAGGAAGGGATCATGGTGGCCGGCGGCGAGGTTTCGCTCGGCTTCGGGCTCATCAAGTTCGACATCGGTAAGAACCGCGCCGACTCGATCAAGCTGATACAACTCTGGCTGGCGGGGATTCTCGCCGACACGGCCGGCGTGCTATTGGCGCTGCTCTGGACGGCCGGATTCTTACCGACGTTCCTCGAACCGCACGCCGTGACGGTGCTGCTGGCGAAGCCGGCGCCGCGGTGGTCGATCCTCGCGGGCAAATACGCCGGCGTGGTGCTGTTCGTTACCCTGCAAGCGACGCTGTTCGTGGCCGGAACGTGGTTCGCGCTCGGCGCTTCGACCGGCGTCTGGGACGGTTCGTACTGGTTCGCCGTGCCGCTTTTGGTCGTCAACTTTGCGGTCTTTTATGCCTTCAGCAGTTTCCTGGCGGTCTGCACGCGAAGCACCGTGGTCAGCGTGTTCGGAACCTTGCTCTTCTGGTTGCTGTGCTGGGGAATGAACTTCACGCACCATCGCATGGTCGGCTTCGACGTGCAAGGGATCGCGCCGGTGGCGGCGTTCCTGATGGATGCCGGTTACTGGGTGCTGCCGAAACCGCTGGACATGAGCGGGCTGTTCTTCGATGCGATGAAGGCGAACGAAGTGTCGCTGCCGGTGCCGGAACTGGAGGCGATGCAAAAGCGCGGCGCCCTGCACCCGGAGCTTTCCGTGGCCGCGTCGTTGCTGTTCGCGGTGGGGCTGCTCGCGCTGGCCGCCTACGAATTCAAGACGATGGATTATTAATCCATTGAGAAGCCCACCCGTGGCAACGGGCTTTGCTCCGAATCCCCCGGTAAGCGGATAATTCCGTTTCAACCGGGGGCGTTTCATTTCAACTCATCTTACCGGTAAACTTGAGAATCGCCCCGATTCTTCGGGTTTCGGCTCATTCTTCCAGAACTCGCCAACGATGCCGAGTTCTTCTTGTTCGTGGATCATAACCACGATGTTATGACAGATGAACTTGCAAAGCAGTTCATTGACCATCGCGACTTTCTTTTTGGAGCGGAGCGAATCGCCGAACTTCCGCTTGACCATGCTGAAAGTGCTCTCCACGTTTGACCGCTTGTGGTAATGGGCAAGGAATTCGTCTTGCTTGTAGCGGAAGTAGTTCAGCATCTTTTCCCATAGGCCACCGCTCCACCCCGTAGCTACTTTCTTGAACGCGATGAATGGCGTTCCGCCAGCTTCCGCGACAACCTCATGGTTCTCGACAGAGGAATAGCCTTTGTCCGCGCTCACTTCGCGGATCGTGAAGGTCTTGGCGGTTGTCTTGACCAGTTCCGGCATATGCGGTGAATCGGCACCTTCCTGTTCGCACACTTCGATAGCGGCGACTATAT
>DATNBQ010000531.1:0-23011 GCA_035571955.1 Urbifossiella sp. | reverse complement strand
GTTGAAACAGCGCGGCCGGACATCGCTCCGATTCCGCCGACTCCAATCGCCGGCACGCCGATCCCCGCGAGCTACGTCGATCTGCCGACTCGGCCAATCGCACCGACGACGGTACGCGCTGCCCGACTTGGCGTTCCCGTGGCCTCCGAGGGGAGTGACGCCGCGTCGTCACTGCCGCCGACGACTCCAAGCGCCCCGCCGAGCGGCGGCGATTGGGCCTGGCCGCCGCTCGGCGCCGGTCGCTCCCCAGCGGCGCCGCCCTCGGACAGCGATTTCCCGTTCCGAAAGCCGCAAGCGCGATCCGACGTGAGCATCAACAAGTTCTTCGGGTCGGACCTCGACCGCGATCCGGCCAAGCCCGCGAAGCCGCAATGGAACTTTAGCAAGTTGTTCGATTCGAAATCGAACTGGCAGCCTGGCGACTACCTCAGCGGCATGTTCCCCGCCGACTGGTACCGCAGCGATCACGCGTTCGACGGGTTCATCTCGCCGGTGACCAATCCGTTCCTGTTCGAGGATCCGCGTTCCTTGACCGAACTGCGGCCGGTGGTCATCTATCAAAAGATGCCGGACTCGCAGGTCGATTTCCGCGGCGGCAGCGTCACTTATTTCGGTCTGCAAGGGCGGCTGCACATTACGGACAGCTTGTCGTTCGTCTTCAACAAGCTGGGCGGCATCTGGGTCAGCCCCGGCAGCGGTTCGGCCATCAGCAGCCAGGCCGGCTTCTCGGAACTCTGGTTCGGGCCGAAGTACACCTTCATCCGGAACGAACAGACGGGCAGCATCGTGGCCGGCGGCTTGCAGTTCCAGGTGCCCGTCGGTTCGCAAAGCGCGTTCCAGAATAACGGCACGCTATCGCTGGTGCCCTATTTGTCCGCGGCGCAGAATCTGTTCCGCGACTTCTCCGCCGGCAGCTTCAACGTCATGGGCACGACGGGTTACCAGTTCAGCATGACTCCGGCCCGCAGCGATTATTACTACCTCAGCGGCCACATCGATATGGACGTGCTCAACCAGCACAAGTTCTATCCGCTCTTCGAAATGAATTGGTACATGAATACGACGAGCGGCAACTCGACGGCAATCGGTTCCGAAGGGCGCGACCTGATCAACTTCGGCGGCCAGGCCGCGGGGAAGGGGTTGGTCACTGGGGCCTTCGGCGCTCGCTACAAGTTCAACGAATGCATGCAGGCCGGCGGCGCGTTCGAGATTCCGTTTGCCGGCCCCCGCGATCTCTTCCTGTATCGATTCACCTTCGACTTTATCTGGCGGTATTGAAAATCGATTCCCACCGGTGCGATGCGATGCTAATCTGATGGGATAACCTGCGCGCTCCCCTCCGGGTCGCGGCTAATCTCGGGATCACGCCATGCTGACCGATGACGAACCCATGTCGAGCGGCCGGTGGATCGGCTGGACGCTCTTCGGACTCGTGGTCTTTGCCGGTTTCGTGTTCGGCGTCGTCACCGGCAACATGCGCCCCAAGGAAGTCGTCAAGGAAGTTGTGAAGAACGTGCCCGTCGAGGTGAAAGTGGAATCGAAAAAGGAGAAGAAGGAACCACCCAAGGAACTGGTGGCCGTGAATCCGCAGCAACCAATGCCGCCCTTAGTCAAGCCGGAACCCAAACCGGAACCGAAGCCGGAGATCAAGAAGGAGCCAAAACCGGAACCCAAGACCACGCCGAGTCCCAAGGTTCCGGAGGTATTGTTCGTCAAGGATGTGCTACCGGTGTTCAAGGCGAAGTGCAACCTGTGCCACGGCGATACCAAGGGAATCAAGGGCAGCCTCGACTTGCGGATGCTCGCTTCGATCAAAAAGGGCGGCGACAGCGGCGACGCACTGATCCCCGGCGACTTGAAGAAGAGCGGCATCTGGGAACGAATCAACGACATGGATAGCCCGATGCCGCCGCCGGGCAAACCGGAACTGACCGCCAACGAGAAGTTGCTCATCAAGAACTGGATTCTGAGCGGCGGGAAGTAGCGCGGCTATGCCAGCGGATAGAGCGGACGGCGGATGCGTTTGTATTCGAACCGGGCCGGGTTGATCGCCGTCAGGCCCGGCGTATCCACTTCGATGATCTCCCCGGCGATCGGCGCATAAGCCGCCTTGTATGCGACCGCCGCCTTCACCACGAGAATTCGCGCCGCCTTCGGGTCGATGCCGAGGCTGGTGAGTTGACCCAGGCTGAAGGGCGGCGTGCGCAGCGAATTGACGACAAGCGCGTTGCCGTCGCCGAGATCGAGCACGGCGGTGTGCCCTTGATTATTCTGGCGCTTGCCGCCGTGGCGAGCTTCGGTTTCGATCCAGTGGCCATCGTGCAGCAGCCGCACCGTTCCGCGGACTTTCACCGGCTCGCCGTGCATCCGGTCGATGGCTCCGCCCACGGTTGCCTCCAGCGTGCCGCCGATGCCCACGGCTTTCGCCTGCTTCACCGCTTCAGGTGAATAGAGCGCCACGACGAAGCCCTTGGCCTTCTGCTTCAGGAGTTCGGCAAGGAGCACTGTGCCGTCGCCGGCCGACCCGCCGCCGATGTTGTCGCCGATATCGACGAGTACCACGGGCGTGTTCTGGGCCGCGAGGGCTTTGCGAACCGCCTCTGCGGCTTGGGGCGGCGCCACGTTCAATTGCTCGCGAACCGCCCACATCCGCTCGGCGATCTCCTTCGCTTTCCGTTCCGCCAGGGCCCGATCGCCGTCGGCGACCGCCATTATACTGGCCCCCATTTCGGGCACGTCCGCATAGGCGAATCCGGCCATCACGCTGATCGAAAGCATCCCCGGTTGCCGTTCTTCTTGCCGGGCGAGCTTCAGAAGGTCGCTCATCGGCGGGCGATCGGTGGCCTGGCCGAGCAGGTTGATGAGCATCGGAGGCTTGGCGACGAATGATACCGGCCGGATTTCACCCTGGATCGTGCGGCTCAGCAGTTCCGCGGCAAGCAGCCCGCATTCGCGCTGATCGATGTGCGGATAGGTTTGATAGCCGACCAGTAAGTTGGCAGTCTCGGCCATTTGCGGCGAAATATTCCCATGGAAATCGAGGGTGACGGCGATCGGCAACTTCGGACCGACCGCGGCCCGCAACCGCCGCAGCACCTCGGCATCCGCGTCGGGGAATCGCGGCGTCACCATCGCCCCGTGCAACGCCAGCAGCACGCCATCCGGCTCGGCGAGGCGAATGCCCGTGAGCAGGGCGTCGACCATGTGTTCGAAGAACTCGTCGGCGACCGGGCCGGCCGGCGTTCCCCACGCCATGGCGACGGGCACGATGTCGTAGCCGAACCGTTCGGCGCCGGCGATGAACCCGCCCATTTCGTGATGCGCTTCGCGCCACACCGGCACGAGCGCCGGGCCGTAAGTCAGGCTCGCTTCGCGGAACTTGCTCAAGTCCGTCGCCGCCGCGGCGAACGTATTCGACTCGTGCATGAACCCGCCAATGGCAATTCGCATGGTGTGAGTGTGGGTGCGAGTGTGCAGGACAACAACCACCTAGAGTTACCGCCGGGCTCCCGAAGTCAATCACATTTTGTATCTTTATCAGAGCTTCTCGTGCTTGGCGATCGCGCTCCCCGGTGGGTCGCGGCTACACAGGGACGCTTTTCGAACAACAGGTGATGCCGTGTCTGTGAACGTGGCGGTGGTGGGCGCGACGGGCGCCGTGGGCGATCTCATTCGGCGCGTGCTGGTCGAACGGCGCTTCCCCGTGCGGTCGATCAAGTTCCTGGCGTCGGCGAAGAGCGTCGGCAAAACGGTCGAGTTCAACGGCAAACCGCATCCGGTCGAAGCAATCCGCCCCGAGGCGTTCGCCGGCGTGCAGATCGTCCTCAGCAGCACGCCAAGTTCCGTCTCCAAGGAGTTTTCGCCGATCGCGGCCAAAGCCGGGGCCATCGTCGTGGATAATTCGTCGGCTTGGCGAATGGATCCCGACTGCCCGCTCGTGGTGCCGGAAGTGAACGCCGAGCAACTTCACCACATCAAGAAAGGAATCGTGGCGAACCCGAACTGCGTTGCCATTCCGCTCTGCGTGGCCCTCAAGCCGCTGCACGACCTGGGCCAGGTGAAGCGGATCATCGTCTCGACGTATCAGTCGTCATCCGGGAAGGGCGCCAGGGGGCTGGCCGATTTCGAGGCGCAGCTAAAAGCGTTTGCGGCCGGCGGCCCGGTGCCTGCGCCCACCGCCCACCGCGCCCAGCTCGCCGGCAACGTCGTCACCCTCGACTGGACCCTCGATCCCAACGGCTACACCGAGGAAGAGAACAAGGTCATCAACGAGACGCGCAAGATTCTCGGCGACGCGACCATCGGCGTCGTTCCCACCTGCGTCCGCGTGCCGGTAAGGGTGGCCCACAGCGAATCGGTGCTGGTCGAGTTCGCCCGGCCGGTTTCGGTGGCGGAAGCGAAGGCGGCGCTGGCCAGGGCGCCCGGCGTGATGCTGATGGACGAGGCGAAAGGCGAGTTCCCGCAACCGATCCACGCCGAAGGAAGCGACCACACCTTCGTCGGTCGGGTGCGGCAAGACCCGTCCAACCTCAACGCCCTATGCTTGTGGGTCGTGGCGGACAACCTCCGCAAGGGGGCGGCCTCGAACGCCGTGCAGTGCGCCGAAGAACTCGTCAAGCGAGGAATAGTGAAATGAATCGGGTCGAAGTGACGGCGGACTTGACGCCGCCGCAGCGGAAGTATTTGCGCAACGTCGCGGAGTATTGCCGCACGTCGCCGACGCTGTTGATCGTTTACCGCAAGATGATGCCGTTTTATTTGTTTCTGCTCTCCTTCAGCGGCTTGATAGTTTACGTTTGCCTCGCGAATGAGGCCTATACCAAGGCATGGGCGCTCGGCGGCTTCATCGCCGGAGTCCTGCTGCGCGATTTCGCAAATATCTATCAAAGATTGCTCCTCTGGCCGGCCATTGAAGCTATCGTCGATCGCGAACGACTCGCCGAGTTGACCCACGAACCGACCGCCGGTCAAAACGGATTCAATAGTTGAGCATCATCGAAGTTTATCATCGAGCCAGCCACCTTTCTGACCCTCTCCCCGTTGGGGAGAGGGTGGTTTGCGAGCGGCGCGAGCAAACCGGGTAAGTGGCTTGATTTTGTGCAACAAGATCCGCCACCCGCAATCTCACTTGCCCGAGATTGCGGCCTCTCCCCGACGGGTGCCCCACCAGACATCACCTCATTGGCGGAAGTGGGCCACAGGCCCTCCCGCCCGTTGTAAGATGCAACATTCGGCGGCCTCTCACGGATTTGCACCATGTCTTCGAATTTCTTCGATCGGCAACGCGCGGCCTTCGTTCGATTAACGGAAGCGATCGCGGCTCGAAGTGCGGCCGAGGCCGAACTGGCAACCGCCTTTCAGACGGCTTCCGAGAAGGCCGAACGCGAGATCAACCGCGCCCGCAAGACCATCGGCAACTCGCGCGAGGCCGAACTGGCCAAACTGCTCGCCGCCCACGAAGCGGCCGTGACAGAGATTGCCGAACGCCATCGCGCCGCCGTCCTCGGCATCAACCGATCGCGCGACGAAAAGCGATCGACCACCGTTCAACGCTACAAGGCCGCCGAGGAGCGCGGCCAATCCGAATTCAAGGACCGCCTCTGGTCCCACGAATCGATCTTCGAAGGCGGCGACAAGAAAGCCCGCGACCAGATGGAGATGCTGCAGCGCAAAGCCGCCGCGGGGAACGAACAGATCGAGGGGCTCTGGCTGGCCAGCGATGCGCCGCTGGCCCGCTGCGGTGTCGGCCGCGACGACATCGAATACCACGAAGTCCCGGCGATGCCCGACGACGACCCGATATCGGGAATGCAGAAAGCGATCGCGGCTTGCACGGCAACCCTCGGCCAGTTGCGGGGCCTGTTCCTGCCGAAGTTGGCCAACTTGGGCGGCCTGGTGCTATTGATTCTGCTCTTCGCGGGGCTCGGCGCTTCCGGGTTTGCATTTCTCGATCCGGCGCCGGCCGCGGCAATCGCTGCCGGGGCCGGAGTGATCCTCGGCGGCGCGGCCTGGATGAGCGCGAAGGTGCAGGGCCGCAAACAGACGCTGCTAGTCGGCGGCGTTCTCGGCGAGCATCTGGCATCGGCCGCCGCCGCCTGCGAGCGCCTCCGCACCTTCGCCGCCCGCGAATACGAGGAAGTCCACGAACAGATCTCCGACAAGCTGGCCCGCAAGCGGAAGGAAACCGAGCAGCATTACTTACCGGAATTCGCCCGACAAAAGGAGCAGTACGAAGCCGGGCTGGCAAAAGTCGTCGCCGAGCACGAGAGCGCAACTGCGGCCGAGACGAGCCGCCACGAGCGCGAGGCGGATGCGGAAGCGACCGAATACGAGCAGAGGCGGAGCGATGCGGAAGCGCGCTTCGATGCCGACCTCAAGGCGGCGGAGGCGACTTATGCCGGGAAGATCGCCGCCGCGACCGCCGCCTGCGACGACGCCTGGAACAAGCTGTCGAGCGACTGGACGACCGCAACGAGTGCAGTGACAGCGGAGTGTCACTCGCTGAGGCAGGAAGGCGAACGGCTCTTCCCGCCGTGGGATCGCATCGGCCTCGATCGCCCTTTGCCGCAAGCCGTTCCCTCGGGCGTTCGCCTCGGCGAGCTGACCATCGATCTCGCTGCAATTCCCAATGCGATCCCTGCCGACGCGCGACTGGCCCCGCCGGCGGAACTCTCCGGTCTCGTGCCGCTCTTCGCCCCGTTCCCGGATCGTGCGTCGATCGTGTTCCGCACGCGCGACGAGGGGCGAACCGCCGGCGTCGCCGCCCTGCAAGCCGCCATGCTCCGCCTCCTCACCGGGTTGCCGCCCGGCAAGGTCCGATTCACGATCATTGACCCGGTTGGCCTCGGCGACAACTTCGCGGCCTTCATGCACCTCGCCGACTTCGACGAGAAACTCGTGACCGGGCAAATCTGGACCGAGCCGCGGCAGATCGAAGGCCGCCTCACCGACCTGACCGACCACATCGCCAGCGTCATCCAGAAGTACCTTCGCAACCAGTACAAGTCGATCGAGGATTACAACCGGGCAGCCGGGGAAGTGGCCGAGGCATACCGGGTGCTGGTGATCGCCAACTTCCCGACGAACTTCACGCCGGAAGCGGCCAAGCGGCTAGTGAGCATCGCGGCCAGCGGCCCGTCGTGCGGCGTCTGCACCCTGGTCAGCGTCGATACCAAGCAGACGATGCCGCGCGATTTCACGATGGCGGACCTGGAAGCGCCGAGCTTCACCTTGAACTGGAAAGACGGCTCGTTCTTACCCAAGGACGCGGCTTTCGCGCAGTTTCCCATATCGATCGATGCTCCGCCGGAACCGGCCGCGCTTGCCCGGTTGGTGCAGAAGGTCGGCCAGGGCAGCAAGGATGCGGCCCGCGTCGAGGTGCCGTTCGATTACATCGCCCCCAAGCCCGAAGAATACTGGACCTCCACGGCGGCAAAGTGCTTCGAGGTGCCGGTGGGGCGGGCCGGGGCGACGCGGCGGCAACTCTTCACGCTCGGCCGCGGCACCGCCCAGCACGCTTTGATTGCCGGCAAAACCGGCTCCGGCAAATCGACGCTGCTCCACGCACTCATCACCAACCTCGCCCTGATGTACAGCCCGGACGAGGCGGAACTCTACCTCGTGGACTTTAAGGAAGGGGTCGAATTCCAGTGGTACGCGTCGTACCACTTGCCGCACGCGCGGGTGGTGGCGATCCAGAGCGAGCGCGAATTCGGCCTCAGCGTGTTGCAGCGGCTCGACGGCATCCTGCGCGAACGCGGCGAGAAGTTCCGCGATGCCGGGTGCAACGACCTGGCCGGCTATCGCGCCGCCACGCCCAATCTCAAAACACCGCGCATCCTCTTCGTCGTCGATGAATTCCAGATGTTCTTCGTTGAGGACGACAAACTGGCCCAGGAAGCGGCCCTGTTGCTCGATCGCCTAGTCCGCCAGGGGCGGGCCTTCGGCATGCACGTGCTGCTCGGTTCGCAAACGCTCGGCGGGGCTTACTCGCTCGCCCGCAGCACCATTGACCAGATGGCCGTCCGCGTCGCCTTGCAGTGTTCCGATGCGGACGCCCAGATGATCCTGAGCAAGGACAACAACGCGGCGCGATTGCTGTCGCGGCCCGGCGAGGCGATTTACAACGATCAGAATGGCCTCGTCGACGGGAACGATCCGTTCCAGGTCGTGTGGCTTTCCGAAGAGAAGCGCGAGGAATTGCTGCGCGATCTCGGCGAGCGATCGGCGGGGAAGTATCCGCTGCCGCTCGTGTTCGAAGGGAACTTGGCCGCCGATCCGGCGCGGAACCCCGCACTCGCAAAAGTGCTGGAACGGGAGGCCTGGGTGGAGGAGCCGCGTTCCCCGTTGGCCTGGCTTGGCGACCCGGTGGCGATCAAGGAGCCGACCGTGGCGGCGTTCCGCGCCCAAGGCGCTGCGAACCTGCTGGCGCTCGGCCAAAACGAGGAGGCCGCCCGCGGCCTGTTCGCCGCGGCACTGCTCGGATTGGCCGGCCAGTTGAAACCATTGCTTAGCCGCGACCCGGAGTCCGCGGAGGGGAGCGCGCCGCGGCCAATCAATCGATTTACGCTGCTCGACGGCACGCCGGACGATGCTGAGGAGGCCGAGTATCTGCGGAAGTTGGCCGGCCGCTTGCCGCACGGCGCCGCCTGTCCGACTCGAACCGAGATGGGGGCCGCCCTGGCCGCACTCGCCGCCGAGATCGATCGCCGCCAAAAAGGGGAAAGCGCCGATCGCTCCGCGCGGTTCCTGTTCGTCTTCGGCGTGCACCGCTTCCGCGAGTTGCGAAAAGCGGATGACGACTTCGGCATGGGGCGTCGGGGCGGCGACCGCGAGCCGCAACCGGCCGAACGCTTCGCCACGATCCTCAAGGAAGGGCCGCCGCTCGGCATCCATACCATCGTCTGGTGCGATTCCTTGACCAACGCGAATCGGGCCTTCGACCGGCCGCTGATGCGCGAGTTCGGCCTCCGCGTGCTCTATCAAATGAGCGCGACCGATTCGAGCACGGTGATGGATTCGCCTGCAGCGTCGAAGTTGTCGCGCAACCGGGCCTTGTTGCTTCAAGAGGACCAGGATCGTCCGGAGAAGTTCCGCCCGTATGGGCTTCCTTCGCCGGAGTGGCTCGCCGCAACGATCGAGCGCTTGCATAGACGCCAATGATCGCCATGGACTCTTCACTCGGATTCACATCGGCGTGGTTCGCCTCCGGGGTGGTTGCCGCGGAGAGCGCGGCCGCCTTCGCCCGCTATGCCGCCGCCGACCCGGCCCGGCCCGCTCGCCACTGGCGCTGGCTCGCCTTCCGCGACCACGTCGAAGAATCGCTGCCGCTATCCGCCGAGCGCTGCCGCGCTCTTTACGCTCTCGGCGAAACGGAGACCGACGCCAACCTGGCGGCGGCCATTCTCGGCTGCATCCTCTATCAGCCGGGCTGCCCCGCCGACGTGCGCGAAAAGGCCCGGAGCAGCTCGTTTCCCACGGTGCGGCGGCTGGCCGAGAGGCGAAATCCGGTTGCCGTTCGCAACGAACCCCCTACACCTACGCCATCGGTTTGAACTCAGTTTCCATCCGCAGCGGAGGCGTTCCCATGTCGGTCATGTATGTCGGCGAAGGGCTTTACATCGAAGACGGCGACCTCAACAACGTCGCTCACATCGATCTGTTGATCGGGCCGAAGGACGGCCCCGTCGGCACCGCCTTCGCCAACGCGCTCGCCAATCAATCCGCCGGGCACACCAATCTCCTCGCCGTCGTCTCGCCGAACATCGTCTGCAAGCCCGCGACCGTGATGATTACCAAGGTCACGATGAAGGGCTCGAAGCAGGTGATGCAGATGTTCGGGCCGGCTCAGGCGGCCGTGGCTCGCGCGGTCGTCGATAGCGTGGTCGATGGCACGCTGCCCAAGGACAAGGCCGACGACTGGGTGATCGTGTGCGGCGTGTTCATCGCCGGCTCCGCCAACGACAACAAGAAGATCTACAAGTTCAACTACGAGGCCACGAAGCTGGCCATCAAGAACGCGATGAAGAAGTCGCCGGGCATCGACGAGATCATCGCCAAGAAGGAAACCAAGCACCCCTTCGAATGACCGGGGAACAATTCGACCGTCAGCGTAAGCTTCCGGATTCTCCTGATTGCCAGGAATCAGGGGGCTTACGCACCCCGCTCGCCATGGTCTATCTCGGGGTGGCAGCGTGCATTGCTGCCATCGGCGTGAACGCCAGTTCTCTGCTCTTCCCATTCATCTTCTACGACGATTTCGACATTCTCCAGGAATCCTACACCTGGGAGAGCACCTGTGCGCGGCTCTGGGTTCCGTTCAACGAGCACTGCTGGCCGCTGACCCGGTTGTACGCCTGGATGGTCGTGCAACTTGCGGGAAGCCCGACCGGTTTGCCATTCACCACGGCGATCGCGGCCCGCGTGATGCAGTTCTCCGCGATGTTCCTCGTCGGCCTGTTCGTGCAGCGCGAGCGCGGCGACGCCTTTCTCGGCTTCGTCGCCGCAATCGTCTTCGGGGTTTCGTCGGTTTATCAGGAAGCGGTCTACTGGTTCGCGGCCACGCCGGCCGTGGCGGCGGCGGCGACCGCGCTACTGGGACTACTAGCCGCTCAGCGCTGGCTGCAAACCGGCCGCGGCAGTTTCCTTGTCTGGTCGGCGTTCTGGTGCGCGCTTGCCCCCGGGTGGTTCGCCGGCGGCGTCCTGGCCGGGCCGCTCTGTGGCCTTTACCTTGCTTGGGGCAAAATGCAAGGCCGCCGCTGGCTCGCCATTGTTCCCGTGCTCGGAAGCCTGGCCTTTCTCGCCATCAGCATGCCGCTGGCCGGCAAGCAGATTCTGCATACGCCGCATTACGGGGAGAGGTCGGCCGTCGAGGCGTTCGCCATCGTGGAGGCTGTTGCCAACACCGGCCGGTCGATCGTCGATAATCTGGTCCTCGGCGCGGTCGGGGTAACCTGGTTCACCTGCCCGGTGGAAATCGCGGCGGCGGGCGCGATCGCCCTGGCGGCCCTGTTGGGTTGGTGGTGGAAGCGGGCTCCCAATGGGCGACTGATCGTACTCGGCCTCGCCTTCATCCTGCTCAGCGATTTCCTCGTCTATGGGGCGAGAGCCAACCATCCCTACGATGTGCAGTTGCGCTACTGGTCGCGCTACAACGTCTGGCCCTGGCTGGGCACGGTGCTGATCGTCTGCGGCGGGTTAAGCCCATCGAGGCGGCCGAAAGCGTCGCTGAAGTGCCGCGACCAACGAAGCCTCGGCTGGCTGATGGCGATTCTACTGGCCGTGCAGTTGCCGCAAGGCATCTACCGGGCCCCGGCTCCCAACTCTCTGCAGGCGGAGGCACTTGAGAAGGTTGCCCGAATGGACGAGCGGTGCCGGGCACGAGGGGTCGCGGCGGCGGATGCCTCTCGCGTGCTGCCGCCGCTCGCCGTGCCGGGCAACCCCGATTTCAATGGCTGGCTCTATCTTCGCGGCAGCGAGAATGCCTCTCCGCTGCCCGAAGCCGAAGTCCGTCGGCGGATCTTCGACAAGTAGTTGCGCGGGCAGTCACTTGCTCAGGTTCTTGAACTTGATGTCCTTGAATTCGACGCGCATCGCCGGGAAGCCAGCGTGGGCCTGGAAGGCGATGATGCCGTCCTTCGGGAGCGGCTTGGCGCCCTTGCCGGGCAGCGTCGGGAAGTCCTGATCCACCATCGTCTCGCCGTTGATCTTGATGGTGATGTGGTCTCCCTTGGCCAGCACGTAGTATTCGTTGAAGTCGCTGGGCTTGACGGCCTTCTTGATGGCCTCGGCGCTCGACTGCTTCATCATCCCGCCGACCCCTTCGCCGTAGAGGCTGCCCCAATAGCCGTTGCCCACGTCCACCTGCGGACCGCGCACCCGGAACGGCTGCTTGTTGTCCGCGCCCGGTTTATCGAAGCGCTCGCTGCGAATCTGAATGCCGCTGTTCCCCTTCGCGTCGCGCAGTTGAATCTTGCACGACAGTTCGAAGTCGCCGTACTTCTTCTTCGAGCAGAAGAAGTTGTTGTACTTGGGGTCTTGCTTGGTCTCGCCGACGACGACGCCGTCCTTGATGGACCAGATGTCGGTGCGGCCTTCCCAGTTATCCGGGTTAAGGAAGTCGGCCGTGTCGTCGGCGCGAGCGCTGCGGCCGGCCAGGCCGAGAACGGCGGCGGTGAACAGCAGGCAACTGAGGCGCATGGTGAAGCTCCAAAGGGAAGACGGGATGCGAAGCGGCACACTCATGGATATTTCCCATCGCCCGCTTTGCAATGGGAAATGCGGCCATATCGTGACGGCATGGCGATTCCTTGCCCCTGCTGCAAAGCGTCCAATGAAACGGGTCCCGCGTGCCGGCGCTGCAAGGCCGATCTCGGTTTGCTCTTCGCCGTCGACGCCGAACGGACCGAGCGCCTGGATGACGCCCGCCGCCAATTGAGCGAGGCGCGGTACGATGAGGCCTGGCGTTCTCTGGAGGAAGCGGAGAAACTGCGCCGCGGCGGCGACCTCAGCCGACTGAAGGCTGTGGCGTTCCTCTTGAAGCGCGACTTCCGCGGCGCCATGGCCGCCTACGATGAGGTGTAAGCGATCCTGAGACTTCACGGCTGCCGCGTACAATAGCCCGCCATGTCCTTTGCCTTCACCTTGCAATCGCGTGATGGAACCGCTCGCGCCGGTGTCGTCGCCACGCCGCACGGCGAGATCCAAACGCCGGTGTTCATGCCTGTCGGCACGCAGGCCACGGTCAAGGGGTTGACGCCGCGCATGCTCCGCGACGTCGGCGCCCAAATCATTCTCGGCAACACCTATCACCTGGCGCTCCGACCCGGCGACGCGCTCGTCGCTGAGCTCGGCGGGCTCCATGAATTCATGGCCTGGGATCGGCCGATCCTCACCGATTCCGGCGGCTTCCAGGTATTCAGCCTCGCAACGCAGGTGAAGATCACGGATCGCGGGGCCAGGTTCCGCAGCCACATCGATGGCTCGCCGCTGGAACTCACGCCGGAACGGGCGGTCGAGATTCAAGAGAACCTCGGCTCGGATATCGCGATGGTGCTCGATGAATGCCCGCCGGCGGACGGCGGCCCCGAGGTCATTCGCGCGGCCGTGACGCGATCGATCCGCTGGGCGGAACGCTGCCGCACGCGGCATTCCCGGAAGGATCAGGCTCAATTCGCAATCGTGCAAGGGGGAACCAATCTGGCGCTGCGCGAAGAGTGCGCGCGTGAGCTTTCAGGCATGGATTTCCCCGGCTACGCCCTCGGCGGATTCAGCGTCGGCGAAGGGCCCGCGGCGATGCATACGGCTTTGCCAACCTGCGCGGCGATGCTGCCCGAGCACAAGCCGCGCTATTTGATGGGAGTCGGCCGGCCGGAGGATTTGCTCGTCGGCGTCGCGGCCGGCGTCGACATGTTCGATTGCGTGATGCCGACTCGCAATGGCCGCAATGCCCTGGCGTTCACCGATTCCGGGCCAATTCGCCTGCGAAACGCCATCCATCGGCGAGAACCGGACCCGGTCGAGTCCGGTTGCCCGTGCTACTGCTGCGCGAACTTCAGCCGTGCGTACTTGCACCACCTGTTCGCCGCGGACGAGATGCTCGGGCCGACGCTCCTGAGCATCCACAATGTGTCGTTTTACCTGCGCCTGATGGCGGATGCGCGACAAGCGATCGCCGGCGGCGGCTTCGAGTCGTTCGCCGCCGAGCGGCTTGCCCGCTGGGAACGGCATTCCTAGTATGACCGTTCAATAACGCCGGGGTTTCGCCGCGATCGGATTCATTCATGCTGAAAGCGCTTCTCGCTGAAGACCCGCCGCAACAAGCCCCGGGCGGCGCGCCCGGCGGCGGCATGCTGCTCATGTTCGGCGTGCTCGCCCTGTTCTGGGTCATCGTGATCCTTCCCATGACTCGGCGGCAGAAAAAGGAACAGGAGAAAGTTCTCGCCAGCATCTCGCGCGGCTCCAAGATCTTGACGCAGTCGGGAATCGTCGGCACTGTCGTGACGATCAAGGAAGGCGAAGACGAGATCGTGATCCGGTCGGAAGACACGAAGCTGCGAATCAAGCGCAGCACGGTCAGCCAGGTACTCGGTACGGATGCCGCGGAAGCGGCGAAATAAAGCTTAGCCGCGACCCAACGGGGAGCGCGCAACTGTAGCGGATGCGTTAACTCGAGACTCGGAACGGAATCATGCAACGCAAATACCTCCGCGGGCTGTTGATTTGCCTGGTGCCGTGCGTGGCGGCCATCGCCTTCGCCGCCCAAACGGACAAGTACAAGCTCGGCATCGATCTCGCCGGCGGCACCATTCTCGTTTACGAAATCAACCTCGAGCGCACGAAGCAGCTGGAAGATGCGCGTAAGGCCAGCGGCCCCGCCGCGGCCCAGGCGCAGTCCGCCGCGGCCGAAGGGCTCAGCACCGAGGACATGCAGAAACTCGCGGCGCAGATCAAGCGCCGCATCGACCCCGCCGACCTCAAGAACGTCACCGTTCGGCCGCTCGGCCACACCCGCGTCGAAATCATTCTTCCCACCGGCGGCAAGGCCCAGGGCGATCGCGCCAACCTCACCTTCGAGGAAATCGAAGAGGTGAAGCGGCTCGTTTCGCAGATGGGCGTGCTCGAATTCCGCATCCTGGCCAACGAGGCCGACGACGGCCCCGGCATTGCCCGCGCCCGCGAACTCGTCAATAACGCCTCCACGGACGAAGTCACGTCGTGGGCCGTCAGCGGCTCGGTTCCCCTGCCTCCCGAAGGGACGTACGAAGTGAAGGCGGCCGGCGACAAGCCGGAATCCGTTCGCTACGCCTGGGTCGAGATCGGCCCGTCGGAGCGGGAAACGCTCGGCCTGCAGAATCGCCGAGAAACAGAAGGCGGCGGCCTCTGGTCCGAAGCGGCCCGCAACCGCAACAAGGCATTCGTTCACTCGGGCGCCAACGAGGATGGACGCGCTTATTCGTTCGTGCTCTTTAGCCGGGAGGTCAACCCGGCTTCTCCCGCCGCACAGCACGAAGTGGAATCGATCCGCCGAGCCGCCGCCGCCGGCAAGGTGCCCGAAACGGTCGTCAAGGAAAACGGCCGCGACAAATCGTCCGAGGAAATTTACAAGGAGATCATTTCCAACCCAGCCGTCGGCGACCAGGTCGACATTACCGAAGGCGTGGTTCGCATTCACGGCCCCAAACGCTTCGAATACTTCGTCCTGACTCGCGTCTCCCCTTACGACAACTTGAAGGTCGGTGGCGACATCTCGCTAACCGCCAATCCCACCCAGGACGAAAAGTTCAACCTTGCCGTCGGCTTCACCTTCAACGGCCCCGGCGCCAACGCCTTCGGCGCCATGACTGAACGGAACAAGCCCGGCAAGAGCCAGGTCCGCAACCTGGCGATCCTTCTCGACGAGCGGATCGTTTCGGCGCCGACCTTGAACGCGGTGATTCGCGCCTCGGGGCAGATCAGCGGCCGCTTCGACAAGGCCTCCGTGGACAAGTTGGTGAACTTCCTCCGCAATGGGGCCCTCAACGCCCAACTGCGCGAGAAGCCCGTTAGCGAGAACACCATCGGCCCGACGCTCGGCGCCGACACGATTCACAAGGGCGTCGAGGCCGTCGGCTTCTCCTTCGCCGTCGTGCTTATCTTCATGGTGATCTACTATCGCTTCGCCGGGCTCGTCGCCTGCGTCGCCCTGCTCGCCAACCTGCTGCTCACCATCGGCTTCATGGTGGCGGTGCACGCGGCGTTCACGCTTCCCGGCCTCGCCGGCATCGTGCTCATGCTCGGCATGGCCGTCGACGCCAACGTCCTCATCTACGAACGCCTTCGCGAGGAACGCAACAAGGGGGCCAACCTCGCCACCGCCATTCGCAACGGCTACGATCGCGCCTTCCCCACGATCATCGACACGCACATGACGAGTATCTTCACGGCCATCGTGCTGTACACCTTCGGCAACGACCAGTTGAAGGGCTTCGCCATCAGTCTCACGGTCGGCCTCATCATCAGCCTGTTCACATCGCTGTACATGACCCGGCTGATGTTCGACTACTGGCAGCATCGCCGCTGGCTGACGCAATTGAAGATGCTCCGCATGTTCGAGCGGCCGAACTTCAACCCGATGAAGTACCGCTTCCACTTCTTCACCGCGACGACGATCCTGACGATCCTGGGTTTGGCGCTCTTTCTGGGCCGCGGCGAGTCGGTGCTGAACGTGGACTTCCGCGGCGGCACGGTTTACGGCGGCCGCCTCAAGGACGGCGAGGAACGCGCCCTTACATCCACCGATAAACCGGGCCTTCGCGATCTGCTGTCCGAGCCCAATCAGAAGAAGCGGCTCAAGGTGGAGAGCGTCCGCTGGGTGAATCGTCCCACGTCCGGCGACATCGCGGCCCTCGGCGCTTACGTCTTCGATATCGCCTACGCCGACGGCACCAAGACGACCGTCACGCTGACCGAGAAGCCGCCCGGCGCGACGGAACAGGAAATGGACGCCGACGTGAAGCGCCGCGCCGAGGAACTGCCCGACTACTCCGTCGAGCAGATCTTCCTTTCCGGCGAGAACTACTCGCAAGGGAAGAGCAAGTATTTCACGGTGCGGACCACGGAGCGGCAGCGCGACCTCGTCCAGGTTTCGCTCGATCGGCTGCTCCGCGACGATGCCGGCAACCCGCTCATGGACAAGACGACCATGACCATCAGCCCGATAACCGGGCCGACGGTCGATTTGAAGTTCGACCATCCCACGTCGCCGAGTTATACGAAGGACTTACTGCAGCAGCAGTTCGCGACGGAAGGGGCCAACGAAGGCGAATCGCCGTTCCTGCTCACCGGCGAAGGAAAGGGCGACGAAGGCCGCTTCACGACGATGAAGCTGGACGTCTCGAAGAACCCGCTGTTCGGGGCGTTGAACAAGGCGGCGCAGGCGAAGCTCGTCGGCGGCCCGGCCGGGGCGGCTATCGCCGGTCCGGTCGCCGCGCAATCCGTTGCCGCTTCGCTCCAGGATCCGGCCGCAGCCCGCCAATTGCAGACGCTGCAGAACATCCTCGACAAGACGCAGCGGGAATTCGATAGCCGCCCGGTGCCCGAGCGTCTCGAAGTGTTCGATAGCCAACTCGCCGCCGAGACGCGAACCCGGGCGTTTTATGCCATCGTCGCCAGTTGGATTGCAATCATGCTGTACCTCTGGTTCCGCTTCGGCAACTGGACGTTTGGCCTCGCCGCGGTCCTTTGCCTCGTCCACGACCTCTGCTTCACGCTCGGCGCCATCGCCGCTTGCCATTACCTTTTCGATAACGCCTTCGGCTGGGCGCTGCGGATCGAGGATTTCAAGATCGACCTTCCCACGGTGGCGGCACTACTCACGCTGGTCGGCTACTCTGTCAGCGATACCATCGTGGTTTTCGACCGCATCCGCGAGGTGCGCGGCAAGAACCCGGCCCTCACGCCGCAGATGATCAACGACAGTGTGAACCAGACCCTGAGCCGCACGATCCTGGCGGCGGCGACGGTGTTCCTCGTTAGTGCCGTTCTCTACTGGTTCGGCGGCGAAGGCGTGCACCTGTTCGCCTTTGTGATGGTGATGGGCGTATTGGTCGGCACGTACAGTTCGATCTTCGTGGCCAGCCCGCTACTCTTGTTCCTGGGCGAAGGGAAGCACGCCGAGCCGCACCATGTGGCCGCGGCCGAAGAAGCCGAAAAGCCCGAGGAAGAAGCGGTCGTGGAAGGATAATCGCTCCACGCCCGCCGCTGCCGGCTGTCGATCGATTGGAGGCATCTACGGAGCGGCAGGCCCCGCCGCTCCCCGTTTCTTTGCTCGAATTCAGCCTTCTTATCCGCTTTGCTCGCAACTCATCCCTTTCTCCGGAGGCGATTCCATGGCGCGCGATTCTCTGCCATCGCGGCGGCGGTTCCTGTCCCAATCCGCGGCGCTCGGCGTTCCACTAATCGTGCCGGCGTCGGCTCTCGGCCGCGACGACAAGCCGCCACCCAGCCGGCGCATCACCGTCGGCGCCATCGGCTGCGGCAACATGGGGCTCGGCGACATCCGCGGCTTCCTCAACGATCCCCGCGCGCAGGTCGTCGCCGTTTGCGACGTCAACAAGGAAAGCGCCGGCTACTGGAACGGAGCGGTCGGCGGCCGCGATCCGGCCAAGCAGATGGTCGAGAAGCATTACGCCGCGGCCAAGAAAGCCGGCACCTACAAGGGCTGCGATACTTATATCGACTTCCGCGAGCTTCTGGCCCGAAAGGACATCGACGTTGTCATTGTGAGCACGCCGGACCACTGGCACGCCATTCCCGTCATCGCCGCGGCGAAAGCGGGCAAGGACATTTATTGCCAGAAGCCGCTATCGCTTACGATCGCCGAGGGACGGGCGATGTCGAACGCCGTGAAGAAGTACAACCGCGTCTTTCAAACGGGGAGCCAGCAACGCTCGGACAGTAACTTTCGGCGAGCGTGCGAACTGGTGCGGAATGGCCGGATCGGCACGGTGAAGACGGTGCGGGTGGGGTTGCCGGGCGGTCGGCCGGATTACGCGAAGACGGGCGATCGCAAGAATCCGGAGCCGGTTCCGAAGGGGTTCGAATACAATCTGTGGCTCGGGCCGGCGCCGGAAGCAGCGTACGCCCCGGCTCGCTGCCACGTCAACTTCCGCTGGATGTACGACTACTCCGGCGGTCAGGTCACCGACTGGGGCGGCCACCATCCGGATTGCGCCCAGTGGGGGCTCGGCACCGAAGACACCGGCCCCATCGAGATTCGCAACGCCAAGGCCGCCTTCCCGCCCGATCCGCTCTGGAACACCGCGACCGAATACTCCTTCGAAGCGATTTATGCCAACGGCGTAACCATGATCGTTTCCAACAAGGAGAAGATGGGCGTGCGCTGGGAAGGGACCGAAGGGTGGGTAACTGCGGACCGCGGCCGCCACGACGCCAGCGACAAGGCGATTCTTACGTCGAAGATCGGTCCGAACGAAATCCACCTGTACGAGAGCAAGAACCACTACGGCAACTTCCTCGATTGCGTCGTTTCGCGCAAAGCCACGGCAGCGCCCGTGGAGACGGCGCACCGCTCGATCACGATCTGCCACCTGGGCAACATCGCGATGCGGCTTTCGCGGCCGATCTTGAAGTGGGATCCGGCCAAGGAACAGATCATCGATGACGCCGAGGCGAGCAAGATGCTGAGCCGGGAATACCGCGGCCCGTGGAAGCTGGAGGTATGACGTGGCGGAAGGGGGCGATATTCTGGGTGGCACCGGCTTCCAGCCGGTGAGTCTTGTCCCCGTGAACGAGTTGCCGCGCTTGCCGACGCGCCGTTTCGATTCCCACAAAGGGACGTTCGGGACGGTGCTGATCGCGGCGGGGAGCCGGGGGATGTCCGGCGCGGCCGTGCTGTGCGGTTCGGCGGCGCTGCGATCCGGCGCGGGGCTGGTGCGCGTCGCGACACCGGCGTGCGTTCAGGCCGTCGTCGCCGCCGGAAACCCCTGCTACACCACGCTGGCCATCCATCAACACGCCGACGGCACACTGAGCGACCAGGCCGCCGCCGATGTCATTTCCTGGGGAAACAAAGCGAACGGATTCGCGATTGGTCCTGGTTTGGGTCATTCGCCGGACGTGGCAGGGTTCGTTCGCCGAGTCATCCGCGAGCTTGCCGGCACGGCCACCGTCATCGACGCCGATGGTTTGAACGTGCTGGCACCTTTCAGCGATGAATTCAAGGATCGCGCTGTACCCGCCGTGCTCACGCCGCATCCCGGCGAGTTCTCGCGACTGTGCGGCAAGCCAATCGCCGAGATTGCCGAGCATCGGGATGAATTGACGGTGGAGTTCGCGGCGCAGCGGGGCGTGGTGCTCTTGCTCAAAGGCGCGAACACTGTGGTCAGCGACGGCCGCCGCGTTTATCGCAACAGTACCGGCAGCCCCGGCATGGCAACGGGGGGCAGCGGCGACGTGCTGACCGGAATCATCGCGGCGATGCTAGCGCAAGGGCTCGCGGCGTTCGATGCGGCCGTGCTTGGGGCCTGGGTGCATGGCCGCGCCGGCGACCTGGCGGTGATGAAACTCGGCCAAGTCGGCCTCATCGCGACGGACATCGCGGACGCCTTGCCGCAGGCTTTTCGGGAACTGGAATTGCGGAGGGATAAAGCTTGATTCGCATTGCCCGGGCAAGGGCGGTCGGCGAGAATACCCGCGGAGGTGTCGTATGCCCGCAACATTGATCCGCGATTTCGCGAAGAACGAAAACGAACGGCTCGATGCGGCCCTAGCCGATCTTGCGACCCTACCCGAACAACTCGTTGACCGCCGCGAACAGTTGTTTCGGCAAGCCGCGCGTCAGAAGCAACTTCGCGACTTGCACGACGGTCGTGCCGAGTACTTCCAAGTCTTGGAAGCCTACGCAAGCATCGCCGAGCAGTTCCAGGCGCTCGCGGAAGCCGTCGATTCGCCGTTGCTGAGAAACTTCGAGTCGATCGCCGAGCGGCTGCGAGAGCAGTCGCAGGAACTCGATCGGCGCTGGAGAAGTTTCGACGATTTGTGCGAACTCGTCGTCGAAGTCGTGCAGCCTTCTGCCGATCGACTCCGGGCGCTCGCGGCATCCCACCCGGCAGCGGAGTCGTGGTTGAACGAGACGGATGACCCTTTCTCGGCGGGATGAGGCTCCTTCCGTGCAACTGCACCTCGCTCAAGGCCGGATCGTTTGGGTCACGGTGCCCGATTCGCGCGGCGGCAACACCAAGACGAGGCCCGCAGTCGTGCTCACGAGTGATAGCGAACTTGGTACGGCGACCGAGTTGCAAGTCACTGCGGTCACGACGCTCATGGGCGAAGCGCCATTTGCCCATACCGTGGAGCTTCCTTCCGATCCGAACGGCCATCCTCAGACAAAACTCCGCAAACGCTGAGAAGTGGTCTGTAGCTGGTTGCTGTCGATTCCAGTCGGGGACGTTCGCGACAGCGGTGGTCAGATTCCTCCGGAAGTGCTCGCCGAAATCCTGGAGAAAGTCGCGAGATTGAACTGATGGCCCCGAGGAGATGTTTGTTGTTGAAACTGCTCTGCCCGCACTGTCTGAAATCGGTCGCGATGCCGGATGAGTCGGCGGGCCAAGAGGCGCCGTGTCCGGAGTGCGGGCGCTCGTTTCCCATTCCGGCCCGCTATCGCCCCACGGTCGCGCCCGCTGCGCCGACCGTCCCCCTTCCCCTCAGCCCCGAACCGCTGCCGAGCCATCCGCTGCCGATTCCCCTTCCGGCCTCGGCCGTTCCCCCGGCGGGATACACCCGTTCGCGCAGCATCACCATCTCCCCGTGCGTCGTGGCGTGGACGCCGGCCGTCGCGCTGGCGATTATCGTAATCCTGACCTTCGCGCCGTGGGTCGGCGTCTATCCCGGGCCCGTCTACACCCAGGGCGCCTGGCGAGCCATCACCGGCTATCCAAAACGCGACCCCCAACTCGAACGGCTATTGCCGAAGGACCTGCCGCCGCCTTCCATCGAAGACCGCACACACTCGGACTGGCTGGTGATGCTGCCCTACGTGTTGATGTTGATTTTGGCGACGGCCCTGGCCTGGATCGAGCGGCTCGAAGCCCACGAACGGCGAACCGGCATTCCCCGGCGCCTACCGCTGTTTTGGCCGCACCGGCAAGCGATTATCGCTGCGTTCGCTTCCCTTGCGCTCCTGTTCCTCGCGATCCAGACGGCCCGCGGCTTGGGCCTCGAACGCGCCCTCGATGCCGCTGTCCGCGAGAAGTTCGAGGCGGCCCGCGCCGCCGCCAGCGATCCGCGCGAGGTCAATTTCGACCAGGCGCTGGAATTCGCCCGCGACGGCCTCGAACGCACCGGCTGGTTCTACCTGGCGTGGTGCCTGCACATCGTAGTGCTGCTTGCGATCCTCGGCCGCGCCGGGCTTAAGCGCCGCGGGAACAAGCTGCCGCCGCGCCTGATGATCCAGTATTGAGAGCCGCATGAGCCGCGTCTTTTCTTTCGCCGGCGCCGCGGTCGGGTCGCTCGCGGTTCTCGCCGGGCTCATCTACCTGCTTTACAGCGGGTCCGAATCGCCCAGGGATGACAGGCCGCTGCTGGTCTATTGTGCCGCGGCCTTGAAGCCCGCCATACAGGCCGTGGCCGCGGATTACCAACGGGAAACCGGCGTTCGAATCGAGTTCCGCTTCGGCAATTCCGAGCAGGTGCTGGCCAGCGCCGCCCTTTCGCGCGAGGGCGATCTGTTCCTCCCCGCGGATGACAGCTTCGTTCGCGCGGCCGAGGCCAAGGGGCTGGTCGCGGAGACCTTTCCCGTGGCAACGATGCGGGCGGTGGTGCTTTCGAAGGCCGGGAACCCGCGCGGCATCACTCAGTTCGCGGATCTGTTGGAACCCGGCCTCAAGCTCGGCCAGGCCAACCCGGACGCCGCCGCCATCGGCAAAGTCACCCGCGATCATCTCCTGAAATCGGGGCACTGGAAGGAACTGTCGGACCACACGCTCGTTTACCACACGACGGTAACCGATGCGGCCAACGCCGTCCTGGTCGGCAGCAACGACGCGGCGATCATTTGGGACGCCGCGGCCGTGAATTATCCCAAGCTTGCAGTAGTCCATTTGCCGGAACTGGAGGGCGCGATCGGCAAGGTGGAACTGGCCGTCTTGCGTTCGGCCAATCGCAATGGTGCCATGCGACTCGTGCGGTTCGTGCGCTCGCCGGAGCATGGGGCGCCGGCCTTTCGCGCCGCCGGCTTCACGAACTTCATAACCGAGTCGCGGCCGTGAGGGAACGCCGGTTCCGATCGCTCCCTTACGGGCGCGGCTCGGTTGCCGCGACCCGTAGAATGGAGTGGATTCACCCGAGGGCGCCATCGTGGATGCATTCCTTCTTTCGGCCGTGCGAACGCCGATCGGCAGATTTCTCGGCGAATTGTCGGATCTCACAGCGCCGCGGCTCGGGGCTGTTGCCGTGGCCGAGGCCATCGAGCGAGCCGGCGTAAAGCCGGAGCAAATCGACGAAGCGATCATGG
>DATNBQ010000530.1:0-3427 GCA_035571955.1 Urbifossiella sp. | reverse complement strand
CCCACCTCCGGAGTCCGCCGCTCGCAGGCCATGAACATCGGCATCTCTTCGGCCGGTTCCTCGAGCAGCACGGGGCGCACCTTGCCGCCGCCGACGGAAACCGCCCGCGCGCGCGACGCCGTCACCTCCAGCCCGATGACGCGGCTGCGGTCGTGAACGGCCGGTGGCTTCTTACCCCATAACATTTCGGCGCACTCCGCGTTGCGTCGCGGCTAAACACTCACACTCCATTTTCGGGATCATACAAGCGCAGCAACAGATGCTCCTGGCAATACTCTTGCGCGTCCACCACCAGCATTTCCTCGGCGCGTTGCACCATGTGAACGAGGTACATCAGAATCAAGCTTAACAGGAGTGCGACCAGGGTGCAGTCGAAGGCAATCTTCAACTGATCGGTGGCTTGCTGGGTGAAAGCCGTGATGTCGAGGTCGCGGCCGGCGCCGGCCATGCCGAACGCGCCGGCGAGGCCGCGGACGGTGCCGACGAAGCCGATGGCCGGGATCGCCCAGGCCAGGTACTGGACCGTACCCATCGTGGAAACCAGCCGCGACGATTCCACGTCGGCCTGGTTGCGGACGACTTCCGCCACGTCCGGCGCCGACTTCGAAATGGCGAATTTGCCGAGGGCGAGTCGAATCATGTTGCCGAGAATGAAGGGCCGCCGGGCCGTGAGATGCTCCACTTTACGGGCCAGCGGCCGGGCGTCTTCCGGCAAGATTCGCGCCCCTTCCTCCGTGGGCAACAGTTCCAGATAGAAGGCCTGCCGTTGCCGCAGCACCTCGCGATAGCGGCTTTGCAGAATGAGAAGGGCCCACATGGCGCAGACGTAGCAAGCGATCTGTTCGGGGCCGAGGAAGAGTTTGCCGAGCCGTTCCGGCGTCCAGCGGGCGACGAGTTCGGCGCGGGACTCACCTGTGCCGGAGAGTTGCCACAGCGGCACGGTGGCGCCGCCGACCAACGCCAGGGCAAGCAAGAGAAGCAACCACTCGCGCGACGGGCGATGAGACGAGGGAATCGACATGGACCACCTTTCCAATCGGGCCCGTGTCCCTGGGCATCCCGAGTAGCATCTTACTATCTTCGAGTTCCGGCCGCAGCGGTCAAGCGTGCCAGGGCTGCGAACGTGGATTCTGTCGCCGATTCATGATAACTGGTTCGTTCCGGGTAAACTGGTCGGCCGGCGGCTTGCAATCCCCTTGCGATGGGCCGGCTTCACGGTTTGTCGATTATACCGGTGAGGCCAAAGAAGCCGATGCTGCCGGAATCGCCTGCCGAGTTTCTCCAGTTTGCCCTGGCTATTCATTCGCCCGAACATTAGCATTATTCAATCTGCTTCCATGCGCTTCGTCGAACCCCGGCTTGTTAACTTCTTCCAGGTATCAATTGTGTCGCTCGCACTCCGTCGCCCGCGTGCATTCACCCTCATCGAGCTCTTGGTGGTGATCGCCATCATTGCGATCCTGATCGGGCTCTTGCTGCCCGCGGTGCAGAAGGTCCGCGAAGCGGCGGCCCGCGCCAAGTGCGAGAACAACCTGAAGCAAATCGGCCTGGCGATGCACATGTACCACGATGGCAATGGGTACTTCCCGCCGGCATTCTCGTCGGCGCCGGCGTGGCCCAATGCGAACTGGGCCTGGAGCACCTGGATTCTGCCCTATCTGGAACAGACCGCCCTGTACGGCACATTGAGCCCCACCACGAATGCTTTTGGGCTCAACGCTGCCACCACGACCATGACGCCGCCCGTCTATCTTTGCCCCTCGGATCCGCAATCGCTAATCCCGAACAACTACTTCTCCGGATTCGCCAAGAACAACTATTTGGTCAGCGAGCAGGTGAGCGACGGCGGTTCGAAGATCATCATGCTGACGATCACGGACGGCACGAGCAACACGATCATGGCGGGCGAACGCGACGAGCAGCGGCAAGTCGGCGGCATCTGGCCGGGCCGCGATACTGGGGCGCCGAGCACCAGCGTGGCTTCGGTGATCGCCCGGCCGAACTTCCCCTTGAACACGCCGTATGCCGGGGGCATGGGCGTTCGCCCGACGGCCGCCGCCGACCCGACGTGTACGCGGTTCACCTGGTCGAGCATGCACGCCGGCAACGGGGTGAACTTCGTGTTCGTGGACGCCTCGGTGCATTACCTTTCGGCATCGCTAGGAACTGATCCCGCGCAGCAGAATTGCAGCCACCCGATCCTGCCGAACCCGGCCTATCCGTTCATTCTGCTTTACCTCGGGTCGGACGGCTTCCCCGTGAACGGCAGCAATTTCTAACGGAGCACTCACTCGAAGATTTCGGCGACGCAGCATTGGAAGCCCGGCAACTCGGGGCCGCCCGGCAACTGCTCCGACAGCGAATAGTGCCGAGGTTCCTGTCCCGCACGGTAAACCGCAACCGTTTCCGAGTAGGGATTGACGATCCACACCACGCGCACGCCGCAGTCGAGATACTCTTCGATCGCTTCGTCGATGTCTTTCATTTTGTCATAGGGCGACAGCACTTCGACCGCGAGCAGCGGCGGACCATCGACGAAGCTTGCCTTTTTCTTCGTTGCCGCGGCTTGTTCCGGGGTGGAAATGGCCACATCGATTCCGACGTTTGTCTCCGGGTCCTTGCGAATGCGGAAGTAACATTCGCCCGAATACACCCTGCCACGCGGATGGGGCTGATCGGAAATCCAACTGCCGAGTACATACGACAAGCTTGCGGTGGCTTTGGCATGGCCAGGATTGTTTTTTCTCGCCTCGCTCTCCCGGAGTTCGCCGCGAAAAAGCCAGCGGTCGATCTTCTTGCTCGGCCGCATCGCGAACAGGTCGTCGCTCGTCATCAGCTTCACGGTCGTTGCAGCATCCATCGTGTCGTCCTCAGTGCATCTATCCATCTTCTTCTTGGGTGGCACCGGCTTCCAGCCGGTGCAAGGAAAGATACACCGGCTGGAAGCCGGTGCAAGGAAAGAAACTCCCCATATCTATCGTCAGAGCGTTCCGCGGCTTTCCTGATCGCGTTCGATCGCCTCGAACAGCGCCTTGAAGTTCCCTTTGCCGAAGCTCTTCGATCCCTTCCGTTCGATGATCTCGAAGAAGAGCGTCGGCCGGTCCTGCACCGGCTTAGTGAAGATCTGCAGCATGTACCCCTCGTCGTCGCGATCGACGAGAATGCCCAGTTCCGCCAGCGTTTTCACGTCTTCCTCAATGGCGCCGACGCGCTGCGGCAACTGATCGTAATAGGCATCCGGCACCCGGAGGAATGACACGTCGTTGGCCCGCAGCGCTTGCACCGTGGCAACGATATCGTTGGTGGCCAAGGCGATATGCTGGACGCCGGCCCCGCCATAGAAATCGATGTACTCCTCGATCTGACTGCGGCGGCGGCCGTGGGCCGGCTCATTGATGGGGAACTTGATCCGTCCGCGGCCCCCCTG
>DATNBQ010000529.1:0-4434 GCA_035571955.1 Urbifossiella sp. | reverse complement strand
AACTCGCAGTACATGCTCTACGGCGATAACGCCCTCTTCATTCCAGTTCGCCAAGACCTGGATACGCCGGTCACGCGCTTTGATCCCGGTTCGGTCCGTGACGTGACATTGGTAAAGGGTCCGTACTCGGTGATTTATGGGCCGACGCATGCGGTGCTCGCGGTGGCGAGTCTCGATTCGCCGCGCTTCGACGACTTCCAGGCTCACGGTCGCACGTCGCTGAACTATCAGACCAACGGCGCCCGCTGGGACGCGCTCCAATCCTTGTGGGCCGGCGACACCAACTGGGGCGCCCGCATTACTTACGACGGCCTCACCGGCAGCGATTACAGGGCCGGCAACGGCCAGGACATCGCCAGCAGCTACCTGTCGCACAACGTCAACTACGCCTTCGGCTGGGATCTCACCGATAAGAGCAGCATCGAATTCAAGGGCCAACGCATCTACCAGCAGAACCTCGAGTTCCCGGGCCTTTACTTCGACGTCGGCAGCCTCAACACCGAGTCGTACGCCCTGCGCTACACCCTCCGCGATCAAGGCATCTTCGACAAGTTGGTCGTCGATACGTGGTTCAACGGCACGACGGGCACGGGCAACACGACCGGCGGCGCGAAGCAAGCGTTCGTGCAAGACCTGCTTGCCGTCTCGTTTAACCCGACGGCGTTCAATCAGCCGGCGTTCGTGAACAACGGCATCTTCCCGCTGCCGACCATCGCTCAGGCCGCCGCCGGCGCCACGACGCCGCTCAACCTGTTCCGCGATAACTCGACCTCGAACTTCGCCACGACCTCGATCGGCTACCGGCTCTTCTCGGAATGGAACGCGGACAACGGCGGCAAGTTCACCACCGGAACCGATATGCGCATCCTCGGCCAGGGGTTGCAGGAAAACATCAACTTCACGCAGATTTCGGGAACCAATATCAACAACGGCGTGCTGCTGTTGCCGGGCCAAACGTCCACTTTCCAGCAGACGCAATCGATTCCCAACAGCACCGCGGTGAATCCCGGCCTGTTCACTCACTGGGAAACGCCGATCAGCGATCGGTTGTCGTTCAACACCGGCGGCCGCGTTGACTGGCTCCGCAACTCGTCGAATCCTCGCGTCATCACGGGCAACATCAATCCGATTGCGTCGCTGACGGGTTCCGGTTTGAACGCCTTCGATCCGATTATCTTCTCGTCCAACCCGAGCAACACGAACCTGAGCCGCGACTTCTTCCTGATGGCCGGTTATTTGCAAACGGCGTATCGGCTCACGGATGAATTGACCGGCGTGGCGTCGTTCGGGCATTCCGAACGGGCCCCGACGCTGACCGAAATGTACGCCGCTGGCCCGTTCGTCGGCGTCTTGCAGCAGGGCACCAGCCGCCTCATCGGCGACCCCAACCTGAAGTCCGAAAAGCTCAATCAATTCGACTTGGGCGTCCAGGCCGATTACGGATGGTTCAAGGGCGGAGCCAACGTCTTCTACGGCTGGATGAACGATTACATCACGTTCGATCAGGTGAAGGGCGGGCCGGGCATCACGCAAGTCGTTTACACGAATACCAATCTGGCGACGCTGGCCGGCAGCGAACTGTACGGCATCATCGACTTCACGAGTTGGCTGACCGGCTTCGGCACCTTGACGTACGTGCAAGGCATGGACCTGACGCATCGGGATAGCCAGCGGGCGGCGAACCTGTCGAGTAGCCGCGCCAGCAACCCCGCCACGGGGCAGATCGCGACCGAGACCGAACCGCTGCCGCAAATTCCGCCGCTCGAATCGCGGCTCGGCATCCGCGTCCACGATTCGAGCGCCCAGCGGCGCTGGCAGGTCGAATTCTCGGCCCGCGTCGTCACCGGCCAGAACGCCATCGCCAGCAGCCTGGGAGAAATCGCCACTCCCGGTTTCACGACCTTCAACATCCGCACGTACTGGCAAGCCACCGAACGCTTGCTGCTGACCGCCGGCGTCGAGAACTTCGGCAACAAGAATTACCGCGAAGCCCTCGATCCGATCTCCGGCAACATCCTCGGCGTCAACCCGTTCCTCCGCCCGGGCGCCAACTTCTACTTCGGGTCCCAGTTGAGTTATTGATGGCGACCGAGCGACATGCGGGTCGCGGCGAATGTAAACGCTATCATTTCTCCATGACCGATTCGACCGCCACTCAGTTGCTCGCGCTGCAGGCGTCCGGGCAGACGACTGCCGCCGCGATTGCCGATGCGTTTCTGGCCGCCATCCGCGACCGCGAACCGAAACTGCAGGCGTTCCTTGCGGTCGATGAAGCCGCGGTCCGGGAACGGGCCGCGGCCATCGACGCCAAGCGGAAGAGCGGCCAACCCCTCGGGCCGCTAGCCGGCATTCCCGTGGCCGTCAAGGACGTGCTTTGCACCAAGGGAACCCGGACGACCTGCGGCAGCCGCATCCTCGAACGCTTCGTGCCGCCTTACAACGCCCACGTCATCGACCGGTTGCTCGCGGCCGACGCCGTGATCATCGGCAAGACGAACATGGACGAGTTCGCGATGGGTTCGTCCACGGAGAATAGCGCGTATCAAGTAACGCGGAACCCGTGGAATCTCTCGTGCATTCCGGGCGGTTCGTCTGGAGGGAGCGCGGCGGCAGTCGCCGGCTGCGAAGCACCGCTTGCGCTCGGCACCGATACCGGCGGTTCAATCCGCCAACCGGCGGCTCTGTGCGGCGCGGTCGGCCTCAAGCCGACCTATGGCCGCGTCAGCCGCTATGGGCTCGTCGCTTATGCCTCGTCGCTGGATCAAGTCGGCCCGCTCGCCCACGATGTCGCCGATGCCGCTCTTCTCTTGGAAGCGATCGCCGGGCACGATCCGCGCGACAGTACGAGCGTCGATCGGCCCGTACCGCGCTATTTGCGGACTCTGAACGAGCCGATAAGCGGCCTGCGGATCGGGGTCCCGCGCGAGTTCTTCGACGCCGGCCTCGACGCCGAGGTGGAAGCCGCCGTGCGAACCGCGCTCAAGGAATACGAAAAACTCGGCGCCAGCGTCATCGATGTGTCGCTGCCGCACAGCCCGTTCGCCCTGGCGGCGTATTACATCGTCGCGCCGGCGGAAGCGTCCAGCAATCTGGCCCGTTACGACGGCATGCACTTCGGCCACCGCACGTCGCGCAAAGCCGATCTCATCGGAACCTATTCGCAATCGCGCGCCGAAGGCTTCGGCAAGGAAGTGCAGCGCCGCATCGCCATCGGCGCCTACGTGCTTTCGAGCGGATACAAGGACGCCTATTACGTGAAGGCGCTCAAGGTGCGCCGCCTGGTGAAAAAGGACTTCGACGAGGCGTTCGCGCAATGCGATGTGCTAATGGGCCCGACGACGCCGACCGCCGCCTTCCCCATCGGGGCGAAGACCGGCGACCCTCTGGCCATGTACCTCTCGGATATTTACACGGTGTCCGCCAACCTCGCGGGGTTGCCGGGTCTCAGCTTGCCGTGCGGCTTTACCAGGGCGGGTTTGCCGATCGGCTTGCAACTGCTGGCGCCGCCCTTCGAAGAAGAGAAACTGCTGCGGATCGCCCGCATGTACGAAGCGGCAACGGACTGGCACTTGCGGCGCGCCCCGGTCGCGTGAGCCCTTACCGCAGCGCCCCGCTAAGACTCCTCACAAGCGTTTTGATATCCGCGAGCCCCTGGCCGCGATCCGTTGCCGCGGCTTCCAACTTCTTGACGAGCGCGCTTCCCACGATCACACCATCGGCGAGATCCTTTAAACCGCGGACGTGTTCCGGCTTGCTGACGCCGAAGCCGACGCAGAGCGGCAAGTCGGTCATAGTTCGCAATCGCGCGATCTGTTCGCTCAAGGCCACGGGAAGCCGATCGCGTTCGCCGGTGATGCCGACCACGCTGACCACGTAAACGAAGCCGCTGCAGGCCCGCACCACTTTCTCCGCCCGCTCGTGAGAAGTCGTCGGCGTCACTAGTAGAACCAGCTTGAAATCGCTGTCGGCGGTCAGTTTCGCGAGTTCCGCCGCTTCCTCGACCGGCAAGTCGGGGACAATGGCGCCGCTGAGCCCGGCCTTCTTCGCCGCGTCGATGAAGGCCGCCGGCCCCTTCTTGTGCAAGAGCGAATACGACGCCATCGCGACCATGGGCATCGACCAACCCGGCCGAGCAGCGACCGCGCCGAGTGCCGCGAAGATGTCCGCCAGCTTGAGGTTCTTGTCGAGGGCCCGGGTGTACGACGCTTGAATCACGGGGCCATCGGCGATGGGATCGGAAAAAGGAAAGCCAACTTCGACGAGATCGGCGCCGGCCTCGGCCACGGCGGGCAGTAGCTCGCGGGTGAAGGCCAGGTCCGGGTCGCCGGCCGTGGCGAATGGCATGAAGGCCTTGCGCCCGGCGCCGCGCAGCTCGGCGAACAAACGATCGATCGGGTTCATGCACTCGGTTTATTCGCCGACGCGGGCGATGTC
>DATNBQ010000528.1:0-2211 GCA_035571955.1 Urbifossiella sp. | reverse complement strand
GGCGGTTCCAGGAACGATGAATTCGGCTCGATCTGCTGGGCGGATAAAACCCACCCACTTTCCAGCTGCTTACCCGCGGCCCGCAATTCGGCTGTCGCCTCGTCATCCGCAAGTGAGAACGCTCCACGGCCTGGATCGCGGATACTGACAGTCGGGTGAGCAATGGACAGCCAACCACCTACAACCTTCCCCCTTGTGCGGCTTGTGGGGGAGGTCGCCGACGAGCGCAGCGAGTCGGCCGGTGGGGGTCTTACTTACTACACATGCTCCCCCCACCCGCCGAACGTCGTCTCTTCGAGACGACATTCGGCGACCTCCCCCACAAGGGGGGAGGTGTAAAGCGGGCTTCCGGCGAGCCGTTACCTTCCCGACCGCCAGTAATCGAAATGGATCGGATTTTCTCTCGCCTCTCGCTCTCCGATCGGTTAACTTAAATCCAGTCGAGGTCCTGCCGCCAACCCGCTTCAAGACTCCGCTTCCCCGGCGAACGGGGAAACCTGCCTGGCACACCACCCCGCGAGGGTCGATTCATGACTCGCCTTGCCGCAACATTCTCGTGCGCCCTGGTCGCTTTCGCTGCCGCACCGGCGTTCGCCGCTCCGCCGGTGGATGGCGCGGACCGCACCGCCCTGATCGGCGCTCCGGCCGCCATCGAAGCCTTCCCCGCCAAGGCGACTCTCGCCGGCGCCCGCGATTCCCGGCAATTGCTCCTCACCGCCAAATACGCTGACGGCACGCTCCGCGACTTGAGTGCCGTGGCCGCCGCCCGCGTGGAACCGGCCGGCATCGTCGAGGTGCAAGAAGGGCTCTTCCTGCGGCCGACGAAAAACGGCTCGGCCACGGTCGTGGTAGCCGTCGGCGGCAAGGAAGCCCGTATCCCGATCACCGTCACCGGCATGGACAAGCCCGCGCCCGTCAGCTTCCGCCGCGACGTGATTGCCGCGATGAACGTCGGCGGTTGCAATGCCGGCGCCTGCCACGGCACGCCGAGCGGCAAGAACGGCTTCAAACTCTCGCTCCGCGGTTTCGATCCGGACGCCGACTTTCTCATGCTCACTCGGGAACAGTTCGGCCGCCGCACCGACAAACACGACCCGCAAGCTAGCTTGATGCTGCTCAAGGCTGTCGGCGCCGTGCCCCACGAAGGCGGCCAGCGCTACAGCCTGTCCAGCGTCCCCGCCGAAATGATGATCCACTGGCTCGGCGAAGGCCTGCAGCAAGACTCCAAGACGCTGCCCGAAGTTAAAGTCTCCGAGGTCTTCCCCGCGGCTCGCGTTCTCAAGGCCCCCGCCAAGTGGCAGCAACTCGCCGTGAACACGACCTTCAAGGACGGCTCCTCGCGCGACACCACGCGGCTCACGGTGTTCAGCAGCAGCGATCCGTCGATTGCCGACGTGTCGCCGACCGGCCTCGTCGAATTCAAACGCACCGGCGAAGTGGCCATCCTGTGCCGCTATCTGGAACAGATGATCTCAGTGCGGATCACGTATCTGGAACCGCGTGAAGGGTTCGCCTGGCCCAACCCGCCCGCGAACAACCTCGTCGATACCCACGTGTACGCCAAGTTGAAGATGATGAACATCGCCCCGTCCGGCCTGTGTACGGACGACGAGTTCGTTCGCCGGGCGTTCCTCGATTGCGTGGGGCGGATGCCGACGCCGGACGAAGTGAAGGCGTTCCTGGCGGACAAGGACGCCAAGAAGCGCGATAAACTGATCGAGAAGTTGGTCGATTTGCCCGAGTTCGCCGATTTCTGGGCGCTCAAGTGGGCGGATGTGCTTCGCTCCAGCCGCAAGACGATCCAGCTAAAAGGCTCGTACGCCTTCCAGGCCTGGCTCCGCGAGAGCTTTCAGAAGAACGTGCCGATGGATGCGATGGTTCGCGCCATCATCACGTCGAGCGGCAATACCTTCAACAACCCGCCGGCGAACTATTACCGCATCGCCAAGGACCCAACCAGCCTCGCCGAGACCACGGCCCAACTCTTCCTCGGCGTCCGCATGCAGTGCGCCAAGTGCCACAATCACCCGTTCGAAAAGTGGACGCAGGACGATTACTACGGCATGGCGGCGTGGTTCGCGCGGGTGAAGACGAAGCCGGAACCCGTTGTCGGCGCGAAGCCGGCCAAGAACGGGCCGGGGGCCGAGGTAATCTTCGTTTCCCGCGACGGGGAAGTGACGCAACCGCGGACGAAGCAGACCATGAAGCCGC
>DATNBQ010000527.1:0-12638 GCA_035571955.1 Urbifossiella sp. | reverse complement strand
CGACAGCGATGCGTTCACTTTATCCGCGACGCTGAAGGTCTGGTTCCCCGCCGTCGGCAGCGTCACCGTGAAGGTATGCCCGCCCGCGTCGGCCGCCGTGAACGTGTAATCCGGCGGCAGGCCGAGCGAACTCAGCGAGTCCGCGAAGTGGATCGTGCCGAAATAGTTCTTCGCGTTATTCCCATAGGCATCGACGATGTTCACAGTCACGGAGAACGCCGTGCCGGCAACAATCCCCGACGGCAGATTCATCGAAATCTTCGCGGCCGCTCCGTTGATCACTTCGAAGCCCGGAATCGTGACCAGACTGGCTGGCACCGCAGCGTCCACCACGCTCACGGACCACGAGGCGAGATGCGCGGTGGCCGTGTGCAAGCCGAGCAGGAACGTGTGTGAGCCGGCGTCGCTGCCCGTGAATGTGTAAGCCGGGGGCAAGGTGGCCAGCGGATCGGTGCTGCTGAAGTTCACCGTGCCCGCGTAGTTCGTTGCCACGTTGCCGAAGACATCGAGCGCTTGCACCGTCACCGGGACCGCTTGATCCGCCGTCACCTGCATCCCCTCGGGGTTGGCGAGCGGCGTCGTGAAGCGGAACTGGCTGAAGGCGGCGGGCGAAACCTGGATGCCCACCTCGCTTCCCGTCAAGCCCGCCGAACTGCGAACCACCAGCGTCTGCGTTCCGGCCCTGCGGAACGTCGCCGAGAACACATGCACCCCGGCATCGGCCGCCGTGAACGTGTAACTGGCCGGCAGGCCCGCTTGCACGTCCGTGCTCGAGAATAACACCGTCCCCGTGTATGTCGTCGCAATCTGGCCGATCGTGTCGCGAACCGTCACGGTGAAGTTGTTGGCCACGCCGGCGACCGTGCTCGGGTAGCCGCTGACGACGAACAGCGCGGCGACGGGCGGCGTCGCATCGCTCGACACCGTTCCCGTCAGGCTCGGGTTCGCGTTATCGCTTGCCGTGATTGTCTGCGTTCCCACGGTCATGAGTGTGACATTCACCGAGGCCATCCCGTTGACCAAAGCCACATCGGCGGGAAGCACGGCGAGCGGGTCGGAGCTCGTGATGTGGACCGTGCCCGTGTAACCACTGGCGACGTTGCCGAAGGCATCGTGGGCAACGACTGAGATCGGGCGAGCCACGCCAATGGATCCGGCGCCGCCGGCCAGCGCGAGCGACTGCGCCGCCCCCGGGGCCACTAGCACGCTCGTTCCGCCGCTGACCAGTCCGCCGACCTCGCTCACCCCGATGAACCGCGATCCCGACGAGATCAGTTTCACGCTGAAAGTGTGCGTGCCGCCATCGGCCGGAGTAAAGGTGTAATCCGCCGGAAGGCCGGCGAGCGAGTCGCCGCTCGTGAAGTGGACCGTGCTCGAGTAATCGGCGCCGAGGTTGCCGAGCGAATCGACCGCCTGAACGGTGACGTTCACGGTGTCGCCGGCGTTGGCGGTTGTCGGCGCCGTTACGATGAACCGACTGACCGGCGGCGTCACGTTGATGTTCTGCGCGAACGGCGTCATGCCCGGGGCTTCCACGCTGACCACTTGCAGGCCCGGCGCGGTGAAGCGAACCGATCCGGTGAAGCTGTGCGTGCCGGCATCGGTCGGCGTGAACGTGTACGCCAGGCTGGAGCCGTTGCTCGCCGCGATGTACACGGTGCCGGCGAAGCCCGCGACCGCATTGCCGTTGGCATCGACCGCGGAAACGCTGATCGGCAGCGCCGAACCTTGCGTGACGGTCGTCGGCGCGGAGACCTGGAAGCCGACGGCCCCGGCCAGGTTCGCCTGGTCGTTGTGGGCGTTCATCACGACCGCGACGCCGCCCGGCGTGGCATACATCAGGTCCGGGGCGCCGTCGCCGTTGAAGTCGCCCTTCCCGCCGCCCTCGAAGAACCCGGAAGCCGTCGGGAAACTCTGTTCCGGATAGAAGGTGCCGTCCCCCTTGCCGTACTGCACCATGTATTCGTTGCCGCCGCGGACCGCGAAGTCCTCGTTGCCGTCGTCGTTGAAGTCGCCGGTCTCGACCTCGGCGCCGGTCTCCGGAATCTCGTAGGTTTCCGGCGGGTCGTAAGTGTCGTTCCCTTCGTTGTAAACCACGCTCACCGAGGTGCCGGCGTAGGAATTGGCGACGACGTAATCGTCGTGGCCATCGTGGTTGAAGTCGGCCACCGCGATGGAGACCGGGGCCGAGCCGACGAACACATTTTGAGCCACGTCGAAGGTGCCGTCGCCGTGTCCCTTCAGAATGGTGGCGGTTCCGGTGCTCGCGGTGTTCGAAGAGATCAGATCGATGTTGCCGTCGTTATTGATGTCGTCGGCGATGGCGTTGGTGGTGTTGCCGCCGATGCCATAGTCCTGATGGAGCTGCAGGGTGCCGTCGCCGTTGCCGAGCAGCACGCTGGCGCTCGTGGCATTCATCGTGGCCACGTCCATCTTGCCGTCGTGATTGAAGTCGGCGACGGTCACGGAGTGGGCCCCGAAGCCGGTCGGTGTAATGATGGGCGCAGTGAAGGTGCCATCGCCGTTGCCAAGCATGATGGCGGCGCTCGACGAATTCTCGGCCACGGCCAGGTCCATCTTGCCGTCGCCGTTGAAGTCGCCGGCCTGAATCGCATTGGGAAAGCTGCCGGCCGCGGAATCGATCTTCGGCAAGAAGGTGCCGTCGCCGTTGCCGAGCATCACGCTGACGGTTCCGGCGGCGGCATCGTTGACGACCGCCAGATCGGCATGGCCGTCGCCATTGAAGTCCGCCGTGGCCACGCCCGCCGAGTTCGGCGACACGACGTAGCTCGTCGGCGCCAGGAACGTCGGCACGTCGCGCTGTTCCAGCCACTCGACCCGCGGTCGAATGGCGATGCGGTTCGGTCGGCGAATGGTGGCGGCAGTTGGCCGATCGAACAGTTTGCGAATCCAGGAAGCCATCGCGAATCTCCTTGGGAGACGGGAAGTCTTGGGAATCCATGACGGAAAAGATGCCGTCACCCGTTCATCAGGAATCGCGCGGCGATGGGACAACGAATATCGCGAGAATTGGCAAAATGGGAAAGCAGGGGCTTTAGCGAGGCCACTGCGAGGCGTGGAGTTGCGCGCAGCCGGTGTCGCGGAGGATTTGTTCGGCGTTATGCGGGCGGACGCCGCCGCCGGGAAGGATTTCGATGCGGCCTCGCGCGGCGGTCATAAGCTTGGCGATCTCGCGGCGCCCTTCGCAGGCCGTCGCAGCGCCGCCGCTCGTCAGGATGCGTTCGAATCCCAGGTCGACGAGTTCTTCAAGAGCCGTCATGCGGTCGGCGATTTCGTCAAAAGCCCGATGGAAGACGATCTTGCCGCTGGTCAACTTCGCAAGCTCCGCACAGCGGCCGCGATCAATTCTGCCTTTGGCCATCAGGGCGCCACTGACGATCCCGGCCGCACCTTGTTCCAGGAACCATTCGGCATCGCGCTGGAGCGTGGCGAACTCGCCCGTGGAGTAAATGAAGTTGCCGGGCCGCGGGCGGACGAGGACGTAAATGGGAAGGGGAACAGCCTCGCGAATCGTGAAGAAGCAGGCCGGGGACGGCGTGACTCCGCCGACTTCAAGCGCGGTACAAAGTTCGAGCCGGGAAGCGCCAGCGGACTTGGCCCGCAACGCTTCGTCAACGGTCGTCGCCACCATTTCCAACAAGAATTGCATCTTTGCAGGCTTGTGCGTCAGTTGCCGTTGGCCAGCGCGTCGTTCGGTGTCTGGCCTGTTGCCACCTTCAGTGGAACGCGCTGGTCGTCCGGCGTCGCCTTCAAGTAGCTCGTTCCCACGTCGAGTTGTTCCAGTCCGACCGACTGGCATAAACCGACAATCTCCGGGCGGTTCGCCTCCGCTTGCAGTTCGCAGATGCCGAAGAATTGGTCCTGCAGGAAGCGCAGGATTTGGGAAACGAGCAGCTTGGCGAGTCCCTGGCGACGGAGGTCCGGGCGAACCTGGATGTCCAGGATTCCCGCCGAGGGGAAGCCCCAGCGCCAGCCATAGCCTTCGAGTTCCCAGACCACGGCGCGGGCGCAGGGAATGTTGCTAGCCAACTTATCCACCATGCGGAACTCGACGGGTTCGAGCATCCCCCAGACGTTGTCGTGCCACCAGGAACTGACCGCGGCGGCGCGGAGCACCTGCACTTCATACCGGCGCCGCAGCATGCCGAAGCGAGCGTCGGCCACGGTTAATGGTTGATCGAGCTTGCGTTGAAAGACGAGCGTTTGCGAATCGGAGGTGTAACCGAGGGAGCGGAAGAAGGGATCGGCGTCGGGGTCGGAGGCGAGGAAGCCGGGGCAGTTGGTGCCGCCGTACATGCCGAAACCGAACGGGCACTGGGGCCAGATGGGGCCGGCCCGAAATTTCTGGGCCCCGCGCCGGGCCAGGTAGCGTTCGCACTCCTGCACCAGTCCGCGGCCGACGCCCTTGCGGCGATCACTCGGACGCACCGCTACCGAACAGATCACGCCTTCCGCGAACGATAGAGCGCTCAGGTCGTCCGTCGGGGCGAACCCGGCCAGGGCGTATCCCTGCACGCGCCCCGTTCCTTCTTCCACGGCGACGATGAGCCCATCGTGATCGAAGTACGACTTGCTGAAAATCCAGCGTTCGAGCAGGGCGGGGGTGCGCAGCGGGTACGCCCCGCGCGCCGTATGCGACTCGTTCCAGACGTCGGCCAGGGCCGGCGGGTCGGTGTTGCGAAAGCGGCGAAATTGTGTCACGGTCGACTCTCGGTCCTCCCGCGGTTACGCTGGCGTGAAGGGAATGCACGCAGGAGAGGGCGCGAATCTGGTCTCGCCAATATTATCTGTTTGGGGCCAAACCCGCAAGTTGCAGTGCGCAACTGTCGCCACTCGATGTTTCCAACGCGCCGGTGCGGTTCAACCTTCCCTGCCAAAAATCGGTAACATGCTATCGGGCGGTTCTGTTATTCGAGGCGCCGATCATGGTTCGGCTGGTTCTAATAATCGTGGCGATGCTGCTGGCAGCGCCGGCTGCACGCGCCGACGAACCGACTCGCGAGGAGTTGCGCAAACTCGAACGACAACTGGTGGCGGCCAATGCCAATTCCGGGCCGGCCATCGCTTGCGTCGTCGTTTCGCGCAGCGACAAGTACCCGCGGCCCGAACGCACGCCGGAACCCGGCCAACTCGGCGGCTTCGATCGCGAGGCCTTCCTCAAAGCCACACCATCCGCCCTCAAGCTCGCCAACCAGCTCGATCTGTCCCGTCCCGAAACCATTCCGGATCACGGCTTCGCCGGCGGGCTGGTCATCGACGCCGCCGGGCTCGTGCTCGTCAATTACAGCACCATCGACGGTGCGGCCAAGGTCTTCGTTCACTTGCCGGGAACCAAGGGTTCGTATGCGAACATCCACGCGGCGGACGCGCGCAGCGATCTGGCCGTGCTCAAGTTGCTGGCGCCGCCGGAGGGCCTGAAGCCGATCCGCTTCGGCCGCGTCCGCCTTCCCGATTTCCCGAACGATCCGAATGCCACGGCCGCTCCGGGCAAACTCGGCCTCGTGATGGCATACCCTTACGCGTCCGGGGCCGTCATGGATCGCCCCAACGGCGGGCTCGGCCGCATTGCTTCCATCCGCACGCCCGAACCGAAAGACTCCTCGGAACTATTCCGCAGCATTTACAATTATGCCCCGGTGTTTGAGGTCGATTCGACGTTTCATCCCGGGGTCGGCGGCGCTGTTTTCTTGAACCTGGACGGCGAAGCGATCGGCCTGACGACGGCGACGGCGGCGATTCCGAGCGATGCCGGCCGCGCCTTCGCCATGCCGATCGACGACAACTTGCTGCGGATCATCGAGGTACTCGGCCGCGGCGAGGAAGTCGAGTACGGGTTTCTCGGCGTGACGCGGCCGGAACCGTTCCGCCGCGGCCGCGGCCGGGGTTTGCACCTCGATCGCGGGCCGCTGCGCAACAGCCCGGCCTTCACCGCCGGCCTCCGCGCCGACGATCTCATCACCCGTATCAACGACCACCCAGTCAATAGTTTCGAGGACTTGCTTTTGCAAATCGGCTCCGGGCTGGCGGGGCGGAAGTTGAAGCTGCGCTTCGAGCGCGACGGCCGGCCCCACCAAACCGAGGTGCAACTCGCCAAGTTCCGCAACCAGATGCCGTACATCGCCTCGGTGCGGCCGGCGCCGATCTTCGGCCTCCGCGTCGATTATTCGAGCGTGATGGCGCAGGCGCTCTTTAACCCGTTCGGCGGCCGCATTGTGATCGAGATTCCGCGCGGCGTCCACGTCCGCGAACTCGTTCCCAACAGCCCCGCCGCCGCCAAGTTCAAGGCGCTCGGCGACAACGACCGCTGGGTGATCTCGCAGGTCAACGGCGTTTCCGTTCTGACGCCGACGGCCTTTTACAAGGAAGCCCGCGGCGCGAAATCGTTGAAGCTGACCGTGACCGATCCGACGGAGCCGGGCGTCGTCCGCACCGTCGTCCTGCCGTAATTCGATGAGGCGCTCTCCAGGTGGCATTCCTGCCTGTGCCAGAGCTCAGAGCACAGGCAAGAATGCCTGTGCCACCCAGAACATGATCATTTATCCCGCGATTGATTTGCTCAATGGCCGCTGCGTTCGCTTGCGGCAAGGCGATTACGCCCAGGAGACCATCTTTTCCGACGACCCGGCGCAAGTCGCTAGCCAATGGGTTGCCCAGGGCGCAACTCGGCTGCACATCGTCGACCTCGACGGCGCCAAGGCCGGCCAGCCGGTGAACGGTCCGGTGATTCGCCGCATTGTCGAAGCGGCGGGAGTACCGTGCCAACTCGGCGGCGGCATCCGCACGGAGGCGGACCTGGAAGCCGTTTATGGCTGGGGAGTTCGTTGGGCCGTGCTCGGCACCCGCGCCCTGCAAGATCCCGATTGGGTCCGCGCGATGGCTGCCCGCTATCCGCAGCGGATCGTGCTCGGCGTCGATGCCAAGAATGGGTTCGTCGCCACCGAGGGATGGTTGGAAGTCTCTCGAGTGCGCGCCATCGACCTCGCGAAGCAAGTGAGCGACGCGCCGCTGACCGCGGTGGTCTACACGGATATCGCCAAGGACGGCATGATGAGCGGGCCGAACTTCGCGGCACTGGCCGAAATGCAAGCAGCCGTTAACCTGCCGGTCGTCGCGTCCGGCGGAGTCTGCACCATCGACCACGTTCAGCGATTGGCGAGAGCCAAGACGTTCGGATGTATCATCGGCCGGGCCCTGTACGAGGGCGCCATCGATTTGAAGGAAGCGATCCGCATTGCGGGTGCGGCGGCGTCATGAGCATCGAAGTCGCCAATCTCGCGATTCGTCAGGGGAAGTTCGCGCTCGCCGGCATCTCGTTCAATGTTCCGACCGGGCAGTATGCCGTGCTCATGGGGAAGAGCGGTTGCGGTAAGACGACGCTGTTGGAGGCGATTGCCGGGCTGCGGCCGCTTGCCGGCGGGTCGATCCGCCTCATGGGCCGCGAGGCGACGCATCTTCGCCCCGCCGAGCGGCATGTCGGTTATGTGCCGCAGGATGGCGCCTTGTTCGAAACCATGACCGTTCGCGACAATCTCGGCTTCGCGCTTGCGGTTCGGGGAGAACAGCGAGCCGCGATTGCCAAGCGCGTGGAGGAACTGGCGACTCGCCTGGAGATCGGCCACTTGCTCGATCGCTGGCCGCGCCTGCTCAGCGGCGGCGAGAAGCAGCGCGTCGCCCTCGGCCGCGCCCTGGCTTCGCGGCCGCCCGTGCTCCTACTCGACGAACCGCTCGGTTCCCTGGACGACGACACCCGCGATCACCTGCTGGGCCTGCTCGATCGCCTTCGCCAATCCCGGGAAGCAACGGTGCTGCACGTCACGCATAACCGTTCGGAGGCCGAGCGGCTCGGCGATGTCCGATTGCGAATGCAGGACGGCACGCTTTCGGCCAGTCGACCCTGAATGCCGACACCACCATGCATCAATACTTGCGCACCTTGAAACTCGCCGCCTGGCTCGGCTGGCAACTCGAGACCAACTGGGCCAGCCCGGCGCTGTTCGCTCTCTACATGTTCATCAAGCCGGTGTGCGGATCGCTGATGCTGGTCTGCATGTTTTACGCGGCGCGCTTCGCCACCGGCGGCCGCGTTCCCAGCGAGTTTCTGCCGTATCTCTACATTTCGAATGCTTGCTTCGGCCTCGTTGGCACCGTCATGTTCGGCCTCAGCTACGGCGTCATCCGCGATCGCGAACAGTACCGCATGTTGAAGTACGTGTACATCAGCCCGGCCCATTTTCAGACGTATTTCGTGGGCCGCGGGCTGGCCCGCGCCGCGGAGGGAACCGCCGGCGGCGTGCTCAACATCGCCACGGGGCTCCTGCTTTTCGCCGACCTCCGCTCGGCCATCGGCTGGACCGGCATCGCCTGGGGATGGCTCGCCCTATACCTCGCCATCGGCCTGGCCATGCTGTGGGCGTGCGGCATGATCCTCGCCGCCGCCTGCTTGAACATGACCCGCAACGGCATGTTCCTCAGCGAAGGGATTGGCGGCATCGTGTACTTGCTGAGCGGCGTCGTCTTCCCGCTCGGCGTGCTGCCCCACTGGGTGCAGTGGATCAGCCTGGCATTGCCGACGACGTACTGGCTAGAAGGAATGCGCCGGGCGCTGATGGGCCCGGTGCCGGAATCGGCAGGGATGCTGCGCGGGCCGCTGGCAAACTGGGAGAACGGCCAGCTGGCGCTTGCGATGGCATTCACCACAATTGGGCTGGTCATTGCGGCGCAACTCTTTTGGCAATGGAGCGAACGCCGGGCCTGGCGGCTGGGCCGCCTCGAAGAGAACGCCGGCGTTTGAGGCGGATCAGTCGCCACCCAGCGGAGCGCTCGGCTCCGCCTCGCGGCTAATCGTTACACTCGATCACTTCTCCGTCGGGTATCCCTTGCCGGTCCAACCGCTCCAACCGCCGTCCATGCTGATCGCATTCGAATAGCCCATTTTCTGCAAGGCATCCGCGGCCAGCACGGAGCGAAAGCCGCCGCCGCAATAGAGCACCAGCGGCGCCGCCAGATCGGGAACCTTCTTTTCGATGTCGCGTTCGATCACACCCTTGCCGATATGCACGGCGCCGGGCAAGCGGCCGGCCGCGAACTCGCTCTCCTCGCGGACGTCCACCAGCGTGAAGGCATCGCCGGCATCGAGCCGCCGCTTCACTTCGTCCACCGTGCATTCCTTGACGCGGGTCTTGGCGTCGGTCACGAGCTTGAGAAATCCGGGCGCGTGCTGCTTGGCCATGGGAGAATCCTGGTGATGACGGGGGCGATGCGACAGGTTCTTTCTACAAAGGCCAGGGTATGATCGCTTCCGTATTCAGCACCGGCGCGGCCGTGCGGCAAGCATGCCGCCAGGGTCAGTTCGCCGGGCCGACCCCCGGCCTGGCGCCCGGTTTCGTGCACGCCAATCTCGTCGCCGTGCCGCGCGACTGGGCCTTCGAGTTCCTACTCTTCTGCCAGCGGAACCCGAAACCATGCCCACTTCTGGATGTCACCGAGCCCGGCGATCCCGAGCCGAAGTTCGCGGCCCCCGGCGCGGACCTTCGCACCGATCTCCCGTCGTATCGCATCTGGAAGAACGGCGAACTGGTCGATGAGCCAACCGATGCGATGCGGTACTGGCGCGACGACCTGGTCGCCTTCCTCATCGGCTGCTCGTTCACCTTCGAGAATGCTTTAGTCACAGCCGGGGTGCCGGTGCGGCACATCGAAGAAGGCGTGAACGTACCGATGTACATCACGAACATTGCCTGCCGGGCGGCGGGACGGTTCGCCGGGCCGATGGTCGTTTCGATGCGGCCGCTATTGCCCAGCCTAGCTGTGAAGGCCACACAGGTCTGTTCGCGCTTCCCACGCGCTCACGGCGCCCCGGTGCACTTCGGAGACCGCGCAACCATCGGCATCGCCAATTTGAATCGCCCCGACTTCGGTGACGCAGTGACGATTCATCCGGGAGAAATGCCGGTCTTCTGGGCGTGCGGCGTCACACCGCAGGCGGTGTTGATGAAAGCCAAGCCGCCCTTTGCCATCACGCACAAGCCCGGCCATATGTTCGTCACCGATTGGAAGGACACCGATTTGGAAGGTGAGTGAAGTCACCCTTCCCAGAGTTTGCGATCCAGCGCGCGGAAGCCGATCGCTTCGGAAATGTGGTCCTGGGTGATGCGTTCGCTGCCGGCCAGGTCGGCAACGGTGCGGGCGACGCGGAGGATGCGGTCGTGGGCCCGGGCCGAGAGTCCCAGCCCTTCCATCGCTTCCTTCAGGGTGGCGTGGCCGTGGGCGTCCAGCTTGCAGTGCGTGCGAATCTGCCGCGAGGTCATGCGGCCGTTCAACTTGCCGACGCCGGGGCCGAATCGCTTCTCTTGCACTTGCCGCGCGCGGAACACCTCGTCGCGCATCCGCGTGCTCCCCGTCCCCTCGGTCGGCTTCGATAAATCGTCGAACGGCACCGGCGGCACCTCGACGTGCAAGTCGATTCGGTCGAGTAAAGGACCCGAGATTCGACCCATGTATTTCTCGACGGCAATGGGGGTGCACTTACACGGCCGAGCTGCGTCGCCGAGGAAACCGCACGGGCACGGGTTCATGGCCGCGATCATGACGAAATCGGCGGGAAAGGTCGTGGAATGGGCCGCCCGGCTAATGGTAACGCGGCCTTCCTCCAGCGGTTGCCGCAGCGCCTCCAGGCTGCGGCGATTGAACTCGGGAAGTTCGTCGAGGAAGAGCACGCCGTGGTGGGCCAGCGAGATTTCGCCCGGCTGCGGAATGCTGCCGCCGCCCACCATGCCGGCATCGCTGATGGTGTGGTGCGGCGAACGGAATGGCCGCGTCGTCAGCAAGGCTTCGCCGGGGGCCATCTTGCCGACCGCCGAGTAGATGCGCGTCGTTTCGAGGCTTTCATCCGGAGTCAGCGGCGGAAGGATCGTCGGCAAGCGGCGCGCCAGCATCGTTTTGCCCGACCCCGGCGAGCCCAACATGATGATGCTGTAGACTAATCCACCATCCTGCCCTATCATCTCGGTTGTGGAGTGAAATCCCAACCGAGGTGCCCATCATGACTGCCAAATCCGCTCCCGCGATCGCTTACAGCTATTTACGGTTTTCTTCCCCGGAACAAGCGAAGGGCGATTCCCTTCGTCGGCAAACGGAACTCCGGGATGACTGGCTCGCGAAGAGCGGCGCGGTGCTCGATACGAGTCTATCACTTCGCGACGAGGGCGTGTCGGCCTTTCGGGGCGGGCACCGCGAGAACGCCGACCGCAATGCCCTGGCCGCATTCCTGGACCTCGTCCGCGCGAAGCGGATCGCCCGCGGCTCATACCTGATTGTCGAGTCGCTCGACCGCCTCACCCGCGAGGACATCCGTCCAGCGCTCACCTTGCTTTTGAATTTGATCGAGTCCGGCATCCGCGTCGTGCAGCTTCTCCCCGTCGAGGCCGTCTATGACGAGGCCGTTGAGCCCATGATCTTGATGCAGGCGATCATGGAACTGTCCCGCGGGCATTCCGAGAGCCGGATGAAAAGCGAGCGGCTCGGAAGGGCGTGGAAGGAGAAGAAGGAGGCCGCGCGAAGCGGCAAGCCCTTGACCCGCGCCTTGCCTGCCTGGATCGAGGTGAGGGACGGCAAGCTCGTCCTCAAGCGCAAGGCCACGGCATCGGTCCAAAGGGTCTACGCGCTCGCCCGGGCCGGACACGGGCAGGGGGCGATTACTCGGAAGCTGAACACCGAGGGCGTTGAGCCGATCGGGAGGGCGGATTACTGGGCGCAGAGCTATGTGGCCAAGTTGCTCGCGTCGCGGGCGACGATGGGCGAGTTCCAGCCGCACCGCGGGCATGTGGGGCCAAATCGCAAGCCCGATGGTAAACCGATCCCAGACTACTTCCCGGCCGCGGTGACCGAGGACGAGTGGCACGCCGCACGCGCAGCGATCGCCGGGCGCCGGCAGAAGGGGGGCCGCATCGGTAAGCGAGTGGCACTATTTTCGGGCTTGCTCCGCGACGCGCGCGATGGCGGACCGCTCCACCAAGTGCACAAGGGGCGCAAGTCGCCTGGGCCGCACCTCGTCAGCTATCGCGCTGCTCAGGGGTTGCCTGGCACGCAGTACGTCAGCTTCCCCCTTAATGCGTTCGAAGCAGCAATCCTTCGTGAACTTCGCGAGATCGATCCGCGGCAAGTTGTTCTTTCGGACGAAGGGGACGCCGGGGATCTGATCGCTTCGTTGACAGGTCACCAGGTCGAGATCGAAAACAAGATCACCAAGCTCAACGCAGCGATGCTCAAGGGCGGCGAGTTCGATGCGGGCCTGGAAATCCTGCGCTCCCTGGACAGCGATTTGAAGGTAGTGAAGGCCGACCTGGCCGTGGCGCTGCAGCAAGCGGCTTCGCCGATCGAGGCCGCGTGGGGGCGGGTTAAGACGCTCGCCGACGTCCTGAAAAAGTGTTGCAAGGTGGACGAGACGCGGACGCAGCTACGGGCTGCCATCCGGGCCGGCGTGGAATCGATGTGGTGCCTGTTCGTGGGTGGCCGGCCGGAGCGGTTGGCCGCGGTGCAGGTTTTCTTTCGGAACGGAAAGCACCGTGATTACGTGATCGTCGCCCGGCCGCAACGAGGCCAGGTGCTGCCCTTCGGCG
>DATNBQ010000526.1:0-2388 GCA_035571955.1 Urbifossiella sp. | reverse complement strand
TGAACACCACCGATCGCGTGATGTCGGCGTCGAACGCCAGGGCGATCAGGTCGAACATGGTGCGGTAGAAATCCGCCGGTTCGCCTTCGTTGGTCGCGTCGAGTTTCAGGCGTGAATAGTCCTGCTTCTTGAGCGGCACGTCGATCCACTTCTCCGAGGCGATCAACCGCGATTCCACTTCGTTCAGCGATGTCAGGTATTGATCCATCCGTTCGCGATCGGATTTGCCGAGTTGCTGATTGAGGGCCCTGGCGCTGGCGGCGACGGCATCGACCAGTTTGATCTGGCGTTTGAGTTTGTCGCGTTCGGCCTGGAGGGAATCGCGGTCGCCGCGGAAGAGGCGATTGAAGATGCGCCGCGGGTTGTTCTCTGCCGGGATTGGCCGCCCTTCGAGGCTATAGGAAATCGTGCCGGTCCGGGACAGGAAGCCGGTGCCGGCGTCGATCGAGAGCACGAGCGACGGCTGCCGGCAGTATTGCTTGGTGTGCAGCGCGATGATCTGGTCGAGGCCGGCGGTGTTGTACGTGCCTGGTTTCGGATTGTGCAGCGGAGCCCCGGTCAGCCACATATCGGAGCAGACGTGCGGGTCCGCCTTGGGACCGCTCGGGTGATGCAGGCCGCCCATGAAGCTGAGCTGGTTGCGGAATTGCGCGAGCGGCTCGGTCGATTTCCCGAAGACGAACTGGCCGTCTTTCTCCGCGGTCGGGAACCAGCTCCAGTCGTCGATCTTGTGCTTCTTTTGCGGCAGCGCCATGCCATTGGCAGTGTAGAGGGCGCAGAAGCGGCGCGGCAGCTTCTCGGCGACCGCGGCGCCCATCGCGTCCAGCACCGGCAAGGCCAGCGACGCGCCGCCGAGACCGTAAAGAAATGCACGACGATCGATTCTCAATGCGGGCATGGGGAACTCGTATTGGGAGCGCTCGGCTTCGCCTCGCGGCTAATCCGAGGTCACTTTTCCAAAAACAGCTTGCTGGTCGCGATGTACCGGATCATGTCCTGCATCCGATAGCCGTCGGCCTTTAATCTTACCGCATCCTTGCGGAGGAATGCCAGTTCCGAATAGGTCAAATTGCGGCCAGTGGCATACACCGCCAGGTGCTTGAGCACGCTGAAGGCCACCTGATCGATGCGGTCGTCGGCCAAGTATTTTCGCAGAGCCGCGAAGTCGGCGACCTCCGTCTTGTCCGGCAGCGTCGAGCGGGCATCCACTTTCTTTGCCTTGAAGAGGCCGCCGGCGTCGAACTCCTCCAGCGGCACGCCCCACGGATCGACCTTGGTATGGCACTGGGCGCAGCCCGGCTGGTTGCGATGCCGTTCGAGCCGCTCGCGCAGGGTCAGGTTCTTCGTCTCTTCCTTCAAGGCCGGAACATTGGGCGGCGGATCGTCGGGCGGCTCGGCGATGATCTTCCGCGCCAGCCACGCTCCGCGCTTCACCGGGTTCGATTCGCGGCCATCCGAGAGCCCCGCGAGGATCGCCGGTTGCGAAAGCAGGCCGCCCAGGTGCGGGTTGCCGTGGCGAATCGGCGCGAACCGGAGGCCGCTTTCGCACTTGTCGCCGAGGCCGTAATAACCGGCAACCACCTCGTTCGCCACCACGAAATCGGAGGCGATCAAGTTGCGCACCGGAAGGTTGTTCCGCATCAGGTGTTCGAGGAACCGCACCGGTTCCTCGCGGAGTTGCATGCGCGTGTCGCGGGTCGATTTGGGGTAAAGATTGCGATCCGGTTCGAGCACGGCGAACTTGTCGAGCGATAGCCACTGGGTAGCGAATTCGTGGGCGAAGCGCGAGAAGCGCGGGTCGGCGATGAGCCGGCTGACTTCCGCATCCAGCTTCCTCGGCAACTCGCCACTCGCCGCTAGTTGCAACGTTCTGGCGTCCGGCGGGCCGTTCCACAAGAAGTACGACAGCTTGGACGCCAGCTCGAAATTGTCGAGCGGTTCGGCTGCCGGAGTTCGGCTGTTCTCGATTAAAAACAAGAACTGCGGCGACGTCAGCACCACTTGCAGGGCATCCTTGACGGCATTCGGGAAACTCGATCCCGCTTGCCGCGACTTGTCGAACACCGCGACGAGTGCGGTTTCCTCGGCAGCGGTCACCGGCCGACGGAATGCCCGGCTCGCGAAGTTGCGAATCACCTTGCGAGCATCGGCCGGCGACTCCTCGTTTCCTTCCACGAAGATGTTCCGGTGCGGCGCCGGCGGCCACGCATCGTGCAGCGGCCCCTCGAACTCCACCGAACGGACGACCAGTCGCGGCATGTCCCGGCCATCGGTGAACTCGCTCCGCACGCCGATTTCGCGAATCCCCGCAAGATAATTGACGTTGTCTTTCTCCACGTTCGGATCGGGATAATTCTGAATCGCCCCTTCGAAGGTAAAGCGATTGAG
>DATNBQ010000525.1:0-5123 GCA_035571955.1 Urbifossiella sp. | reverse complement strand
CCATGCCGATCTCGTTGCCGCCGTCGCCGATGCCGATGGTGACGGTTCCATCATGATAAACGGAATCAAAGAGATTGTTTTGTTCATGGATATGCGATGAAATATCGCGGCCCCGCATCGTGTAGCACTTGCCATCCAGTGCCGGGCCGCTCCGCTCGATCGCGATTGCAAAATGTCCGTTCGGTCGCCAGTGCCCCGTCGATCCAATTCCGCTGAAGAGCAATCCTCGCACAAAGGAATTGGTTACGGGATCCTCGGAATTCAGCGAGAAGCCTCCGCCGAGGGCATGGACTGCACGCGCGAGGAACAAAGCGCCGAGAGGGCCGTCCGTTTCATAGGCCGGTGAAGTGGCTGATGGAATGTAGAACCCCGTGACGAGCGAGAGCATCGGCTTCTCTTCCACCGCGATGCTTCGGCATGCCGCGGCGAAATCATCCGGGCAGGCGGTGAACAGGTTCTTCAACCCGCGATTACCGGGGTCCGTTTGGACTGCCGCGAGAATGGCGGCGAGTTTTTCGTCGATGGTCATGGTGTCTTAAGTCCGAGCCGCGACCGTCAGGGAGCGGTCAAACAATCCCGCTCGCTGACGCTCGCGGCTCTGATTTGCGTGACAGCATTGGCCAGCACCTGGGTTGCCTGAGACGTCATGGCGGTTCTCCTTCAATGCGATTGTACCGAGTTATCCGCGGCCGGTCAGCAAGTGCGCGAAGCGGCCGCGCCAGTATTTTGGCAACTCGGCGGTTAATGTAATTGGTTCCTTCGTGATCGGATGGAGGAATGTCAAACTGCGGGCGTGCAGCGCAATGGCCGGCCCGAAGTTATGCGGGCTGCCGTACTTCGCGTCGCCGTAAATGGGGCAATCGCGACTGGCGAGTTGCACGCGCAGCTGGTGCTTGCGGCCAGTGTGCGGGCGAAGTTCGAGCCACGTCAGGCCGTCGTGGCGGCCGCGGACGGAATATAGCAACCGGGCTAGCTGCGCACCGGGCATTTCCGGCGGCGCAACTTCCACCCGGGCCGTGGCGTCGTTCTTGCGCAACCAGTCTTCGAGAGAACCCGACTCGCCGAAAGCCCACGGACGGCCGTCCGTGGGCTTGGTTTGTTCCACTACGGCCCAGTAAACCTTTTCCACGGCCCCTTCGCGGAACTGTTCGCTCAATCGCGCCGCGGCCTTGCTCGTGCGGGCGAACAGCAGCACGCCGGAGGTCGGCTTGTCGAGGCGATGCACGACGCCCAGGAACACCTGCCCCGGTTTGGCATATTTTTCCTTGAGATAAGCCTTTGCCAGGCGGTCGACGGTCTCCTCCTGGCCATCGAAGTGCGTGGTCGGCCACCCAGCCGGCTTTGAAAGCGCCAGACAGTGGTTGTCCTCGTACAGGATGTCGAGCGAATCGGCGAATGACATGGCATCATCATAATGGCAGCGGCCGCGGTTCGAAACCGATGGTTTCTTCCAGCATCAAAGCAACCGCGAGCAGGTCGTCCTCGCACCATTGTTCTCCCGTTAACTGCACGGAAATCGGCAAGCCATCAGGCGACCAACCGACTGGCAGCGAGACAACCGGTAATCCGGAATAGCTCCATGGCGCATTGAATGCGGGGTCGCCAGTGGTATTGTCGGCCGGCGCCGGACCCGTTGTAGCCGGTGTAATGAACGTCCTCCACGAATCCACGAAACACTGCTCGATCTCATCGCGGAATTGCTTCAAGTGATCCTTAAGTTCGACGAATTGAAGTGCCGTCGTTGCCTGGCCGTGTTGAATGAGGCTCGTGATCTTCGGCGGATAATCGTCCGGATGACGCTTCATACGTTCGGCATGGAAGGCCGCCGCTTCGACCGCCATCAAAGTGTGATGAAAACCCGGCACGTCGCCAAACGACGGCGGCAATGGCAACTCGTTCCACGTCCAGCCTTGTTTTTGACTTCGCTTTTTCAAGTCGTCAATGGCGCGATACATCACCTTGTCCGCCTTGCCCGGAAGGAAATCCGGCAAGATGGAAAGTTGTCGCGTTCGCGAAAAGGCTTCATCCTTCAATTCACCGTGATAGTGGTATGGCTTTGAAGCATGGTCATCCCTCCGGGCTAGCGGCTGCAGCAAAAGCGCCAAGTCGCGCACGCTGTTCGCCATGCAGCCCATGTGATCCATACTCGGGGCCAGGCCGAGTACGCCGTCCAGACTCGCGCGGCCATAGGTCGGCTTGATGCTATACACGCCGCAATAGGCAGCGGGGCGGGTGATGGAGCCGCCGGTCTGCGTGGCCAGTGCCCCCAGGCACATGCCGCACGCCACGGCCGCCGCCGAGCCGCTCGAACTACCGCCCGGCGTCCGTTCCAGGTTCCATGGGTTCCGCGTCACCGGCGGGTCGAAACTCGCATAGGCCGTGGTCACGGTCTTGCCCATGATGATCGCGCCGGCCTGCCGCAACCGCGTCACCACCGTTGCATCCCTGCGGGCAATCGAGTTGGCCCACAGCTTCGAGCCGCAACCGGTCGGCAAATCGAATACGTCGATGATGTCCTTGATGCCGATGGGGATGCCATGCAGCGGGCCGCGATTCTGGCCGGCCTTCAACTCGGCAGTGAGCCGCTCCGCTTGCTGGCGGGCCCCGTCGCGATCGACGACTACCCACGCCCGCACTTTGCCTTCATATCGGTCGATGCGCGCCAGGCATTGCTCGAGCAGGTCGATGGGCGTCAGTTCGCCGCGGCGAATCAACTCGGCCGCTTCGGTGATGGTGCGGGGTTCGGGCATCCGCATATACTACGGGAATCCGCTCTTCCCCGGGAACTCGATCATGCTTCCCATCTTGGTGTCGCTGGCCATCGCCGCCGAGCCAACGCCGGTTGTTCCCACGGCCACCACGCCGCTCTTCAACGGCAAGGATCTCACTGGGCTGGAAGTGTGGCTCAAGAAGACGAAGCGCGACGATCCGAACAAGGTGTTCCGCGTCACCGATGGCATGCTGCACATTACCGGCGACGATTTCGGTTACGCCGCCACGGCCAAGGCTTACCGCGACTACCGGGTCGTCGTCGAATACAAGTGGGGGAAGAAAACCGATGGCGGCAAGTACGTGCGAAACTCCGGGCTGCTCTTGAACGCGGTCGGGCCGCACGGCGGGGCCAACGGCACCTGGATGTCGTGCATCGAGTGCCAGCTGGCTCAGGGATGCGTCGGCGACTTGATCGTCATTCGCGGCAAGGACGACGCCGGCAAGACGATTCCGGTTTCGCTGGCCAGCGACGTGGAACTCGGTCCGGACAAGCGGCCGCGCTGGAAAGAAGGCGGCAAAAAACAGGTGTTCACGAACCGCCAATTATGGTGGAATAGACACGATCCCGATTTCAAGGAATTCCTGGACACCCGCGGCAAGAACGACGTCGAAAGCCCGCTCGGCGAATGGACCAAGGTCGAGTGCGTGTGCGCCAAGGACACGATCACCGTGATCGTCAACGGCACGACGGTGACCAAAGCCTACGACGTGCATCCCGCCGCGGGACGGATTCTATTGCAATGCGAAGGATTCGAGCTGTTCGTCCGGAAGTTCGAAATCGGCCCGATCAAGTGATTAGCCGCGAGGCGCAGCCGAGCGGGATCGCCAAATTCCATTGGAGCGCACTATGTCCACGCGTCGCCAGTTCCTTGCCGCGTCAGCCACCGCGATTGCCGCGGCGCCGGCGCTCCACGCCGCCGGCAGCGATGTCATTCGCGTCGGCCTCATCGGCTGCGGGGCCCGCGGCACCGGCGCCGCCGTCCAGGCTCTTTCAGCCGATAAGCACGTCAAGCTCGTCGCCATGGGCGATGCCTTCACGGATCGTCTGCAATCGAGCCTCGCCACCCTGCGCGAGAAGAAAGAAGTCGCCGACAAAGTGGCCGTGCCGCCGGAGGCCTGCTTCGTCGGCTTCGATGCCTACAAGCACGTGATCGCCGCGACGGACGTGGTGCTGCTGACGACGCCGCCGCACTTCCGCCCCATGCATATGAAGGCCGCCGTGGAAGCGGGCAAGCACGTCTTCGCCGAGAAGCCGTGCGCCGTGGACGGCCCTGGCGTTCGCTCCGTCCTTGCCACCTGCGAACTCGCGAAGAAGAAGAACGTCTCCGTCGTCTCGGGGCTCTGCCTGCGATACGACTACGGCTTCCGCGAAACGATGCGCCGCGTGCATTCCGGTGAAATCGGCGACGTCGTCACCTTGTTCGCCAACGATTACCGCACCGGCCGCTGGACCAAGCCGCGCCAGCCCGACCAAACCGACATGAATTACCAGATGCGCAACTGGTACAACTTCACCTGGCTCTCCGGCGACTTCAACGTCGAGCAGCACGTCCACTTCCTGGACGTCTGCGCGTGGGCCATGAAGGACGAATACCCGGTGCGGGCGATCGGCATGGGCGGCCGCACCGTGCTTTCCGGCACGGATTACGGCAACGTTTACGATCACTTCTCGATCGTCTACGAATTCAAGAACGGCGTCCGGCTCATCAGCAACACCCGCCAGCAGCCGCGCTGCAAGAGCGACTTGAGCGCCCAAGTCTACGGGTCCAAGGGGCGGGCGACTTTCTCCGATCGCGAGGGCGGCCTTGGCATCCGCACCGGCGGCCAGGACTGGACGTATCCCTGGCCCGGCAACCAGATGTACCAAACCGAACACGACGAACTGTTCGCCAGCATCCGCGGCGGCAAACCGATCAACAACGGCGAATACATGGCCAAGAGCAGCTTGCTGGCGATCATGGGCCGCATGGCGGCTTACACCGGCCAGCAAATCACCTGGGAGATGGCTCTCCGTTCCAAGGAAGACCTGAGCCCGCCGCGATACGACTGGGACGTGAAACTGCCCGATCCGCCGATCGCCATCCCGGGCGTCACCAAGTTCGTGTGACGCATTGAGTCGGGCACCTACGAGGCTGCTTTGTGGGTCGGGCTGAGGTGCTGAAGGTTTCACGGACACAGTGAGTGCTTATTTGCGGGTCATCGCACGTGTTGCGAACTGGACGGGGGTCAGGTAACCAATCGCAGAGTGTTTGCGTTCGAACCGATAGTAGCGGATGTACTCGGCCGCCTCGGTTCGGGCGGACTCCACGGATTCATAGTCGGTCATTTCCATTTCCAGCTTGAACGTTCCA
>DATNBQ010000524.1:0-2230 GCA_035571955.1 Urbifossiella sp. | reverse complement strand
CGTAGCTCAGGCGATGTTCGATCCGGACAAACCCGGCGGCAGTCAACTTCTCGCGAACCGCTTCGACGGGTAAGTAATGGAATCGTCCGGTCCGGGCCTCCCGCTTCAGCCAATTCCCGTACTTCATCATCCGCAAGGACTGTTTCAAGAAGTGCAGGGAGCGTCCCTTGCGAAACACATCGCCGAGTGAAAACAGCGCAACCTTCCACCATTTTGGTTCCGGAACGTTGACCGAGAACACGAAACGGCCGCCCGGTCGGATGACCCGCCTGGCCTCGGCAAAGACGGCACTGTACGCAGCGTCCGTCCACTGTCCCGCGGCCTCCGAGTACGACTCGGCATACGTCACTGAGAGACCCGAGACAGCATGGTCGAAGGACTGATCCGGAAACATTCCAAGCCCGCGGCTGAAATCGTGGCAGACGAACTTGATGCGTTCGCCGGGTGGAGGCGAAAGGTTCCGCCGCAACTCGGCATAAGCTCGCTCGTTAGCCGCGGCACAATCGAGCCCAACGACCTCCGCGAGGGTACCGCGGGCTCGTTCCCAGAGCCCTCGGGTGAGGGAGCCGCCCCCACATCCGAGGTCGAGCCAGTGCTCGCCGGGGGCAGGAATACACCAGTCGAGGGTGTCTTTGAGGAGTCGGCGGTAGGGGCGAACCTCCTGTTGGGACCAGAACGCCCTGGCACATTTACTGTCTGGCCAAAAGTTCCGGGCCGGCGGCCGAGCCAGCATCGGGAATCTCCAGGAGATCGCTTCGAAATATGGATTGCTGCCATACCCAGCCGGTTTCCCAGATGCAAGATGGAAGTCGGACAGCCCGGTCAGATTGCCGCTGATGGTTCCGAGTTCTCCCGACACGGTCGTCAGCGCGGATTGAATGGCGCCGGCAAAATCTGCGTCGCGCGATGACGGCCTACCATGGGGCCACGCTGACCGTCGATTCGCGATTGTTGGCGGGCAAATTAAAATGGAGGCCGCTTTATTTTTGTCTCCCTGAGAGCGCATCATCACCAAGTGCCTGGATTCATGGGCTTCTGTCGCTGTGTTCGTTCGGCGGCTACCGCGGCCGCGCGGCCGCACCGCCTTTCGATCCGCGACGCAAGATGGGAAAGCAGCGACTCTTGCGATTTTGCCCCGGTTGGCCGCTGGCGGCCATATAACGGCCTCGAGCATCGTAGTCGGCACCATGATGATTCTCCATTTCGGGATGCAACTCGGCCCAGAAGAAGCGTAACATCCGGTGAACGGGCGTCAACTGGCATGAAAGGGACGAAACCAGGCCCCGCGAGGGATTTGCCGGGCGCGAAGGGATCGGGTTGTCGTTTGCGTTGTGAGTGCCGAAGAGGTTACACTTGCTGGGAGTGACCGTCGGAGCGATTGAATCCCCATAGGGATTCCGCTCCACGGTTTCGTTCAACCGAAGCTATGCATCGTGCTCCGCCGACCGGACGCGCCGGTTTGGAGTCGCGCGTCACCGAGCGGAGCACGATGCATAGTTTCCTCTACGATGGCGGCGGTGGAGGACAACGGGGTGGACGATGATAACTGGCTTGAGGCCGAGGTCGTCGCCTGCCCCGGTTGCGGCGAGCGGCTGTTCGCCGTCATCCACTCGCCGTTCTGCGACGACCACCGGCTGTACTGCGACCGCTGCCCGCGGGCCGCCGAGGTCAGCTTCTACGACCCGGTGTGCATGGCCGTGGTGGACAAGCTCCCGGCCGACCGCACCTGGGAGCAGACGATGGCCGCCATCGAGCCGTTGCTGAGGCCGTGCGCGTGCGGCGGCCGGTTCCGCGGAGACGCCCCCCGGCGCTGCCCGAGTTGTGCCACGGTGGTCCCGGCGGCGGCCCGCAAGGACGTGTCGCCGTACGCCGGCTGCGAGGACGGCAGCCGTGACCCGACGCCGGAGGTGCAGGCCGCCTACGACCAGTTCGAGGCGGCGTCCATCCGGCGTGAGCAACTGTGGGCGGCAGGTTGAGGTGGTCGCGCCGAACCGCACTCAGCACTCATGGACTCCGGACTTTAGACAATAGTTCCCCTACCCGGCAATTCGCGGCAAATTCACGAACGTCGGAGTCGCTCTTCGAAGGTGTCACTCGCTGCAATCACTCGACTTCGGCGCCGGGATGGTTCTTTGGTGCGGCGTCGGCGATCCGCGCTCGGCTCCGCGGACTCCGCCTCGCGGCTAATCGGTTGGCCGATCGGCGGTCGGGCCTACCGAGCGTCCGCTTT
>DATNBQ010000523.1:0-14719 GCA_035571955.1 Urbifossiella sp. | reverse complement strand
CGATCTGTTGCACGAAAAGCAGGGCCGGGCCATCGCACGGTGGACGTTAACCGATGGTTCGCAGCGGCTGGTTGTTTTCTTGAAGCGGCATTACCGGCTACCGCGGCTTCACGGAGTTTTGGCGGCGTTCTTCCCGCGAATCGCATGGTCGCCGGGGCTTCAGGAATGGCGGCATCTGGAATGGGCGAAGGCGGAGGGGTTCGCGGTGCCGCGGCCGATGGCGGCCGGGCAGTTCGTGGGACCGGGCTTCCGTCTCACGGGGTTCATTGCCTCCGAAGAACTGACGGGCATGCTGCCGCTGCACCAGGCGGTGCCGCTCGCGGCCCAGCGGCTCGATCCGGCTGCATTCCTTCAGTGGAAGCGCGGCCTGACGGCCGAACTGGCCCGCATCGCCCGCGAACTCCATCGCCGCAACGTCTTCCACAAGGACCTCTACTTCTGCCACTTCTACATCGACGAATCGTTGACCTGCCGCGTCCCGAACAGTTGGTTCAACCGCGCCGTGATGATCGACCTGCACCGCTTGGCCCGGCATTCGATCACGGCAACATGGTGGCAGGTGAAGGACCTCGCTCAGTTTTTGTACTCGTCGGAAGTGGCGGGGGTGACGGCTCGCGACCGGCTGCGATTCTGGAAGCTGTATCGCGGCGGCCGGACGGGGTCGTCGACGGGTCGCTGGCTCGCCCGGCTCATCGGGTGGAAGTGGCAACTTTATCGCCGGCATGCACGGCGAAAGAAAAGGAAGCCGTGATGGACGTCGCTTTGTGTTATGAAAGCGTGTTGCCGGCGCGGGGTGGGGCCGAGACGTATATCGGCGACCTGGCCCGGCGGCTCGCCCGCGACGGCCATGCCGTGCATCTCTATGCATGCCGGTGGGATGCCGCGGCGCTGCCGCCTTCCACGCACTTTCATCGGGTCGAATCGCCGGCCGGCCCGCGGTTCCTACGCCCGTGGCGATTCGGCGCCGCTTGCCTCGCCGCCCTGAAAGGCGCCCACCACGACGTCAGCATCGGCTTCGACAAGACCTGGGGCCAGGACGTTCTTTATCCCCAAGGCGGTTTGCACGCCGCCTCCGCGGCCCAAAATCGGCTCAAGTTTTCCAGGCACGGCCAGCGCACCCTCGCGGCCATCGGCAAGTGGTTCGATCCCGCGGCATGGTCCTTCGCTCGCCTCGAACGCAAGCAGTACCTCGGGCCGAACCGCCCGCTGATCATCGTCAATAGCCGGATGGTGCAGCGGCACTTCGAGCAGTTCTACGGCATCCCGCCGGAATCCGTCCGCGTGGTGCCGAGCGCCATTGATCCGGGTCGATTCGCAGCCGACGATCGCTTGAAGCGGCGGCATGAAGAACGCGAGCGGTGGGGCGTTTCTCCGGAGGCCACGGTCGGCCTATTCGTGGCGATGAACTATCGGCTGAAGGGGCTGGCGCCCTTGATTCGGGCGGCGGCCCGGGTGCCGCGCGAGCGGCCGTTCCAGCTCGCTATCGTCGGCCATCCGAAGTTTGCACGCTATCAAATGCTGGCCAAGCAGCTCGGCGTCGCCGATCGCATTCTGTTTCTCGGCCACCGCGGCGACCCCAAGGACGCCTATTTCGCCGCGGATTTCCTGGTCCATCCGACCTTCTACGATCCCTGTTCGCTGGTGGCCCTGGAGGCACTGGCGTGCGGCTTGCCGGTGATCACGAGCCGCTATAACGGCGCGTCGGAGTTGCTGTCGCCGCCGACCGACGGCCTGGTGATCGACGATCCGCACGACTCGGAGTCCCTGGCCGCTGCCATGACGCGAATGCTGGACCCTCGTTATCGGCAAGCTGCCGCGCATGCCGCGCGGCAAACGGCCAGCCGCTGGACTTTCGAACACCACTACCAGGCCTTAGTGAGTGTGCTCGGTGAAGTGCGGCAACTTAAGCGCGCCGCATAACAATTGGAATCTCACGCAAAGCCGCCAAGACGCAAAGAAAGCAAAAGGAAAGAATCAAGAATAAATCATAATATGTTTTCTTGCCTTCTTTGCGTCTTCGCGGCTTTGCGCGAGATTTGAACCTGCGGAGTCGTCACCATGCGGCGCGCAATAGCGATCGCTTTCTTGCTTCTAACTTCGCCAGCGCTTCGGGCCGGCGAGCTATCCGTCGGCTTTGCCGAAGTCGATGTCACTCCCAAGCTCGGCGACGCGCCCGTCTATCTCGCGGGGTTTGGCCAGGATCGCCGGGCGAAATCGATTCACGATCCGATCGTGGTTCGTGCCGTCGTTCTGGCCGATGGCGATCGCCGCATCGCCCTGGCTGCCGTCGATGTGGTCGGTCTGTTTCACGGCAGTGTCGAACGCGTTCGCAAGGAACTCCCCGGCTTCCATTACGTACTCGTCGCGGCCACGCACAACCACGAAGGCCCCGATACGCTCGGCCTCTGGGGGCCCAACCCACTGCAAACCGGCGTCGATCCGGATTATTTGAAGAAGGTGGAAGCGGGGTGCGTGGCCGCGGTGAAGGCCGCCGATGCGGCGCGAAAACCGGCGGTTGCCCGCATCGGCACCGCCCGCGATCCCGACCTGCTCCGAGATAACCGCCAGCCGATCGTCAAGCACGATGAAATCGTTGCCTTGAAATTCCACGACCCGAAAACCAATGCCCCGCTCGGCGTCCTCGTGCAGTGGAATTGCCATCCCGAGGTGCTCGATAGCAAGAACACCGCCGTCACTGCCGACTTCGTGCACTACGCGGTGAAGCAGCTTCGCGAATCGCAGAAATGCCCGGTCGCATACTTCACCGGAACTGTCGGCGGCTTGATGACGACGCTGCGCTTGCCGATCAAAAGCGAGGGTGGCGAAGAGTTGAAGGACGGAACCTTTGAAAAATCGGAGCGCTATGGCCGGCTGGTCGGTAAGTTGGCGGAAAAGGGCCTCGCCACTTCGCAACCGATCAAGCTGACGCCGTTCGACATTCGCACTCGCGATGTTCTGATTCCCGTCGAGAACAACATCTATCGGCTAGCGTGGCAGTTCGGCATCTTGACGCGGCCCGCTTACCCCTGGGCCGGCAACCCGGCCCCGAAAACCTTCACGCCCACCAAAGACCTGGCCAAGCCGGTGGCCGTGAAAACCGAGATCGGCTGCCTGAAGCTGGGCGAACTGACGATCGCCGTGATCCCGGGCGAAATCTATCCGGAACTGGTGCTCGGAAAGGTTCAGAACCCGGCCGACCCCGGAGCGGACTTTCCTCAAGCCGCCATCGAGCCGTCGATTTACGGCCAGATTCCGGGCCGCCACAAAATGCTCATCGGCCTCGGCAACGACGAGATCGGCTACGTCATCCCCAAGCGGCAATGGGACGATCGGCCGCCGTTTTGTTACGGCCTGAAGAAGGCTCAATACGGCGAAGGGAACAGCGTCGGGCCGGAAGCGGCGCCGATCCTTTGCGAAGTATTCCGCGACCTCGCGAAGAAGCCTTGAAACCAAAAACCGCTCTTCCGTTGGCCGGGGCGCTTCGCTAAAAGCCCGGCATGACGCAACTTCCCCTTGGCGACTGGCAATCGTCGCTCGAAGGAATGGAACAGGCCCTGGTCGCGGCGCTGGCGGCTCTGGATCGCTGCCAGGCCGGTTGGGAAAGCGCGATGGCCCGCGACATGGCCCCGGCCAGCCCCCAGCCGGTGCGCGATTACCTCGAAGACCGCCTGCGCGAATGGGATGCCCGGCTCCTCGCCGCGACCGAACTAGCTGCCTCGGTCGAAGCCGATCTGCACGACCGCGAACTCGCCGTTGGCCGCTGGCAAAGTTCCATTCATCAGTGGCAAAACGGCAATCAATCCGTGTAATGAATTTCGAATGGCTTATTGGTGATGAACAGCACGGTGACGTCGCCGTCGGTTGTCGCCCCATGTTCCATTTCCATCCCTTCCGGGAACCAGACGAACGATCCCGGTCCGAACTTGCCGGCATGCGTCGCCAGGGTTCCTTCCAGAACGTACATGCCGTGGGCGCACGGATGCGTATGCCGCACGTTGATGACCCCGGCCGGATAACGCACCAACCGCACTTCCATCCCCGTATCGGGATCGATGATCAGGTTCTTCCGATAAAGGGCCCGTCCCAACTTCTCGTTGAACCGCTCTTCCCAGGGTAACTTTGTCGCGTCGATGGCGATCGCGGATTGAGCGTTCATGTGTGAACTCCCATGGGTTACTTGGCGATGCGTAGCGCCAACCAGACGCCGAAGATCCCGGCGACCACCGAACCGAGAGTATAGGCGATCGCGGAACCCCAGCGTTCGTCGCGGATCAGTTCGAACGCTTCGAGGCTGAACGTGGAGAAGGTGGTGAACCCGCCGCAGAAGCCGGCGCCCAGCAGCAGGTAGAGGTTCGCGCTTCGGCGCGCCGGATCCGGATGACTGAGGAAGTACGCCGCGACGAAGCCGAGGATCATGGAGCCGGAGACGTTAATGAGCAGCGTGGCGACCGGGAATTCGAGTAGCGGCCAGCGGGCCTGTTGTACCTGTTTGACGAGGACGCCGAGCCAGTAGCGGGCCAGGGTTCCGACGGCGCCGCCGCCGGCGAGCAAGCCGCACGTCGCGAGCCAGTCGGGCATGGAGGGAATTGTAGTAAAATTCTGAACTCACGTCTGGCAAGCGAATTGGTGGAGAATCGTACATCCTTTGCCAGGTATCTATCAAGCATCGTGTGTTTCACTTTTGCAACTGCTTCTTCGCCAGTTTCCAGATTCCAAATGCCTCTACTGCACCGGACTCGAGTTCGTTTTGACCTGGTTGCGAGCCTTTGAGTTTCCACGTCAGCCAGAATCCGGAGACGATTACAATACTCTGGATAGGGTCCGCATCGTCCTTGACAAGATTCCTTTCAACAAACCTATTGCGTCTTCGAATGCCTCGGGACCCAACGAAGTAAATGCATCACGAAGCAAATCGAGCAGTGCGCCAAAAAACCCTTACATTCAATGTTTCTGCGTCTCCTAAGGATTAACTCTGCCAATAAAAGTTCTCCGGCGGTCGCTGTTCGCAGCGTCTCCTGAAAATACTCGTCCACCTTCGCCCCCACTGCCAAAGTACCATTGTTCGTTTTCGCCTGTGATGACAGTGGTAGGATAGGTAATTGCGCAGCCCTTTTTCGAGATCCTGGCGTTGATACCACGATTATCTTCTCAACACCTCTCACCGGTACCTTAGAATTGTTGCTTTACATTAATCCAGATTAATGCGAGTCGCCGAAATGAGCGACCAATATCAAGTCGCTTGGAAGGGGAGATCAAAAGTTTGGTGTCAGTCGTTTCCTGCTATTATGCAAGCTTCTGGAGTATATCTGCAGTCAGGCATTGCAGCTCATCGATTCCGATACTATAAGTCGTCCGGGTATAGACCAGTTTTCTTGCCGATCCGTGCCATCATCTTGGGCCCGATCGTTATCTTGTCGTGAAACGCGAAGACATAGTCCGGCCATCCCTCTCGTTCCAAGGTTCGGTACGAACCCGATTGCCGCTTGATCGACCAACCAATCCGCTTAAGAGCGGCCATTACAAGCTTGGCTTTCGTGGCGGGCCAATTCATGTGCGAACTGCCATAAAGTCCGCCAGCGACTCAGGCAGTTCTTCGCCATGTTCGATGCGTTCCGCCAGAACGCGCAGCGCCAGCGCTCGGGTCGCTTTGGCAGCTTCCTCGCGGGTGGCACCATAAGCCATGACGCCGGGGAGTTCGTCGACGACGCCGAACCATCGGCCATCGTCTTCCTGCTCGAGTTCAATTGGCAAAGTCATTGGCGCCTCGGGCACGTATCGACGGTGGGGAGCGCGCATGAGTCGCGCTCCCCGTTGGGTTGCGGCTAAACGTGCCATCAGTCGCGGCTGTACCAGAAGATCTGCAGGATGTACCAGAACAGCGTCGCGATCGAGGCAAACAGCGACAGGCTCGCCGCCACGTGCTGATTCGTGCCGTACTGATGGATCACGTTCGACGTGTTGTAAATGATCCACCCCGCCATCAAGCCGACCATTACCAGGCAGATGCCGAGCCCCAGAATGTTGGGTGCCATGAAGATAGCCAGAAGGATTCCCACGGTTGCCAGGGTCGTCAAGACCCACAGCGCCGGCCCCATGAACGAGAAGTCCTTGCCGGAAACGAACACCGCGATGGTGAGGGCTCCGAACACGGCGAGCGTTACCACGCCGGCTTGCAAGGGCATCATGGGATCGAGGCGCGTCGAGATCGTGAGAATCGGCAAAAAGATCACCGATTCGAGCAGTACGTAGAGGGCGAGGCCGGCGTACTGGACGCCGATGGAGCGCGTGGCGTGCGCCATGTTCTGGGCGACCATGCCGCCGACCAGGAACAGGATCATCAGGCCGATCCAGGCGCCCCGCTGAACGAACACCTGGCGAACGAGGTCGTCGCCAACGCCCGAGAGGATGAGCCCGGCCTCGATGCCGACGAAGGCCAGCATCGCTCCCGCCAAGTGCAGGTAAGTGCGTTTGATGAAGGCGGCGCGGGCACTCGCCGGCGCGGCGGCGGCCGTCTCGTAGTAATACGCGTCGAGATTCTGGCTCATTTGGTTTTCCTGGGCTGGTGAATCCGGCGCGTCGCCGCGAACGGCCAATCGCCGGTGCATGGGAACCTACCCCACTCTACGCAGACGGCGGTTTTGTATCAAGCCGGCAGCACGCTGGCCGGGTCGGCGAAGATCGCTGGGATGCCGCCCGTATGGATGAACACGATGGTGGAACCCGGCGAGTAGCGGCCGGCCCGCACGTCGGCAACGAGCGCCGCCATCGCCTTGGCCGTGTAAACCGGATCGAGCAGGATCGCCTCGGTGGAAGCGAGCAGTTGCAGGGACTCGCGCCCGGCGGGAGAAGTCAGGCCGTAACCCGGCGGCACGTAGCTTTCGTCGGCGTCGATCTCTTCCGGGATGAGCCGGTGCGGCAGGCCCATCCGTTCGGCGGCGGCGTTGGCGTCGCGGGCCATCGCCGTCGGAATGTGCCACGGCCAGTGCATCGGACAGATGAGCCGGGCCGGGCATTTTAAGCCGAGCAGCTTGCGGCCCAGGGCCACGCCGGCACCGGTCGCCCCGGCCGACGAGACGTAAATGGCATCCGCCGCGATGCTCATTTCCCTTAACTGCTCGGCGATCTCGGCGACGCACAGGGCATAGCTCACGGCCGCCAGCGGCACGACCCGCGACGGCTCCCAGTAATAGGGCCGCCGGCCGGCCTTGCGGAACTCGTCGGCCTTCGCTGCCAGGACGGCATTCAACTCCGGACCGATCGCGGCATCCGTGAACTCGACCTTGGCCCCGACGAGGTAATCGAGCAGCAGGTTCCCTTGCGGCTCGGTTTTATAATGGCCGCGGCTGAGATAAAGCCGGCATTCGAGGCCGAGCTTGGCGCAACCGGCCGCCGTCTGTCGGCAATTGTTCGATTGCACCCCGGCGCCCCAGACCAGCATGTCCGCTTTCTGATCGACGGCGTCGCCGAGCAGGAACTCGTTGTGGCGCGCTTTGTTTCCACCGAGGAGAAGGCCGGTGCAGTCATCGCGTTTGATGAGGATGCGGACCTTGCCGCCGAGGGCTTGGGAGAAGCGCGGGGCCTCTTCGAGGGGTGTAGGCAAATGGGCAAGGCGGGCGCGCGGCAACCGCGCCGCCGCGGCGCGGACTTCCCCCGGCGAAAGACTCACCATTGCGATTCCCTCGAAGGTGTGCTTTCCGACAAGGATACCAGGGACACGGCGAATGCGGATGGGTTATCGTAAAATAAGATTGTTGAACAGCGCTCCTCGGGGGAACCCAATGAATACGGAAACGGCGATCCTGGGCGGCGGCTGCTTCTGGTGCCTGGAGGCCGTCTTCGAATTGCTCCGCGGCGTGCAATCCGTCGAATCGGGTTACTCCGGCGGCGCCGTTCCCAACCCGGACTACAAGGCGGTTTGCACCGGCGGCACCGGCCATGCCGAAGTGATTCGCATTCGCTTCGATACCAAGGTCATTTCCTTCCGGGAACTGCTCGATGTGTTCTTCGCCATCCATGACCCGACCACGCTCAATCGCCAGGGCAACGACGCCGGAACGCAATACCGCTCGGTGATCTTCTACACGTCGCCGGAGCAGCGCGACGTTGCTCGCCAGTGCATCCAGGAGTTGAACGAAGGGAAAGTTTGGCCGGGCCCGATTGTTACCGAAGTCGTGCCTGCTGAAGAGTTCTACAAGGCGGAAGAGTATCACCAGGCGTATTACCGGTCGAACCCGAGCCAGGGCTATTGCCAGTGGGTCGTGAACCCAAAGGTGGCCAAGGCCCGCAAGGCCTTCGCGGATAAGTTGGTTTAGTCTTTGGAGCACAGGCATTCTTGCCTGTGCACACGCCATGCACCGGCGAGAATGCCTGTGCCACCATATCACTTCAGGGGTTTCGCCGAGCCTTCCACCAACTTCCAGTAGCCATCCACGGGAAGGTTCGCGAACTCCTGCATTTCCCCCGAGGGCCAGTAGACCGTCGCCTTCACCGCGCTATCGGAGCCAAGGCCGATCACCTGGCGGCGGTCGTTCGTGGAAGCGAAACTGCCGCCCCCCTTCGCATAGCGGACCTGCTTGCCGCCGGCGCTTTCGAGCACCACCCGCGCCCCGACCACGTCGCGATTGTTCTTCCCGACCAATTCGACGCCGACCCAGTGACGACCCGCTGTCACTGCCACATTGCGGAGCACGGAGACCGGCTCGTTCAGGTGGCTGACCACGCAATCGATCCTGCCGTCGTTATCCAGGTCGCCGAAGGCGAGGCCGCGGGCATTGTGCGGCGATCGGAAATACGGCCCGCCTTGCGCCGAAATGTCCTGGAAGCGGCCCTTCTCGTTCCGCATCAGCACCGGCTTCTGCTTGCGCTCGATCTTGGTCGGAAAGCGAATCGCGTGCCCGTTCACCATGACGAGGTCTTGCCAGCCGTCCCAGTCGCAATCGATGAAGCCGATGCCCCAGCCGACGTAAATACCGCCGATGGCCGCGATCCCGCTTGCCTGCGTGGAATAGTGGAACCGCGCCGCCGTGCTCGATCGATTGGCATAAAGCGCGGGGAGTTCGCCTTCGTAGTTGCTGACGATTATGGAGGGGCGGCCGCTGCGGTCGTAATCGGCCACATCGATGCCCATGCTGCCGTTGGCGGTGCCGCGGTCGTCCTGAGCCGCGCCGGCGGCCAGACCGATTTCTTCAAGGGCCAACTTCTTACCGCCGCCGCGATTCATGTACAGGAAGTTGTCGTCGGTGTCGTTGGCGGCGTAAATATCCGGACGGCCGTCGCCATCGAGATCGACCATGATGGCGCTCATCCCCTTGCCGTCGGTGCGGAGTTTCAAGGTCGAAGAGACATCCGTGAAGGTGCCGTCGCGGTTGTTGCGATAGATGGCGTGGGGCAGCGGCTTGAAGCGGCGCGGTTGGCACACGTCGCGGGTCTTGCCGTCGTACGTGCAATCGGTGGGGTGATTGCTTTCGAAGCCCCAGTCGCCGTAACGGGCGATGTAAAGGTCGGGAAAACCATCGCCGTCGAGGTCGCCCCAGGCGGCTGTCGTGGACCACAGCGAATCGTTCAGGCCCGCTTTCCCCGTGACATCGACAAAGCGGCGGCCCCCCTGGCCATCCGACTCATTGTGGAAGAGCACGAGCCGGCTGTAGCCGGTGATGAGAAGATCGAGCCAGCCGTCGCAATCGTAATCGAAGGCGGCGGCGCCGTGCGAATACTGATAAGCGGCATCGAGGCCGGTGTGCGCGGTGACGTCTTCGAATTTCCAGTTGCCGAGGTTGCGGTAGAGGCGGCCGGGGTTGCCGAGGACGTTTTTGCCGTCGAAGTGTCCGCCGCCGGGGAAGAGGATGTCGAGGCGGCCGTCGTTGTCGAAGTCGAAGAGGGCGACGCCGCCGCCGAGCGATTCGATAATGGCGAAGTGCCCGGCCTCCTCGCCGTTGCGATAGGTGAAATCGACGCCGGCTTGCGGGGAGACTTCCTCGAAGATTGGCGGGCTATCATCCGCCGGGGCGATCGGCGCCGTGGAGTCGTGGGAACAAGAGACGACACCGGCCGCGAGGGTCGCCGACCCCACGAAGAGCAGCAGCCAGCGAAGAGAATGACGGGTCACGGGAGCTCCCGGGCAAAAAGCTACTGACGGCCAGAGAAGCGATGTCATTGAGCCAAGCACCTACAACCTCCCCCTCGTGGGGGAGGTCGTCGAATCTCGTCTCGCAGAGACGACGTTCGGCGGGTGGGGGGTATCGCATATAGCAAAGAAGACCCCCCACCCGCCGACTCGCTTCGCTCTTCGGCGACCTCCCCCACAAGGGGGGAGGTGATAAGACGGTTTCCGGCGATGCCCGAGTCCCAGTAATCCTTGGCGGCACGTTCATTCTTGCCGATGCCGGGCGGCCTGCCCAGGCTGGAATGCATTTCGACCGTCGGTAATCTATACGAAAGAGCGGCTTGGTTTGATCCATTCGCCAGGGCGGAGTAAGACATGATTCCCGATTTGCTCGGCGGTCGCTGGGCCGATGCGTCGCTTTCGCAGGGTGAATTCGCTCGCTATTCGCGGCACATCATCATGCCGGAGGTCGGGCTCGACGGCCAGAAGAAGCTAAAAGCGGCACGAGTGCTGGTGATCGGCACGGGCGGCCTCGGTTCACCGCTGGCGCTTTACCTCGCTGCCGCCGGCGTCGGCACTCTGGGTCTCGTCGACTTCGACACCGTCGATGCCTCCAACTTGCAGCGGCAAATCATCCACGGCAGCCGCGACGTCGGACGCTCCAAGTGCCAGTCCGCCGCCGACAAACTCCGCGACATCAATCCCGATGTCCGCCTCGCCATCCACGAAGAACGCTTCACTTCCCAGAACGCGATGGAGATCGTCCGCCCGTACGACATCGTCGTCGACGGCACCGACAACTTCCCGACCCGTTACCTCGTCAACGATGTCTGCGTGCTTTTGAATAAGCCGAACGTGTACGGCAGCATCTTCCGCTTCGACGGCCAGGCGACGGTGTTTCACCCGGCTGTCGGCCCGTGCTATCGGTGCCTTTATCCGGAACCCCCGCCGCCCGGCGAGGTGCCCAGCTGCGCCGAAGGAGGCGTGCTCGGCATCCTCCCCGGCGTCATCGGCTGCATCCAGGCCACCGAAACCATCAAGCTAATTCTCGGCATCGGCGAACCGCTCATCGGCCGATTGCTGCACTACGACGCACTGAGCATGACCTTCAAGACATTCAAGATCCGCCGCGATCCGAAGTGGCCGGTCGGGGCGCCGCACCCCACGATCAAGGGGCTGATCGATTACGAGCAATTCTGCGGGATCCGCGGCGGCGCCGCCCCGGCAACCGCGGCTTCCGGCGCCGAGATCACCGCGGAACAGCTGAAGAAGCGCATCGACGCCGGCGAAAACCTGTTCGTGCTGGACGTGCGCAATCCGAACGAGTTCCAGATTTGCCGGATTCCAGGGACGGTGCTGGTGCCGCTGCCGGAGTTGCCGAGCCGGTTCGCGGAGGTGCCGCGCGATCGCGAAGTGATCGTCCACTGCAAGAGCGGCATGCGCAGCGCCAAGGCGATCGAGTTCTTGAAGGGGCAAGGCTACAGCAAACTGGCGAATTTGACGGGCGGCATCCTGGCCTGGGCCGAGAAAGTTGACCCCGGGATGCCCCGATATTGAACCCGCGTAGCCGCGACCCTAACGGGGAGCGCGGGTCCGGCTTCCGTTGGGTCGCCGTTAGCGGAGGCTTGTATTGCCCTGCGCCGCCGGTTAAGTTCAATTCCATCATTTGTTCCCCCGTTCCTGGGGTGCGTTTCATGTGGGGCTTCGCGGAGTTGGCCCGCGGCGCGGCCCAGTGGCTTTATCCGAACGCCTGTCTCATTTGCGATGCGCCCGAAGCCGAGCCGAACCCACTCCGGCACGGCGTATGCTCGAATTGCCACGGCTCCATTACGGCGGAATCCGCGAGCGTTTGCCCGCGTTGCGCCGCCACAGTGGGTCCGCATACGGATGTCTCGGATGGTTGCCCGGCGTGTCGGCCGCGCTCGTTTGCTTTCTCCAAGGCGTTTCGCCTCGGACCGTACGAGAATCGGTTGAAGGAAGCGATCCTGCGGATAAAGCATTCGCCCGGTGAACCGCTGGCGGAGCGGCTCGGCGAAATCCTGGCTGAAGAACGCCTGTCTGTCCTCAAGGCGTGCGGGATTCAGGTCGTCGTTCCGGTTCCATTGCACTGGCGGCGGCGATGGTCGCGCGGGTTTAACCAGGCGGCTGCGCTGGCGCGGGAAATCGCTTTCTCACTGGGAGCGGCATTCGAGCCAGGGAGGATGCGGCGAATCAAACCGGCCGTGCAACACCTACAACCGTCAGCCGCGGCCCGTTGGGAGAACATTCGCGGCGCCTTTGCGTGCCGTTCCGGAGCAAGTTTTGCGGGCAGAACGGTACTTCTCGTGGACGACGTGATGACCACGGGAAGCACGGCGGACGAGGCGGCCCGGACGCTGCGTCGGGCCGGGGCCGGGGAAGTGGCGGTTGCGGTGCTGGCGCGAGCCTGAGGGCCAATGCCAGCCGCGCTCGCCATGCCGGTTCCGCGGACGGTGCCCGCGATGCGGTTGATTCCGACCGCGCCAAGGATGGATGCCCGTTGCCGCCCGCGTTGCCGGTGAACTCGTGATGCGGCCGGTGGGACCGGCCTGATACTTATGAAGTTGCGCCGCGGTGAGTTTCGGGGGAAACGCGCCCGGCCTCGCACTGGGGAGAATGGACCATGCTTCGCATCGCGCTGGCGGTGTTGGGAATTGTTGTTGCCGGGGGTTCCGCCGTCGCGGGCCCGACCGACCTGTTCGCCCAAAAGGTGAACGACTTCGGCACCGTGCCGCGCGGCCCGGTTCTCGTCCACTACTTCCGCTTCACCAACACGACCAACCAAACGCTGACGCTCGGCCAGCCGCGGGTGTCGTGCGGCTGCACCTCGGCGGCCATGTCGTCGTACAGCGTGGCCCCGGGCGAAACGGCCGCCGTCATCGCGCACATGGACACGCGCCGCTTCCAGTACGCCAACATCACCAAGGCCGTCACCATTTACGTGCCCTTCTATGGGCCGACGCAAGAGGAAGTGTCGCTGCGGGTGCAGGCCATCTGCCGCGACGACCTCATGATGTCGCCCGATACGCTGGCCTTCGGCAGCGTCACCAAGGGCAAAGGGGCGAAGATCAGCACGCAGGTGACGTTCACCAGCGATCCGAACTGGGAAGTGAAGGAATCGAAGAGCACGGGCGGCTACATCGGCGTGAGCCACAAGTTGCTGGCCCGCAGCGGCAACACCGTGACTTACGACATCACCGCGACGCTGGATAAAGACTGCCCGGCTGGCAACTGGACCGCCGACGTATTCCTCAAAACCTCCAACGCGGCCGTGGAGAAACTCCGCATTCCCGTGACGGTGACCGTAACTTCGCCGGTCGCGGCCAGCCCGGAGGTTGTCCAGTTCGGCAACGTGGCCATCGGCAATGCCGCCGAGAAGAAGGTCACCTTGCAAAGCCGCACGCCGTTCAAAATCCTCGCGGTGAAAGGCGGCGACGATCAACTCGGCATCATCATCGAAAGCAAGGACGCCAAGGCGGTGCACGTGATCAAGCTCTCCGCGAACCCCAAGTTGCAGGGCGGGTTCGTTCGCAACGTCGAAATCACGACGGACAACAAGGAGCAACCCAAGGTTGTGATCCCGGTCGCGGCGAAAGTCGTCCTGCGCTGATTCTTGGTGGCACAGGCATTCTTGCCTGTGCTCTTATCCCCTGTGCCTCTGAAGGCTCACGGCCCACCCGTTTCCACGGGTGGGCTTGTCGTTCTTATCCCTTCCCCTTCCACCAAATAAAAGAACTCGATCACCAATGCCGTGCTGATGGCGCCGAAGGTGTGCCAGAGCCAGTGGCTGCCCATCGCCAGATACGGCCCGGCGTGCTCGTCCAGTAGCCGGAAGAACCAGGCGATGGCGAACGCCAACACGCCGGCCACGATCCACGAGAAGTGACGGAATCGCGTTCGCACCTGCAGAATCGCGATCGGCAGGACCACCATCGCGGCCAGGGCGGCATAGTTCAAATTGATGGCCACTTGCCGGCTGCGCGGCATCACGAACGAGAAGAGCATGTAGCTGACGCCGAGGTAAACGGCGATCGCCCCGCCCAGGTAAAGCCAACCGGCCCGCTTCCACAAGCGAATCGCGATGAACACGGCCCCGGCGATCGCCAGGAGCTGAATCGGAACCACATCGAGATAGAAGTAAGCGCGCTCGGTGCGGAGTCCGTGGTAGAGCGTGCCGCCGATGCCGCCAGCAAGCAGAATCGGCAAGCAGGCGAGCAAGAAGGGAAAGCGGCGATAGCGGCCGCGCAGGCGGATGAGCCAGGCGATGGCGATGAACGCGAAGAACGAGGCGGTGACGGTGTTCCACGGCTCAGCGACGAACCGGGCGGTCGGGGCGTAGGGGTCGTTGGGCGTCTCGGTGTAGCGCGGGCCGCGGTCGCGCAGTTCGACGACGGCCGGCTGTTCAAGGGCAATCGGCACCGTGGATTCCGCAGGATCGGCCATTGGCACATGTCCTTTGATGCAGCTCCAGAACCTATTGCGAAACCTTTTTGTAGGAATAAACCGCAGTCGGGCACAAGCCTTGACATGCGAAAAGGTTGCGCCAAGTAGAAAAAACCCGAGCCTGCCTTGACGCCCTTCCAGCGATTGGTAAGAAGC
>DATNBQ010000522.1:0-4742 GCA_035571955.1 Urbifossiella sp. | reverse complement strand
CGGTCGGTGTCGGCGCCCCCGGCATGAAAAACGTCGACAGCCATCCCGTGTTCAACGTCGCGGCCATTGTGCCGATCATGCGCGCCCCGACATTCGAAGCGAATCCGCCGCCCGTTCCGCGCAAATGCACCGGGAACACCTTCGGCAAATACTCGCTCATGTAGCTCATCTGGGCCACGGTCAGCAAGCCGCAGAAGAAGACCGCCACGGCGAAGGTGCTATAATCGCCCTTCACCAGCACGAAGTAGGTGAGCGGGAAGACGATGACGCCGGGGATGAGGAACAGCCTCAAGAGCAACCGACTGGGGACCAGTGTGAGCAGAATGGCGAAGAGAATGCGTCCGGAGAGCCCACCCAGTTCTTGCCAGCGCTGCATGTTGCCGCGCCGCGCTTTCACCTCCTGATTGAAGGCGCTTTCTTCTGACTTCAATTCCGCCAGCCTCGGATCGAGCATCTTCTTGCCGGCGGCCTTGCCCGCTTCGTCCTGAGTCTCCAGGGCTTTTTGTAGCTTGCCGAGTTCCGCTTTGCGCTCGGCGACCTTGTCCCGCTTGGCGGCGATGTCCGGCAGTCCCGGCGCCATCAACAGCGGCCCCATTTGCAAGGCGCCGAAGGCCGCGGCGTACGCGCACGCCGAAAGCCCCGCCGTCACCAGCGTGGTGCGGATTAACGACGAATCGAACAGTTCCGCGAAGCGCGGCCGCCGCAATGTGCCAGCCAGTTTCCTCTCGCGCCACACCCGCGATTCCGGAACGAACGGCATGATCATCAGGATCAGGGCGCCGGGAATTAAACCGGTGAGCAGCGTGAATCGCCAGGCGACGTTCCCGGGAACGTGCCCCGTCAGATAAGGAATGGTCGGTAAGGCGCCGGGCGTCTTTCCCGTGGCGACGATGGCATTGTAAACCTCAGTCACGAAGATGCCGCCGAGCGAGGCGCAGGCGAGCGTCCAACCGATGGCCAGTTCGCGCGTCCGCTTGTTCTCGAACAGTTCCGCGAGCCACGTCACCGCTGCGATCATCTCGACGCAGACGCCGATGAACGTGGTGCAGCGGAAGAGCACGAGTTGCCACAGTTCGGTGCTGTAGGCGGCGGCGACGGGCGAAAACGAATAGATAATGATGCTGCCGACCATGACTTTCTTGCGGCCAAGGCGATCGACGAGGAAGCCGCCGAGCAGGCCGAAGATGCCGCCGCACAGAGCCGACACCCAGAGCATGCGGCCGCCCCACATCCGCACCGGCGGGCTGGTCGGCGGCGCCCCGCGCTTCAAATCCGCGTGATCGGTCAAGCCGAGATCGGCCAGCGTGCCGGCGCTCGTGTTGTCCGGCTTCACCCAGATGAGTTCGCCGACCGAATCCGAGCCGATAATCGGGAACATCAGCAGTTCGTACGTGTCGAAGAGAAAGCCGATGGCGGCGGCGGTAAGGATGAGCACGCGAACGATCGGCCCGAGGCGAAGCGGGGGAACGGGTGTGGACACGAGGCGGATCTCCAGGACCGGAGGAAGGCAGGCGGGCTCGAAATACGATTAGCCGCGACGCGGAGTCCGCGGAGCGGAGCGCGACGCGAATCCATCACGCGTCTTCCAGGTAAAACAGCACGTCGCTCAAGTCGTTGCAGGCGGCGCTCAACTCGGGCCAGCGGCGATCGGTCAACGCGTTGCGGACGGCGCCGGCCAGTCGGTCCAGTTCCAACTGATCTTCGGCATTCGTCTTGACGCGAAGGCGGTCGGCCTTTTCCAAAAGCGCCTGAGCCTGCACCGATTCGCGCTGCCCTTCGCGCGGGCCTTCATCGAGCGCCGGCACGTCCGCCGAAAGACCGATGGCCCCTTCGGGAACCTCGGCGTCATCGTATCCGCCTGAATCGGCGTCGGCTTCCAAGCCCGGCATCAGCGATTCCGCGTCCGACCACATCCGGTTCAGCCGCGCTTGCGCCGAATCGCGCTCGGCGACGGCAAACCGCGATAGCGCATTCTCAATGGTAATCTGTTTGACGAGGCCCGTCGATTTCTCCCGCGCCGAAACCTTCAGGATGCCGTCGAGCGTCAAGTCGAGTTGCACGACGAGTTGATTCCCGGCGGGCACCTTGGCCAGCCCCTCGATCATGAACTTGCCGACCCGATGGTTGCGGCGAACGTCGCTGCTTTCCCCTTGAAACACGTCGATTTCGACGCGCGGCTGGTTGTCCGCGACCGTGCTGAACGCTTCGCTGCGCGAGGCCGGCAGGGGCGTGTTCCGCTTCAAGATCGCCGCGAACTTGTTCTCGTTGGCGCGGAAGCCAAAGTCGTCCAGGAACTCCAGGCAGCGGATGCCCATCGAGTGCGGCGTGATATCGACGAGCACGGCGCTAACGTTGTCGCCGGCAATGATCGCGCCTTGGATTGCAGCCCCGAGCGCCACGCACAGGTCCGGGTTCACTTCGTACAGAGCCGGCTGGCCGAGGCGGTCTTCGAGCAAGCGGCCGATCAGCGGCGTCCGCGTGCTGCCGCCGACGAGCACCACGCGGTCGATCTGCGCCGCCGTCAGGCGGGCATCGTCCAGGGCTTTTTGCACGCATTCCATGGTGCGGTCGATGTGCGGGCGGATCAGCGTTTCGAAATCCTCGCGGCTCACCTCGACGCTCAAATGCAGCGGCACGCCGTCCTTTTCCGCGATGAATTCCTCTTCGATCTTGGTGAAGGCGTGATCGCTGAGGCGTTTCTTGGCTTCTTCGACGGCGCGGAGCAAACGGGCGCGGGTCGTCCGCTGTTCGCGCAAATCGATGTCGTACATCTGCTTGAAGTCGTCGGCTACTTTGGCGAGGAAGAGTTCGTCGAAGTCGTCGCCGCCCAGTTGCGTGTCGCCGTGGCTGGCGAGCACTTCCACCACGCCCGATTCCGTATGCACGATCGACACGTCGAACGTTCCGCCGCCGAGATCGTAAACCAGGATGCGCTCGGCCTTGGATTGATCGGGGTTGTACGTGAGTGCCGCGGCGGTCGGTTCGTTGACGATGCGAACGACTTCGAGCCCGGCCAGCGCGCCGGCCTCGCGGGTCGCTTGCCGCTGGCTGTCGTTGAAGTACGCCGGCACCGTGATGACGGCCTTCTTCACGTCGACGCCGAGTTCGCGCTCGGCCCGGCTTTTGAGGGCTTTCAGAATCATCGCCGAGATTTCTTGCGGCGTGAATTGCTGGTCGCCGAGCGACACCTTTACATCTTGACCCATCTTCCGCTTGATCGATTTGACGGTGCGATCCGGGGCAAGCACCCATTGATTGCGGGCGGAGCGGCCGACCAACAACCGGCCGTCCTCGGTCAGGCCGACCATCGACGGGAGAATCGGGTCGCCGTCCTCCTTCAATACTCGCGGCTGGCCGTTCTCGACGATCGCGATCTCGCTATTCGTCGTGCCAAGGTCGATCCCCACAATCACATCTGGCATCGGAGTTCCCTCTCGTGACGGGATTCAGGGACGGGCGAGCCGGGAGCGTCAGCGACCGGAGTGAATCCCGAGTTCTTTTTTCATCTTAATGGGGTGTCGATCAGCGGCCATAGCGGGCTTGGCGAAACGCCGGGATTGCGTAATGAACCGAGAAGGGAGGGCGCCATGGCCGACGAACGACATCCGCAGTGCGTGCTGGTGGCCGAAGAAATGGGGAGCGCGCGGGCGCTGGCCGACTGGCTCACCGACAAGGGATTCCCCGCGGAGCCGGTAATGCCGTCGGCGATTGCGACGCCCGGCGATTCCCTCGGCCTTTCCGAGGAAACCTTCTCGGGAATCGAGGTCCGCGTGGCGAAGCCGGAGGATGCGGCCCCGGCGAAGCAAGCCATCGACGAGATGCGCGAGGAGATTTCCGCGATTCGCAATCGCCAGCAGGAGCGATCCGAACGGACCGGCACGGTCGCGGCGGTGTGCGAAGACTGCGGCAAGTCGTCCGACTGGCCGGCGTCGGCGATGGGCACCACGCAAACCTGCCCGCACTGCGCCCGCTACATGGACGTGCCCGACCCCGATGAGGACTGGGAAGGCGTGGACTTCGAGGAGGGAGAAGAGGAGAACTAACTGGCCGGGCCACCATCCCGGCGGCCGAACCAGCGCTCGAAAAGCCGATTGTTTCCCCGCAAAAGAATTTGGAGGCCGCTTTCTTTTCTCTTTCACTGGGGGCGGACTCCCGCAAACGCCTTGTTTCCTGGGCCGAAACGCATCTTCTCCACTTCCGTTCCCCGTGGCCGCGCGGCCGCGCCAGCGGCTGCGAATCTCCGCGATGGCGTCGCAAGACAAAGGCGATTGCGTAGTTGCGTCGAACGGCAAACCGGGGGATGCATGGCCGCCTGCGGCAATATCGCGGCCAGGGATGAGGATGGCGTTCATGGGAAGGCTCCAGTCGCGGGCGATGATTCAGGGCGACTGGAGCGTAACATCCCGTGGGGCAAGGTCAATTCACCTGCATGCGAGCAACTGTAGGCACAGGTGAATGGCCACGCCGCTTCTTCTTCCTCTGCCCGCGCTGCGGCGAACTGCTCTCCGCCGTGACTCCCGCAACAACCTGGCGCACTGCTTCTCCTGCCACAGAAACCTCAACAACATCGACCTGCTCCGCGCACTCGGCCACGATTTTCTCTCCGCCGTCGCGCTCCTCGAACGATTGTTGAACCAACATCAGGCTCAGCAACGGAAGTGATCGCCGCGTTTGCCGAGGGCGTCAGAGCTTCGCCGACGCCTTCTCCAAAATGCACCGGAATTCGGGAATCCGGCGTCCGT
>DATNBQ010000521.1:0-11133 GCA_035571955.1 Urbifossiella sp. | reverse complement strand
AAGGAACACGAATGGGTGAAGGTGCATATCATGTGCGGGGTCAAAACGAACGTGATAACGGCCGTGGAGATTCTCGACAAGGACGCGGCCGATTCGCCCCGGCTTCCGGCGCTGACGAACCCCCAAGCCACTGTTCTCCCTTTCTCGCCCATCATTTCGTCCACAGCATCGTTCGTCATGCCCACCTTTGTTGGAAGATTCTCTTGCTTCGGGCGGGGAATGGCTGTGCGGCCGCTGCAGCACGGAAGCCATTATCGCCAGGAGTGGCATTGCCCTGAGCATTCACGCCAATAACCAATGGGTTCGGCCAACGGAATACATCCTGACCGCAATTCGCTCGTAGCATCCGTGATGCTATTTCTTTGGTAAGCGATCTTGCAGTAATTGCTTGCCTTTTCCAGTTCCTCCTTGCGGGTCGGCGATAGGTTCTTGCCGGCCCGGTTGATGAAGAACTGGATCATGCGGACGCCGGAGCCCGGCCCCTTCGGGCTCACTTTCTTCGACCCCATCACCCGCGCGATGGTCTTCGCATCCTTCGTGAACAGAGCCTTGGGAGGGAACGTCGAGACGGTTTTGACGTCGCGAACCCAGCGCTTGTTGTTCTTGGATTTGCTCATGGCAAACTCGCGAATGGCAGCGCGCTTTAGCTCCGCCTCGCGGCTAATCCGTGACGATGCATTCGGGGTGCCAACGGCGTCATTTCAACGTCGCCATGAACTCCGCCACGTTCTTGAGCTCCTCCGCCGAGAGTTTGCTCGCGAACTCCGGCATGTTCGAGCCCGGTTTATGAATCTTCGGGTTCTTGACGTGCTCGGCGAGCCACTCGGCATCGTGCGTCGCGCCGGCTTTGGATAGATTCGGCCCTTTCTTCTTCGCCTTGCCGTCCGGGGCGACGGAATGGCAGCCATGGCAGTTCTTGTCGAAGACAGCGTTTCCGGTCGGCGGCTCCGCGACGGCGTTCGGGCCCGGTCCATCGCCTTCGGATTTCCCGCAACCGGCGAACAGCGCGACGAACAGCGCCGGCGCACCGAGGATCATGAAGCGAAACGGTTGGGCGCTCATAAAGGCTCTCCCAAGGAATAAAGCAGCTATGAAAGTCGCTGCGCGACAGAATCACCAAGAAGTAACGAGACAAAGGTTGAGTGGCGAAAGCCGCTCGCGGCTTCGCGCTCTCCCGCTTCTCAAAAGAAGATCTGCGAGCGGAACCAGAACATATCCGTGGAACTGGTGAAGCGGCCTGCTCCCAGCGACACCGGCGAACTGTATTCGCTGTGCTGCCAGTCCAAGCAGATGCGCACGAACCGATTCATGTACCAGTTGACGCCATTATCGAAGACGTAGGCCGTATGCGTCCAGAGCCGCGGATCGACGAGGCCGGAGGTGAACGCCTGGTTGCCGGTGCTCAAAACGCCCATGCGCGTGTAGATTTCGATCGCCCCCGGGTTGTTCCAGACGTCGTGGAGTTGGAACTCGCGGAGCGGTTCGATTTCCTTGCGCGAAACGATTTCTTCGCCCGTGAGGAAGTAAGTGAACGCCGCCGAACCGCCCTCGAACGGCACTTGGATGCCGCTGCGGTTGGGTAGGTTGTAAGTGATGAGCCCGCCATCGTACATGATGAGCGAGGTCAGGTTGCGGTAGTAGTAAGCGATGTCGCCGGACCAGAACGCCTGATTCCCTTTTTGGACCGCCAGTGGGTTGAATTGCAAGAAAGTCGGCGACACGTTGGCGACGGCGGATGTCGTGGTCTCGTCGTTGGCGGTGTGGAAGGCGGTCGGTTCGAGCGGATCGTTCGAGCGCTGGAAGTTCCCGGAAATGCCCAGGTTCAAGTTGCGAAGCGCATCGTTGCTGCCGTAGAGAAACGGCTTGGTATTCACGTACAAGGCAACCATTTTGGCGTCGTTGAAGTCCTGGAAGGAGCGGCGCGGGCCGTTCATGACGGCGGCGGCATACTCGATCGATTCGCCGGCCAGCCGGCCGAAGGCCATCGCCCCAATCTGGCGGTTCGGAGACAGGTTGCCGACGAATACCGACCGTTCCGGGGCGATCAGGTCGCCTTCCGCGATCTTGTAATACTCGTACCCATAAGGCGTCTTGGTGCGGCCGACGCGGACGTTGAACGTTTTGTCGTACTTCAAGTTCACGTAGGAATCGAGCACGTCCAGGCTGCCGTAACCGCGGTTGAGCACCGAGTAGAAGTCGAAGTACTTGTCGATTGAGCCGGTGAAGTAGAAGCGCTGGCGGGGAATGTCGAAGCTCGATACGAGGCCGTTGGTGCCGGCGGCCGAGGGGCTGGTCGGGAACGGCGCCCGGAATTCCGGCTGCGTCAAGTTGTGCAATTCGACCCGGTACTTGCCGTCCGGGCTGAGAATGCGGATACCGTGGCTAATGTCGACGCGGGCCGGAGCTTCTTCTTCACCAATATTGTCCGCGCCCCGCGGCAGCGGCCGCCCCAGTTGCCCCGGTGTCTCGTAGTCGAGCGGCGCTGCTTGCGTCGGAACTGCGTTCAATCGGTTCAAGAGTGCCTCTTGTTGATTGACGAGTTCGTCCAGACGGCGGCCCAGTTCGGCATTCTGCATTTCAAGGGACTGGATGCGCTGTTCGGCGGTCGGGGCGGGCTGAACCTGGCCGCCGGCGGGCACGACGGTCGGGGCCGTTCCGGGAATCGGCGTGATTTGCGGTACCGGCACGGTCTCCGGTTGCTGGGCGAACCCCGGCACAGCGGCGGCCAAAAGCGCCGGCGCCGCCCAAGCGCGAAAGCCCGCACGCAATCGAAACGCGAATCGCATCCCTTCCCCCTTGGATGCCCGACCCGATGACGGATTCGCAAGGCTCATAGGAAGAGTGGGATTTTGAGTCAAGCCGGACCCCAGCGCGTGCCGAGTGGCGTCTTTCCCATTCCATCGATTCGCGCGGCTTTGCCGTCTTTATTGAAGGAGCCGATTCTCCGCGGTCGATAATCGGAGTTGGGATTATCGCGCTGGAGAAGCGAGATTGAGCGGCCCTAAAAGGAATTAACTCCATGCAGAGTCTCAACTTCCACTTCAACGTGGACAGTCTGGAAAGCCGGTCCTTGCCCAGCGTCACCCCGGCGATGGTGTACACGGCGCTCGTCCACGAACAGGACGTGGTTCAGGAACTGCACGGCGTCATGGACCACCTGAACGACCCGAAAACGGCCCAGGAGCTCTCCTTCCTTCCGGGTCATCTCCAACAACTGGCCGATTCCAGCAAGATCGCGGTCGGCATTCTCTCGCAGTACATCACGGACCTGCAGGCGCAGCTGGCCGCCAATCCCTCGACCGCCGCGACCCTCGAGCCGTGGCTCGGCACTATCGCCTCGGCCGATTATCAAGAAACGATCAACGGGGTTTACGCCGAGTTCCTGGCGGAAGCGTACGGGGAGCCGCCGCCGGTGCCGCCGCCCCCGCCGCCATCCATCGATAAGGGCCCGGTCTTCAGCGGCACGCCGTTGCCGTTCTCGCTCACCGATCCGGCGTGGCAATCGATCGCCAACGGCGTCCGCATCTGGGATGTGACGCCGGGCAGCGGCACGGCCCTCGCCTCCGGCGGCAAGTTCTCCGCCACCTATACAGGCTTCCTTACCGACGGAACCATCTTCGACTCGTCCAACAAGTCGGGCACGCTGTCGACTACGGCTGACGCGTCGCACCTGATCCCGGGCTTCGCTGCCGGCCTCGTCGGCATGAAGGTGGGCGGCACCCGCCGCATCGACATTCCGGCTTCGCAGGCCTACGGCACCAACCCGCCGCCCAACAGCGGCATCCCTGTGAACTCCGAACTGGTCTTCGAAGTGACTCTAGTTTCGCTGTCGTGATCCGCCGCCGGGATATTGGGAATCGTCATGGCCGAACGAATCGCCACGGTGGCGCCGGTGTCCGAAGACGCGGCGACCGGCAAGGTGGCGGAAATCTACGCCGACATCCGCCGCACCAAGGGGATCGATTTCGTTCCCAATATGTGGCGCGTCCTCGCCACTAACCCGGACCATCTCGAAATCGTCTGGGGCCGGCTCAAGGCCATCATGCACCCGGAAGCCGTGGGGCGAGCGCCCCGACTGGCCCCGCTCACACGCGAGATCATCGCCCTGGCCGTCTCGGCCACGAACGGTTGCTCCTATTGCGTCAATTCGCACACGGCGGCCGTGCGCAAACTCGGCATGGATGCCGAAATGCTCGGCGAAGTCATGGCCGTCGTCGGCTTATTCAACTCCACGAACGCCATTGCCGATGGATATCAGATCGAACCCGACATCCTACCGCCCCTGTAACTCGAAACTTCCTCTGAGGTGCACGGATGCGCAACTTCCTGATCGCCGCCTGCGTGCTGGGTCTCCCCGCCGGAGCGAATGCCGCCGATCCCGTGCCGCAAACATACGCCGTCCGCACCATGTCCGACTTGGTGAAAATGAACCGCTGCGATCTGGAGGCGCTCTATCGCGGCGCCGGCGTCGGTTGTCCGCCGAGCGGCAAATTCCGCGGCCGCGTCATCATCAACCCCGGCTCCCGGATCACCGGCCCGGCTTCGCAGTTCACCCGCGTCATTTGGCAAGGGAAGATAATTAACGAAGAAACGATGGTGAATCGCGTGTTCGGCGTTCGGGCCGTCCCGGCGCGGGTTTACATCGGCCAAAGCTACCTCGATGGCCAGCCCTCGGTCATCATGGATTACGCCGGTTCGTCGCGGCTCTTCTCGGCCTACCGCGACGAGACTCGCGAAGTGGCGCCGGGGCTTTACCTGGGCATGGTGCACAAGCGCACCGATGCCGGCGCGGAACTGAAGGCCTTCTTCGCTCTCGAACCCCGCGGCCGCTGAGCCTGAAGATTCACCACAAAGTCACGAAGTTCACACAGAGTGAACGGAGAAGAGAATCTCTGTGCGAGGCGTGTGATTTGTGGTGAACGAAGTTTGAATCCCGTCTTCTCTGTTCTCTCTGTGTCAACTTCGTGCCTTTGTGGCGATTCTTGGAAATCAAGGAACAGCGTGCCATTCCTTGACGATGCGATAGATGCCCACGCGCAGGCGCGGGTGGTCGCGGCCGAGCACCGGCTCCTTGCCGCCGTAGTAATTCGGGATCGTCGTTGCCGACAGCCAATCGTCCCACACGAACACTTCCACGAGTTCGCACGAATCGTCGGGCGGCATCAATTCAACACCGCCGGCATAGGGACGGAAGAAGAAGCGGCCGTCGTCCGGGTAAAGCGGTCGGACGAACCAGTCGCCGGGCTCGAAGACGGATTGGCCGGGGATGGCCGGGACCATGCCGGCCCGTTCGCAGTAATACTGGAACCCCCAGTGGCCGATAAACCAGACGCGCTGGTCCGGGGAGGAAGCGGCATGGGTCGCGGCGGCGGCCCGTTCGGCCAGGTCTTTTTCCGGGAAGGCATCGAAGGTATCGAGAGCGGCAATGAGAACGCCGGCGGCGATTCCGAACGCGAGCACCCAATGCGGCGGTCGGCGGCCGGGCATGCGTTGCGATCGACTCACGGTTCGCGCCGCCAGTACTCCCAACGCGAAGGTGACGCCGAACACGCGCCGCGCCGCCGGGAACGGCGTGAGCGCGAAGTAACCCGCGATCTCCAGAAGCACCCAGCCGACCACGAACAGGCTATCCGCGGACCAGCGCAGCGGTCGGCGCCGCCGGCGACGGAACAACAGCATGCAGCAGCAACCGGCGGCGATTAGCAGGACAATGGCCCCCGAGGTTCGCCACACCAGGGAACCGAGAGCCAGGTTAATGTGCTCGGTTTCATGATTTTGAACCAGGATCGTGTCCTTGAACGGCAGCACGGCGATGGCCGCGGCGCCCGCGCCCCAGAGCACGGCAACGGCCGCGAGCACGGTCCGTGGAATGCCGATGGCTCGACCGGCATACAGGCCAATGCCGATTCCCAGGCAGCCGAGGTGCCCGGCCAGCGGCGCCAGCAGTGCATATTTGGCGCGAAAGAAATCCGCGCCCGGATCCTGGTCCGCCAGGTGAAACAGAAAATGCGATTGGCCGTACTTGGCGAGCAGCAAGCCTTCCCAGTCCGCGAAGCACTGGACGCCGACCACCACGGCGAGAAGCGCGAGCCGAAGCGCCCGGTGCGTGAGGCCGTACCAGAGCAATAGCGGCGGGATTAGGAGCGCCGTGTACTTCGTTTGCATGGCCAGGGCGGTCAGGACTCCCGCGGCGACGGCCAGCCAGGCGCTCCGCGAGTCGGCACTTCGAATGAAGACGGCCAACGCCGCCAGGCCGAGGGCAGCCGCCGGGATGTCGATCATCAAGTTCATACTGGGCAGCACCGCCGGCGACAGCACGATGAGCGGCAACGCCGCGGCCTCGGTTCCCCGCGCGAATCGGCGCAGCAACGATTCCAGCGACCGCGCGAAGATCCACGCGAATGGGAACATCCACAGCTTCAGGAACACGGGGTTGTCGCCGAAGAGCCGAATGCACAGTGCGAGCCAGTAAAGCACAACGGGCGGCGCGAGCACCTCCATCGCCGGATGCGGGTAGGTGTACCAGAACATCTCGAAGCCGTACGGGTCGAGCGGGTGGTCGGCGATGTGGCGGGCGTAAGTGATGTACGCGGTGTCGTCGATCAAGACGGGCTTGATGGCATCGGCCAGGGTCACGACGATCGCCAGGCAAACTGGCCCGGCAAGCCAGCGGCTCCGCATGGACACTCCATCTGTGTTCCGCGAACGGGGACTGGTAAAATAGCGGCTGAGTGCCCGTTTTCATCACTGCGAGCCGACCGATCGTGCCGAATGCACCGGAGCCTTTGCCCGAAGCCTTGCATGCCTATATGCTGGGCCGCGTCGACCTGGATGCCTTGCTGGCGCGGCAAGATCGGCTGGCGTACGAAGTCGCGGGCGATAGCTTCGGCGCACTGATCCTCTGCGATCACCCGACGGGAATTACCATTGGCCGCGAAGGGAGCCGCCGCCACGTTCGCCCCGGGCCGAAGGAGTTGCACGCCCGCGAGTGGCCGCTGCACTGGGTCGGCCGCGGCGGAGGCGCCATGCTCCATGTTCCAGGGCAAATTGCCTGTTATCCGGTTCTTTCCCTCGATCGCTTGAAAATGACGCCGGCGGCATTCGTGGCCGCGATGCAGCAACTCGTTGTGGAAGTGGTGCAAGCCTACGACTTGCCGGCCGAAGCGGACGCACGGCAGCCCGGCGTTCGCATCCGCGGCCGCCGCGCCGCCCACCTCGGCCTCGCCATCCGCAACGGCGTCAGCACCTTCGGAATTATTCTGAACGTCGATCCCGATCTCGAACTCTTCTACAACATCCACTGCGACGGCGATCCGCTGCCGATGACGTCGCTGCAGCGGGAGACGACGAGCCGCGTGCGGATTGCCGAGGTGCGGCAGCGGCTGCTCGCAAAGATTGCCGAGCGGTTTGGATTCGGTCGGGTGTCGCTGTTCCATGAGTTGCCAATGCCGGGCGGCCGGCCCGTTCACCATGCAATCACTGCCGCTCGTTGATCCGCCGACTCCGCGATTGCCGCGCTGGCTGAAGCGCGAGTTGCCGCGCGGCAACGGCGCCGCCTTCACGCAATCGCTCCTCGCCGACCTGCGCCTCGAAACCGTTTGCGAGAACGCCCGTTGCCCGAACCGCACCGAATGCTGGTCGCGGCGAACCGCCACATTCATGGTGCTCGGCAACGTCTGCACGCGGCCCTGCGGCTTCTGCTCGGTGCCCAAAGGAGAACCGCTGCACGTGGAAACGGACGAACCGGAACGGGTCGCCGAGGCCGCCGCCCGGCTCGGCCTCAAACACGTCGTGATTACCTCGGTGACGCGCGACGATTTGCCCGATGGCGGCGCCGCCCACTTCGCCGCGTGCATCCGGGCCGTGCGCCGGCGGCTTCCCGAATCCGCTGTCGAAGTGCTCACCCCAGACTTTCTCGGCGACCCCGCCGCCATCGATGCCGTCATCGCCGCCGAGCCGGATGTCTTCAACCACAACATCGAAACCGTGCCGCGGCTTTACCGCGTGGCTCGCGGCCGGGCCGAGTATCGCCGCAGCCTCGAACTGCTCGACCGCGTTAAAAAGGCAAACCCGCGCATCGTCGCCAAGGCCGGGTTGATGCTCGGCGTCGGCGAGACCATCGACGAACTGTTCGACGTGCTGGCGGATCTGCGTTCCATTCGCTGCGACGTGCTGACGCTCGGCCAATACCTGGCCCCGACGTTGAAGCAAAGCATGCCGGTGGCCCGCTATGTGCCGCCGGAGGAATTCGATGACCTGGCCCGCAAGGCGCGATTGCTGGGATTCAAGCAAGTGGCGGCGGGTCCATTCGTCCGGTCGAGTTACCATGCCGAGGAGATGGTGCCGGCATGACGCCAATTCTGTTGCCGGCTCTGGGCGCCCCGGCCGTGGTGAGCCTTTGGCACGTGCAGCCGGGCGAGCGGGTCTTCGCGGGCGACCGCGTGGTGGAAGTGCTGATCCCCGGGGCGGCGATCGCCGTGGCCGCGCCCATTACGGGCACCGTGCGCGAACGGATCAAGCAGCCGAACGACCGCGTGGACGCCGGCGATGTGCTCGGAATGATGGAGTAAGAACTGCGCTCCCCGCTGGGTCGCCGGCTACTGGGAGTCAGCTAAAGCAAAGACACCGAGCCAACCACCTACAACCTCCCCCCTTGTGGGGGAGGTCGTCGAACGTCGTCTCGAAGAGACGACGTTCGACGGGTGGGGGGTATCGACTACTGCACATAAGCCCCCCACCCGCCGACTCGCTACGCTCGTCGGCGACCTCTCCCACAAGGGGGGAGGTGTAAGACAGGTTTCCGGTGGCGCCATTACCTTCCTGACCGTCAGTAAACCATGATCCGCGTTTCCAACATCGTGAAGTCGTTCGGCGAGATTCGCATTCTCGATGGCGTCAGCGTCGAGTTCGCCGCGGGTCAGGTCGTCGGCATCGTCGGGCCGTCCGGCGGCGGCAAGAGCACGCTGCTCCGCTGCATCAACGGCCTGGAGACGTTCGAAGCCGGGGAAGTTGCCGTCGGCGACCTGAAACTGGCCGGCGGCGCCCTTCCGCCGCGCGAACTGCTCGTCAAACTTCGCCGCGTCGTCGGCATGGTCTTTCAGCAGTTCAACCTGTTCCCGCACATGAACGTGCTGGAGAACGTGATGAGCGGGCCGGTGCATGCTTTGGGGAAGCCGCGCGGCGAGGTGGAAGCGGCGGCCCGCGCGCTGCTCGATCGCGTCGGCCTCGCTGCCAAGGCCGATGCCCGCCCCAGTTTTCTTTCCGGCGGACAGCAGCAGCGCGTTGCCATCGCCCGCGCTCTTGCGGTTAATCCCGCGGCGATCCTCTTCGACGAACCGACCAGCGCCCTCGATCCGCGGATGTCCGCCGAGGTCATGAAGGTCATCGACGATTTATCCAACGACGCGGCGTTTCAAACGACCATGGTGATCGTGACCCACGACATCCCGTCGCTGCGCCGCGTGGCCGATGCCCTGGTCGTGCTGGATCGCGGCGCCGTGGCCTTCCACGGACCGCCCGACAACGCACCTCCCGAATACCTGGAGTAGGAACCGTGAGCGAACGACAACTGATCCGCGTCGGCCACAGCCCCGACCCCGACGACGCCTTCATGTTCCACGCCCTGGCCAACGACAAGATTCCCACCGGGAACCTGAGGTTCGTCCACGAACTGCAGGACATCGAGACGCTCAATCGCCGGGCGCTGAAAGGGGAACTGGAAGTGACGGCGGTCAGCATTCACGCCTACAGTTTCCTGCACGACAAGTATGCACTGTTGCCGAGCGGTTGCAGCATGGGCGATCGCTACGGCCCGATGATCGTGGCTCGCAAACCGCTGACCATTGGCGACTTGGCCAACGTGAAGATCGCCGTGCCGGGAACGCTGACCACGGCGTTCCTCACCTTGAAACTACTATTCGACAGTCTGCGGACGAAAATCCGACCGGGCCACTCGATGGATGTGTTGCGGGTTCCAATCGACGATCTTCAAAACCAAATTGATGCGGAAAGGCGATCGAATGAGGTCTTTGAAGAATCGCCCCCCAATTACGGCATCGTCCCCTTCGACGAAATCATCCCGGCCGTGGCGAGCGGAGAATACGATGCCGGGCTCATCATCCACGAGGGCCAGTTGACGTTCCAGAATCAGGGCTTACACCTGGTGGTCGATCTCGGCGTCTGGTGGCAGGATCGCACCGGGCTTCCCTTGCCGCTCGGCGGCAACGTCGTTCGCAAGGACCTCGGCAAGCCGATCATGTCCGAGATTAGCCGGCTCATCAAACAGAGCATCCGCTACGGGCTCGACCATCGCCGCGAGGCTTTGGATTATGCCTTGAAGTATGCCCGCGATATGGATGTGTCGCTCGCGGACAAGTTCGTCGGCATGTACGTGAACGACTGGACGCTCCATTACGGCGATCGCGGTCGGGCCGCGATCCGCAAGCTGCTGGACGCCGGCCACGACGCGGGCGTCATCCCGCATCGGGTTGATGTGGAATTCGTCGAGTAGATAAATCCGGCCGGTCACTTGGCCAGGGCGGTTTTCGCTTCCGGGATCGGCGGCGCTTGCGGCGGCGCCGGATCGACGCGGACCGCCACCCGGAACCCGAAGTCCTTGTTCTTCGGCAGATCGCGGCTCGGATCGAGCAGTATCAACCACTCCGGCAGCTTCCCGGCGTCGCCGAACATCGCCAGCTCCACGTTCTTCTTCAGGCACTTCCGCGGGTGCGTGCAGCGAAAGGTGAACCGCTGGCAGAGCGTGTACTCGCCGGGGCCGACGATCGCTTCCACAACCGGCGACCGTTCCGAGATGAACTGGATGCTCTTGCCGGTGTGGCTATGGCCGGCGAAGCCGACGTGGGAGATGCCGACGCCGCCGGAGCTTATGTCTGCATCCGCGGGAAGCGACATGGCCACGCCGGGGCCGTCGCGGCTGCCGCGGAACAGGCCGATCAGCTGGGCCTCCATCGTCAAGCGCACCGGCCGCGGCTTGTCCGTGGCGATCAAGAAGTTCTGCGTGAGGTCGAAGGCCACCTCGGCAACCGCTTCTTCATACGGAAGCCCGGAGACTGCCGACATCCCGGTCATGGCGACGACGAGTGAGTTGCCGTGGGGTTGGGCGACGTCGATGTG
>DATNBQ010000520.1:0-3894 GCA_035571955.1 Urbifossiella sp. | reverse complement strand
AAGCCGGCTTATGGGTTCAGCACCCTCAAAGCCGTCGATGCGGCCGCCGCTAAGGCCAAGGCCCAAACTTGGCTCAAGGCGAGCGGCAAGTTCGATCAGGCCGCCTTCGACAAGATCTGGGCCGCCGACAGCAGGTCAGTGCTCGATCGCGTCGTCGATACCATCGCCCTCGGCAACACCGAAGCGGCGACCATCCTCGCCACGGCGCGCAAGCTGGACACGCCGGCCCACGCCGCCGTCCCCGCCCTTCTCAAGGACGCCAAGAGCGATTCGTTCGCTCGCTCCAACCTAGCCCTCGCCTTCGCCAAGGCCAACGCCGGCAAGAAGGGCTACGAGGAAGCCCTCGAAGCGCTCAACGCCATCACTCCGGAAAGCGTCGTCGATCCGGCCAGCTACTTCTTCTTCAAGGCCGTCTCCGAACACGCGACCATGAAGCGCGACGCCGCCGTCACCAGCATCAGCCGCCTGCTCGACGACGTGGCCGACGCCCCGGACCGCTACAAGATGGTCGCCACGCTGATGTTCTTCGACATGGTCAACTGGTCGCCGGATCCGAAGGACCTGGGCAACATCGAGAAACTGATGGACAATAGCGGCCGCCGCCTCGATCTGTCCCGCCCCGGCGAAAAGACCCAGGACATCCAGAAGAAGATCGTGTTCCGCCTCGATGAGGTCATCAAGGAACTCGAGAACCAGGCCAAGGGCGGCGGCCAGTGCAACGGCGGCAACTGCCCGGGCGGCGGCAAGCTCGGCAAGGGCGGCACCCTGACCCCGAAGAACGCGGCCCCGGATAGCGTGGTCATGGGCGGCGCCGGCGCCGGCAAGGTCGACGAAAAGAAACTCCGCCTGATCGCCGAGCAGTGGGGCGGCCTGCCGCCGGAAGAGCGGGCCAAGGTCGTCAAGGAACTGACCCGCGACATCCCCCCCAAGTACAAGGAAATGGTCGAGGAATACATCAAGGCCCTGAACCGGGCCCACCCCGTTAACAAGTAAGTAATTCAACTGCGATGGAACGTCAGCGGCGGCCGAGCCAATCGGCCGCCGCTTTTGCTTTTGGAGTCAATGCAGGGCCATTGAGAGTCGGGAAGTAATGTCCGCTTCGCTCTCCTCAGCCCGAAGGGCTGGGACAACATAGCCCAGGGCAACGCCCTGGGAATCGAGGTCGAAGGCAGGCCAGCCTGAAAGGTTGGGACAGTAGTTGTCGCAGCCTTTCAGGCTGCTTCTCAATATTGAACGCCATCCCAGGGCGTTGCCCTGGGCTATGTTGTCCCAGCCCTTCGGGCTGAAGAATTGGGCTCGTAATGCCATTCATTGAGGGCATCGCTTTTCTGGAAGTCAGCGACAGAGTCAGAGAAGAGAAAGCCAGACGAGAGAAACGATCTTTTCTCTTCTCTGTGTCTCTGTGCCTCTGTGGTTTGTTCCGTCTCTGTTCCGGCTTGAATCAATTCGTCCGAGAAATCGCATTCTCTCAAAGCCTGCCCGGCCGCTTTCGCTCGAACTGTTCGAACCGGCCGGACCGGTCGAACCGGCGTTGCCGGGCGCATTGCTATGGCCCGTGCCGGGTGTCCGTTGGGGCCGCGGTCCGGCCGGAATTGTTCGCTTCAAACTCAATTCGCGTCTGGCTCGTCTGATAGTATTGAGGGTCGATTCCCGCCGCCGAGCTTGCGCGCGGGGAATCCACCACCATGAGTTCCACCCCGCGGGATTCCCCCATGGCTCAGACCCGCCACAAGGCGTCGTTGAGTTTGCTGCCGCTCGAAGACCGCTCGGTGCCCGCCGGCGGAACGCTCGACCCCACCTTCGGCATCAGCGGCGTCGCCACGATTCCCTTTCCCAACAACCCCTTGGTGGCCCATCCGGCATCCAATGGCGCGGGCACCGTCGTCCAGGCGGACGGCAAAATCCTCGTCGCCGGCACCGCCGGGCCGAACATTAACGGTCCCAATGCATACGTGCAAGGATCGCCGAGCCCGGACTTCGCCGTCACGCGGCTGAACCCGAACGGTTCCATCGACACGACCTTCGGCGTCAACGGCCGCGTCGTCATCCCCTTCGATCTCGGCACCTTCGACAAGACGGACATCGCCACGTGCATCGGACTGCAGAGCAACGGCGACATCATCGTGGCCGGTTCAGCGCAGACGGGAGTGGATCTGCCGCCGACCAACAATACGGTTTGGGCGCTGGCTCGATTGCTTCCTAGCGGCAAGCTCGACACCACGTTCGGCATCAACGGCCGGGTTAATTTCCCGTTTGTAAAGGCCGGAGAAGGCATCTCCGACATGGCGATCATGCCGGATGATCGAATCGTTCTCGTGGGCGATATCAATCTTGCCACTCCGGAAATCATCGATGTCGCGCGCCTTGAACCAACGGGACAGGTCGACACGACTTTCGGCAACGCGATTCCCCCGGCAGGTCTAACCCAAGTCATCTTCACCACGCCGGGGCCGCTTAAGGCCGATCTTTCTCACGTCGTCCGTGTCGCTCTCCAGTCCGATTCTTCCATCGTAATCGCATATAGCGAACCGAGCTTCGGCAATGATATCGACATCTTCCGACTGACCTCGACCGGTGATCTGGATAACAGCTTCGGAAATGTGAATTTCGGCTTCGCGAATTTGCCTCCGCTCGACGACCTCGGCGATGCGTTTGGAGTGGTCGGCGACATCGCGGTGCAACCGGATGGCAAGATCGTCGTGACCGGCGGGCAGGTCGATAATGGCAACTTCGATGTGATTCGCTATGACTCGGATGGCACTCTCGATACCACGTTCGGCACGAACGGCCTCGTTCAGGTTCCCTTCACGGGCGGCGGCAGCCTCACGGATATCGGCGAAGGGATCGCCTTTCAGCCGGACGGCAAGATTCTGATCGGCGGCAAGGTGCAAGTCGCGGGCGGCAACCCCACGATTCCGGGCATTCAAGCGACCTTCGAATCGGCGACGCTGCGTCTGAACTCCAACGGCACGCTCGATACCACTTACGCCAAGGCGGGCATTGGCGTTTACCCGACCACGGCGGCCGGCGGCGTCGGCAACATCACGGGGGCCAACGCGATGGCCCTTGGCGCCGGCGGCAAGATGGTCCTGGTCGGCAGCAACTCGACCGAGATGCAGATCATCCAGGTGACCAACAGCGTTTCGTTCAACCCGCTGCCGCCGGCGCCAGTGCCGACCCCTCCGCCGGTCGCGCCGGCCAGCCCGGGCACAAAGGTCTCGCAGTTTGCCGCATCGGGGCAAGGCCCGGCCCTCCTCGAATACCAACCACCGGATCAAGCCACCAACTTGTACGACACGCGGCAGGCGTCCAATCTCGCTGCCCAGGGGCCCATGTTCTTCCTCACGAGCGGCTTCACCGGCGTGGTCCGCTCGGCCGTCGGCGATATCGACGGCGATGGTGTTCCGGACATCGCCGTGATCACGGGGCCGGGCACGCCGACGCGCTGGGCCGTCATCAGCGGGGCGAATCCGAACGCCTTCCTCATCAACCCGTTCCCGGCGTTCATCGGCAGCGAATCGTTCAGCGGCGGCGGCTACATCACGCTCGGCGATTTCAACAGCGACGGCAAGGATGAGATCATCGTATCGGCCGATCAGAGCGGCGGGCCGCGCGTTTCGATTTACTCGTACACGCCGGCGGGTCCGCAACTGAGCGCGAACTTCTTCGGCATCACCGATCCGAACTTCCGCGGCGGCGCCCGCACGGCGGTGGGCGACGTCAACGGCGACGGGGTGCCGGACCTGGCCGTCGCGGCCGGGGTCGGCGGCGGCCCCCGCGTTGCCATCTTCGACGGCGTCAAGCTCTTCTCCACGCAGACCAAGCTCGTCAAAGATTTCTTCGCATTCGGCAGCACGCTTCGCGACGGAGCTTACCTGGCGATCGGCGACGTGA
>DATNBQ010000519.1:0-14499 GCA_035571955.1 Urbifossiella sp. | reverse complement strand
TTGTTGACGCTGTGGTGGGCCGAGCGAATCAGCGTGCAACGGTGCATGTGGCGAGCGAACTTCGGCAGGTGTTCGCCACAGAGGACGCCGGGAACGCTGCTCGGGATCGGTTTGAATTCGCCGCGCACTTCGGCCGGAGCGTCCGGCTTCGGATCCCACATATCGAGATGGCTGGGGCCGCCGTTGAGGAACAGGATGATGCAGGCATCGGCGGCGGGAGCGGTCGCGCGGGTGGCGTCGGCGCGCAGCAACTTCGGCAAGTTCAGGCCGAGCATCGACGCCGCCCCAACCTGGATCATGCGGCGCCGCGACATCTGCGGACCGGGACAAGGCCAGTGCATCAAGCGACCCTTCTGTGGAACGAAGCGAACTTCCCGCTATTGTCCGCGATCCGGAAATCGAAGGCAAGCACTCCGCGCTTCGAGAAGTCTTGGTGGCACAGGCATTCTTGCCTGTGCGAATAGTTAGCACAGGCAAGAATGCCTGTGCCACCAAACTGACGCACTCCGCGCTTCGCCTTGATGCCGCTTCACCATACCCTAATAGGCATGAACCACGGACAGGATGTCGGACGATGCTGAAGCGGCTCGAACTGATCGGGTTCAAGTCGTTCGCCGATAAGACGCGCTTCGACTTCGCCCCCGGCATCACCGCGGTGGTCGGGCCGAATGGCTCGGGCAAAAGCAACGTCGTCGACGCGGTGCGATGGATTCTCGGCGAGCAATCGGCCAAGTCGCTGCGCGGCGGCGAGATGGCCGACGTCATTTTCAACGGCTCGTCGTCCCGGAAAAGCCTCGGCATGGCGGAAGCGAATGTCGTGTTCGACAACGCCCGCCGGCTGCTCGCCGTGGAGGCCGACGAGGTGCAAATCAGCCGCCGCGTCTACCGCGACGGCACCGGCGAATACCTGATCAACGGCGAAATGTCCCGCCTCAAGGACATCAAGGAAATTTTCCTCGGCAGCGGGGCCGGCTCCGGCGGTTACACCATCATCGCCCAGGGCCGCGTCGACGAGCTCCTGCAAGCTTCGAATAAAGATCGCCGCGAAATCTTCGACGAGGCCGCCGGCATCAGCCGCTTCAAGGCCAAGAAGTTCGAGGCCCTGCGCAAGCTCGATGCCGTCGAGCAAAACTTGATCCGGTCGCGCGACCGCCTCGAAGCCCTCGACGGCCAACTGCGCACCCTTCGGTTGCAGGCCGCCAAGGCCCAGCGGCACAAGGAGTACTCCGAGCGCTTGAAGGAACTCCGCGTCGGCCTCGGCATTCGCGAATATCGCGAACTCACGGCGGCGCTCGACATTGAGGAGCGGCAACTCGCGGACCTGAAGGCAGAAGTAGACGCGGCAACTTCGCGCACCAACGCCCTCGAACAGCGGGCCAAGGAATTCGACTGGGCCGTGAGCAAATCCGAGGATGGCCTCCGGCATCAGGAAGCGAGGTTGGCCGACGCACGGCAACAGATCGCTGGCTTCGAAGCGACGATTAAGCATGAAAGGCTCGCGGCCGCGGAGCACGAGGAGGAACTTCTTCGGATCGGCCGCGTTCGCGCCGATCTTGGTTATCGCGTCAAGGCGCTCGAAAGCGATGTCGCCCAGGCCGGGGCCGATGCGGCCGATGCCGAACGGCAACTAGCGGTCGTTCAGGCTGATGCCGACGCGGCGGCCGCGGCACTCGCGGATGTCGCCGCCCGCACCGCGGAACTCGATCGCCAGGCGAAGGCGGATCGCGAATCGCAATACAACCTGGTGAGCCGGGCCGCCGCCGCGCGATCGCTGGCCACTTCCACTTTGGCTCAGGTCGAACGACTGCAAAAGGAATACGCGCGGAAGCTCGGCGAGATCGGCCACAAGTCCGCCCAGCGCGAAGCCCAGGAGGCGGCCGTCGATGGGCTCTCCCGGGTCGATGCCGACTTGCAGGCGCGATTGGCCGCGGCCCGCCAACGGCTCATCGACTTAAACCGCCAGCGCGAGGAACTCCGCCTTTCCCAGGAACGCGTACAGCAATCGCTGGAAGAACGCCGCGTGCGGCAGGGCGGCTTGCACGGCCGCATCGAGGTGCTCGAAGGTTTGGAACGGGCCCACGAAGGGCTCGGCGCTGGGGTTCGCGAGGTGCTGGAAAAACTTTCCGCGCCCAATTCCACGCTTTCGGACATCGTCGGCCTCGTGGCGGATTTGATAACGGTGCCGCGCGATCTGGCGCCGCTGGTGGAACTCGCGCTTGGCGACGCCGCCCAACGATTCGTGGTCCGCGACCCGACGGCCATCGACGCGATTGCCGCGGCCATCGGCCCCGTCAGCGGCCGCGTAGGTTTCATCCCACTCCTTGGCGCGCTCCGCTCCGAGGACTCCGCGCCGCGGCTAAACTTGGCGTCGCATATTCGCTGCGAACGTCCGGATTTGGCTGCACTTCCCGAACAACTTCTCGGCAACGTTCTTCTTGTTGAAACGCTCGACGAGGCCCGCCGACTTGCCGCCGAACTTCCCACCATCCGCTTCATCACGCGCCTGGGTGAACTGCTCGAACCGGATGGCACGCTCACCGTCGGGCCATCGAAAGGCGAAGCCGGGCTGGTGTCCCGCAAGAGCGAACTGCGCGAACTGCGCGAGCAACTCGAATCGCTCAGCCGCGAAGTGGCAACCGCCGAACGCGAACTCATCGGCCTTCGCCAGCAGGCCGATTCCGTCGATGGGGTCATTGATGCCGTGGATGCCGAGATCGGGCTGCTTTCCGGCGAGGCCGGCGACTTGCAGCAACAGATCGCTCGCCAACGCCAGCAAATTGAGCAACTCGTCGATTCGCTCGACACACTCGCCACCGAAACTCGACTGCTCGAAGACGAAGTCCGCGGCGGCGAGGCGAAATGGGTGGCGGCGAAACTGGAAGCCGACGATGCCGAGCAACAGGCGGAACAATTGCGGCAACGGCTGGAAGGAATTCAGGCGGCGATCGCGGCCGGCGAACAGGAACGCGAACGCTGCCAACAGGCCCATACCGAAGCGCAAGTGGCGCTCAGCCGTGCCGCCGCTAGCCGCGACCGGGCCCGCGAACGGTTGACGCAAATCGACAGCGATCTCCGCAAGCGGAAGACCGATGTCGTCGATCGCGCGTCGGCCTTCCAAACGGCACGACATCGCCTGGAAGAAGGCATTTTGGCGATGCTGCGCGCCTCGGCGGGAATGGCGGCGGCATACGGCGAGAAGGAAACGCGCGAACGGGCCAGCGGCGAACTGGCCGAACGGGCGGCCATCGATCGCGCGGCCCGCGATGCCCTTCGCGAGGAACTCCGCCAACTCCGCGACGGCTGGCAGGAAAAGCAGAACGCCGCCCACGCGCGGGAACTCGCTGCCCACGATGTGCTGGCTCGCCGCGACGCCGTCGCCGGCCGCATCCGCGACGATTATGGGATTGAATTGGCCGATCAGGCGAGCGGGGGGCGTGAGCCCCCTGATTCCGGCGAAACGCCGGACGCTCTGAACCCTCTTTCGGCACAGCAAGAGATCGACGACCTGAGGCGGAAGATCGCGCGACTCGGCAGCGTGAATATGGAGGCCCTGGAGGAACTCGCCCGCGTCGAGGCGGAATATGGCGGGCTCAAATCGCAGCACGACGACCTCTCCGCGGCCCGCCATTCCTTGCAGCAAGTGATCGACACCATCAACACCGATAGCCGCAAGATGTTCACGGACACGCTGACGGCGGTCCGCGGCTACTTCCAGGAACTGTTCCGCAAGCTGTTTGCCGGCGGCCAAGCCGACATCGTGCTCGAGGAAGGCGTTGACGTGCTCGAGAGCGGCATCGACATCACGGCCCGCCCGCCCGGCAAGGAACTTCGCTCGCTGTCGCTGCTCTCCGGCGGCGAAAAAACGCTCACCGCCATCGCCTTGTTGCTGGCCATCTTCCGTAACAAGCCGTCGCCGTTCTGCGTGCTCGATGAAGTGGATGCGGCCCTGGACGAAGCCAACACGACGCGCTTCGCCGGCGTGCTCCGCGAGTTCCTCGACCAGAGCCAGTTCATCGTGGTGACGCACAAGAAGCGAACGATGGCGGCCGCGGACCGGCTCTGGGGCGTGACGATGCAGGAAAGCGGCGTCAGCCGACTGCTGCCGATGCGCTTCGAGGACTGGCCGGAGGAAGAAGAAGCCAAGGAAGCGGGATAAACCCTCGGATTATCCATGGCCTACTCCCTGAAGTTTTTTTGTGGAGGTCGCGGATGCCGGGCGAGCGCCCCGGCTGAGGCTCGTTTTCTTACGTGAGGTGTCAGCATGGCCCGGGTGGACATCCGTCCGTTATGTAAAGCTCGCGACTCGGACACACGGCGAACCGAGTCGCGATAGCAAGGGAGCGACTGCTTTGCGACCCTGAAGGAGCGACGGATTTGCGACTGCTCGCTAACCCTATGCTCGCGCCGGCAGCCTGCTCAACAAGCTCAAAACTGATAGAAAATCGAGGATCGGGCGCCCGTAGGCGCGCTGCCGTTGTCCCCAGCCGATCCCCGAATGTCCGACCTGATTGCACAAGGACCTCGTCCGGAAGATAACTGGCGTCGGCCGCTGCCGCCGGGGAGCAGCGTCGTGCTCGGTCGCGATGCCGATGCCTGGGCGGTGCCGTGGGAGCCGTATCTGTCGCGGCGGCACGCGGAGTTGACGTGGCGGAGCGGCCGGCTGCGCGTGCGCCGGCTCCCCGCCGCCGCCAACCCCATTTATCACGGCGGCAAGCACGACGACATTTTTGAACTGCCGCCGGCCGGGTCGTTCGTTATCGGCCACACGCTGTTCACGGTGGCGGCCGGACGGCCGACGCCGAGCCCAGGCCACGGCGGGCTGCTCCTCGAATCGCGCACCATCGCGCATACGGAACTGGAACGCCTCAAGTTCCGCGACGCCCCACACCGCCTCGACGTACTCAGCAAGTTGCCGGACGTGATTTCGAGCGCCGCCAACGACGCGGATTTGTTCGCGCGTCTCGGCGACATGCTGTTGGCCGGCGTTCCCCGCGCCGATGCGGTCGCCCTCGTCGAAGTGGAAATGGGGACGATCGAAACGCACGGCCCCGCGGGAACCGCACCGGAGCCGGCCATTCGCCTGTTGCACTGGGATCGGCGGCGTTCCGGCGAAGGGGCATTTGAACCGAGCCGCCGGCTGGTGATCGAGGCCGTGGCCAACCAGGCGCAGACGATCTTGCACGTCTGGTCGTCGCCGGATGCACAAGCGGCGGATGCCTTACAGTTCACGCTGCAAGGGCGGTTCGACTGGGCATTCTGCACGCCGGTGGTGGGCGAGGGATGCCGCGGTTGGGGGCTGTATGTCGCGGGTCGGTTTGCCGGCGATCCAGCATCAACCGTGCTCGCGCCGCTGCCCGCGAATGAACTGCGCGACGACGTCAAGTTCGCGGAACTGGTCGCCGAGATCGTCGGCTCGCTGCGGCAAGTGCAAGTGCTCCGCGAGCGCCAGGGAGTCTTCCGCCGCTTCTTTTCGCCAGGCGTGCTGCACGTGCTTTCCAGCCAGAACGCACCGCAAGCCCTGGAGCCGCGCGAAGCGGACGTCACCGTGCTGTTCTGCGACTTGCGGGAGTTCTCGCGCAAGGTCGAGGAGGCGGCGGGTAAACTGCTGGAGGTTCTGCAGCGGGTCAGTTCGGCGCTCGGCGTCATGACGCGGAACATTGTGGAGAACCGCGGCGCCATCGCGGATTTTTACGGCGACGCGGCGATGGGCTTCTGGGGCTGGCCGCTCGATGATCCCGCCAAGGTGGAGAATGCGTGCCGGGCGGCGCTTGGCATTCGCGCCGCCTTCGATGCCGTCACCACGCACGAATCGCACCCGCTGTTCGGGTTCAAGGTCGGAATTGGCATCGCTTCGGGGCGAGCAGTCGCAGGGGGAATCGGCACGGCGGAACAGGCCAAAGTTGGCGTCTTCGGTCCGGTCGTGAATCTGGCGGCGCGGCTCGAAGGAATGACCAAGCCCTTGCGCGTGCCGATCTTGCTCGATGAGCCGACGGCGGAACTGGTGCGTTCGCAGCTGCCCGGCGATGCGGCCCGCGTCCGCCGCCTGGCCAAGGTGCGGCCATACGGCCTGGAAACGCCGCTCGTCGTCACGGAGTTGGTTCCGCCGACTGGCCCGGAATCGGTCCTGACGGATCAGCATCTCGCCGACTACGACGCGGCCCTGGAAGCGTTCCTGGTCGGCGAATGGGTCAAGGCGTATGAACTGTTGCACCGCTTGCCGCCGCAGGATCGCGGCAAGGATTTGCTGACGGGATTTATTTTGCAGTACAACCACACGCCGCCGCCCAACTGGGATGGCGTGATTCCGCTGACGACGAAATGATGCCAGCTATTTACTACTTAGGAGCCGCAGTTTCGCTACTGATATCGATCGTCCCATCCTTGTTAATTCGATATGTGATGACTTTGTTGCCGGCCTTGATGACCATGCCTGTCGCTTCCAACTTCAGTCCGCTCGCTGTGAGACGAATACGCCAGCCGGCCGCCGTTCGTACCGGCTCGATCCTGATTGGCTTAAACGCGTCCTCTGAAATAGTCAGGGTTGCTTCCGACAGTTCCGAGATCGCAAACGGCTGCGGCTTTGGCTTTTGTACCGGTTCCAACGGAAAGGCTACGAGCGCAATCGAGCATATGGCGCCGAGCATTGGGTTGCCCTCTTTTATGGGATACTGGAGACGAGGGCTTTTATCCGCGATCGACGGGGATGTCCACGCCAAGTGGCAGACCGAGGCGCTGTTTGGGTGTGCCAACGACTTTTGGAGGCGCAATAGGCGTGTGTCGGGCACAGCCCGACCTACAAGGTGCCTCGTTGGTCGGGCTGTGCCCGACGATCTTCGACTCCAAGAATAGTTGGCGCACCCTGTTTTTTCGCATGCCAAGCTGCGCCGCTGCTTGTTCGAGGCTTGCCGAAAGAACGGCATCCCGAACAATGACTCAACCGGTCTTCCACTCACTTTCGGTGCCGCGATGGCCAAACCGCTCCGCCTCGAGTTCCAAGGCCAAACCGTCGACTTCCAACTGGAAAAGATCGACCGCACCAAGCTGTACGGCTACGTCGAGACCGAAGTGCTCGACGAGAACGGCAAGCGCTGCGAGGTCGGCACCCTCACCGGCGACGGCCACTCCATCGTCGGCAAGGGGGGCACCGCCCTCGCGTACTTTTCGCCCGACGGCCTGTGGCGCAAGAAGACCGACCTCAAACCAGTCGACCTGCACGGCAACGTCATTCCCCCTGTAAAATCCACCTTCGACGCGACCGTGCCTCTCGACAAAAAGGCATCCATCGACGACTACCTGTCGCACAACATCCATCTCGTTTATCGATTGAGCGCGGACGATGAACCGCCGGCCCTGAGGGAGGAATTGAAGAAGGGAACGATCTTCCAGTTTCCGTTCAGCTACCGCGGCGGGGTTGAGGCGTCGGCGGGGTTCCTGCTCCAGGGTTCGGACGGCAACCTGTTCCTGTGCGTCGGCACCCCGACGGCTCTGGAGTTCGTCGGCTTGAAGACGCAACCAGCGATTCCCGCCGAAGACGTGGATTCGAGCGCGGGCGAGGAAGACTTGCTGGATTTCAGCATGGTATGAGGGAGCGGCCATGTCCAGTCTGGCATCGATGCAGTCGACCATCCAAGGCTTGGCCGAGGCAATCGCTGTATTGAATCCTCCGATTAAGCCACGCCTTCGTGCGCCGGCCAGCGAGGAAGAAATACGCTCCGCCGAAGCAAATCTGGGGTTAGACTTCCCAGAAGACCTGAAGCATTTCCTTTTGTGCCACGATGGTCAGGACTTTTACGACTCCACGCGCGGGTACGGCGATCCGCTGGTTCCGATGATGCGGCAACCGGCCAATGGGCAAGGCTACTCGCACTACTGGCTTGGCAGCGCTAAAGAAATCGTGGAATCCACACGAAGCAACTGGAGCGACCACGAATGGCTTCGAGACGTAGGGTTTGCCGTGATTGGGCCCGCTCGCTACCACGACCGCTACATCATCTTTACCGGAAGCGAGAATGCAGACTGCCTCGCTCTCGATATGCTTCCCGAAGTTGATGGTGTCGTTGGCCAAGTCGCGATCTTTTCCACTCAGGCGCCACAGATCGTCGTCGTTGCGCCCGATTTGGAGACGTACCTTCGCTCGCTCGCTGCCGGTTACAAACAGGGACGCTTTCATCATAGCCCGTGTGAGTACTTCGTCTCGTACGCTGATTACCAGCCTGAAGACAGCACGTTCGATTAGGACCTGCCTGAGGCGAAGCGGCTGCAGGCTTCTCGCTTACGGCTTCCCCTGAACCGCTTCCTTACTCCGTTCCGATTTCAACCCGACGGTATTCACGGCGATCACCCGGTAACTATGCGGCTTGCCGGCCTCGGCCTTGGCGTCGACGAATTGCATCAGCACGAGCGGCTGCGTTGGCGTGTCGCTGTACTGCAAGTTCTGGAAGATCGGCCGGCCGAACGGGTTCTTCCCCTGCTCCGGCAAGCGGGCAATGACCTGCCCGTCGCGCTCGATGATGAATCCCGCCAGGCCGCTCTCCAGGTCCGCCTCGGCCTCCCACGTCAAGTTGTTCCCTTGAAGGCGAACGTTCGTCGGCGCCGGCGGAGGCGTGGCATCGGATACCTTCGCGTCCTTGACGTATTCCATCCACGCCTTGGCGATTCTCTCGTTCGGCAGCCAGGCGGCCTTGAGCGGGTCGTCGGGATATTTCGCGGTCGGGCTCGCCTTGCCACCGAGCGGCGGTGCCAGCCAGGCGCCTTCCGTCGGCATCGCGGCCAGCGGCTCCCCAGCGGATTTCGGTATGCGGGCGCTCAGACAGGCATCGAGCCAGGGGATGGCGAGATAGCGCTGGTTGCCGCAATCGTGGCTCGAAAAGGGATCGACGGCGACGCCGACCAGGCCGCCCTTGCCGCGGACCGCGTTGAAGAACACCTGATTGGCCGGCCAGACGCCGGCGAATTGCTTCGCTTTCTCGGTCACGCCTTCCTTCGTGCCGAGATTGCACATGATCGGCACTTTCAGTGCGGCTTCAGGAAGTTGGTGGGCCTTGATCCCCTTGCGGCCGGGTTCTGTTTTCAAGAGCGGCACGCCGGAACGAAGCCAGGCCGCGGCGATCCGCTCCGGGTGCAGCATGACCATGCCGCCGGCCCAGTGCCCGCCGCCGCTGTGCCCCCACAGGGCCCACGGCGCCTTCGCCAGTTCCGGATGCCCGGACTTCGAACCCAGGTCCGTCAGGCACTTCCGGAACGCGGCATCCGAGCCATTGCGCGGATCGCACCACATCTGGCAATCGGCCTTCTCCGGCTGCTCGTAGGCCGGGGAGAGCAAGGCACAGTCGTGCTTCTTGGCCAGGGCTTGCCAGTGCAGGTCGAAGGCGCCGGTGAGGCCCGACTTGCACGACCCTTCGCCGCAACCATGTTGATGGACGATGACGCCGCGCAGCGTTTCGACTCCCGGCGGAATCCAGAGGGTGTAGTTGACGCCGTAAGCGAGTTGACCGGGTTGTTGGGAGGCTTCGTAGCGAACGCGATAGTAAGGGGGGTTGGCGGCCGGGAAGACGCTGTACGCCTTCGGCTGGGCGATCAGATCGGCCATGCTTGCCGCGAGAAGGAAAACGACGCCGATGGTGCGGATCATGGAATAGGCCTCCCGGTTTCGCTCATTGTCCGATCCGTCGGAGAGCAGGCAACCCCATTGCTTCGCGGTTTCCCCTTCGCATAATAGCGGACGCACTGGCTTTCACTCCCAAGGACAATCGCCATGACGCGTCTTCTGCTACTCGGCGCCGCCCTGCTCGCGGCCGCGCCGATCGCCGCCGCCAAGGATAATCCCAGGCCGATCGCCGAAGGGCTCAAGAGCCCCGAATCGGTCGCGGTCGGCCCCAACGGCGCCGTGTACGTCTCCGAGATCGGCGAGTTCGGCAAGAACGGCGACGGCCGCATCGTCGTCATTCGCAACGGCAAAATCGTGCCGTTCGTCGACGGCCTCGACGACCCCAAGGGCATCGTCGTGTTCTCGAAGTGGCTCTTCGTCGCGGATGTCACCAAGGTGCTCAAGATCGATCTGTTCACGAAGAAAGTGGACCTGTTCGCGCCGGCGAATGCCTTCCCAACGCCGCCGCTCTTCCTCAACGACATCACCGCCGACCCGGAAAGCGGCATGGTGTACGTCAGCGATTCCGGCGACCTGAAAGGGCACGGCGGCGCGGTCTATCGCATCACGCCGCAGGGGCTGGTCACACTCGTGGTCGACGAGAAGTCGCTGCCGGGGCTGAACACGCCCAACGGCGTGCTGCTCGACGGCGCCTCGCACTTGCTGCTGGCCGACTTCGGCACCGGCGAACTGCACCGCATCAAGCTGGCCAACCGCACCAGCGAGAAGATCGCCGCCGGGCTCGGTTCGTGCGATGGCCTGGCCTGGGATAACCACGGTCGGCTTTTCGTAAGCGACTGGAAGGGCGGGCAAGTGTTCGTGATTCCGCGGCCCGGCAGCCCGGCGATCCTGCTGGCCAAGGACTTCAAGGCCGCCGCCGACATTTGCATGTCGCTCGACAAGAAGCAGATTCTCGTGCCGGATATGACGGCGGGAACCTTGACCGCCATCAAAGCCGAAGTGCCGGGGCAACCGCTCGATGATTCGCCATTCCCCGCCAGGCTGGAACAGACATTCACCCAGCTGAAATGGACCGGCTACAGCCCGGAAACCGACACCGGCAAGCCGAACCAGTTTCGGCCGATCCTGCTCACGAACGCCGGCGACGGCTCCAACCGCATCTTCGTACCCAGCCAGCAAGGCGTGATCCATGCCTTTCGCAACGAACCGGATGCCGCCCAGTCCACGAGCGTTTTCATGGATATTAGCGATCGCGTGAAGTACAACGACGCCACGAATGAAGAGGGTTTCCTCGGCCTGGCGTTCCATCCGAAGTTCAAGGAGACCGGCGAATTCTTCGTCTTCTACACGCCGAAGGGGGCGAAGATTCGCAACAACGTGTCGCGCTTCCGCGTGATGAAGGACGACCCGACCAGGGGCGACCCCAAGTCCGAGGAAATCCTGATTACCTATGAGCGGCCGTTCTGGAACCACGACGGCGGTACGATTTGCTTCGGTCCGGATGGCTACCTGTACGTCGTGCACGGCGACGGCGGCGCCGGCAACGACCTCTACGACAACGGTCAGAAACTGTCGAGCCTGCTCGGCAAGATCCTCCGCATCGACATCAATTCGAAGGCTGAGGGCTTGCCCTACGGCATTCCCAAGGACAATCCGTTTGTCGGCGTGAAGGATGCCCGAGCGGAGATTTACGCACTGGGCGTCCGCAATCCATGGCGCATCGCCTTCGACCGCAAGACCGGGCAACTGTGGGCCGGCGACGTCGGCCAGAACCTCTACGAGGAAATCGACATCATCGTGAAGGGCGGCAATTATGGCTGGAACCGCCGCGAGGGGCTGCACCCGTTCGGCGCCCTCGGCGTCGGACCGCGAAAGGATCTCATCGATCCGATCTGGGAATACCACCACGACGTGGGCAAGTCGATCACTGGCGGCACGGTCTACCGCGGTAGCCGCGTGCCGGAACTCGATGGCCATTACATCTATGGCGACTACGTTTCGAGCCGCGTCTGGGCCTTGAAGTACGATGAAGGACTGAAGCGGGTGACGGGAAATCGGTCGATCAAGGATCCGAACCGGCCAGTTTATTCGTTCGGCGAAGACGAGAAGGGCGAACTGTACATGCTGACGGCCAGCCGCGACGGCAAGGGCATCTACTGGTTCAGCAAGTAGCCCGGCGAGCCGGGAGCGTCAGCGACCGGAGCAGTTCGAGACTTGCGATGCTGATTGATACCCACGCGCATCTGTTCGACGAGCGGTTCACCTCCGACCTTCCGGCGGTGCTCCGGCGCGCGGAAGCGGCCGGCGTCGAACGGACCATTTGCATCGGCATCGATCGCGAATCGTCCCTCGCCAGCGTCGCTCTGGCCAAGCGCTTTCCATCGCTCGCGGCGGCGGTCGGCATCCAGCCGAACCATGCTGCCGAGGCCCAGGCCACCGACTGGGACGCCATCGTTCAACTCGCCGAAAGCGAATCGTGCGTCGTCGCCATCGGCGAAACTGGCCTCGATCGCTACTGGGATCGCACGCCGTTTCCCGTGCAAGAAGACTATTTCGCCCGGCACATCGCCTTGGCCCGCCGCTTGAATAAGCCGTTCGTCATCCATTGCCGCGAGGCGGAGGCGGACGTGGTGCGAATGCTGCGGGCCGAGTTCGACGCCCACGGCCCCATCCGCGCCGTGATGCACTCGTTCAGCGGCGACGCGGCCACGGCTCAGGCGTGCCTGGAAATGGGACTGTTCATTTCCTTCGCCGGCATGCTCACGTACAAGACGGCCCAAAGCTTGCGCGATGTGGCGAAGGAGGTGCCGCTCGACAGACTGCTCGTCGAAACCGATTGCCCGTATCTGGCGCCGATTCCGCATCGCGGCAAGCGCAACGAACCGGCCTACGTGGCCCACACCGCTGCCAGCCTCGCCGAGGCGCGAGGCCTGTCGTCGGCGGTCCTCGGCGAAGCGACCGCGCGCAACGCGAAAGCGCTATTTGGGCTGGAATAATGCCTAGATTCTCGCTCCCCTTCGCGGACACCGGGTCGCGGCTAAACCAAGTTTCCCGCCTTCATTTCCCGGCGTTCGGATGCTGCTTCGACAAGGCGCGGATCGTGAGAGGCGATTGCGGCGGCGCCGCCGGCCGATCGGAATTCCACTAGCGCCGCCAGGAACAAATCGGCCGTATCAGCATCGAGGTTCGATGTGGGTTCGTCGGCGAGAAGCGCCTCGGGGCGGCCGGCGAAGGCGCGGGCGATGGCGACGCGCTGCTGCTCGCCGCCGCTGAGTCGCTTCGCTCGCGTCGCGCTCTTCGCCGCCAGACCGAAGCGCACCAACCACTGCGTCGCGATGCGAAATCGCTCGCGGCGGGCGGTGCCGCGCGGGATCAGCGGGTAAGCGACGTTCTCCCAGGCCGACAAGCCCGGGATCAGGGCGAAGTCCTGGAAGACGAAACCGAGCCGCCGCCGCACCCGTGCCAGTTCCGCACTCGAACAGGTCGTGAGATCGATTCCGGCGAACATCACGCTGCCCGAGGTCGGCCGCTCGAGAGCGCCCAGCATCGCCAGCAGCGTCGTCTTGCCGGAACCGGATGGCCCGGTGATGGCGACGACGCTGCCGCGCTCCATGCTCAGTGAGACCTCGTTCACGGCCCGCACCGGCGGCGACCCGCCATAGACCTTGCACAACGATCGCGTCTCGAACACGGGCATGGTATCAATTACCAGTCCTTGCCCGGTTCATCGCCCGCAGCGCGGGTGAATACGGCCTTCAGCGTCTTCTCGGTTACCGACTTTAGGTTCACGGAGCGCACCGAGCCGTCGCCCATCAGCATGAGAGCGATGTCGTTGGCATTGAGCGCCTTGATCTTCGGCAGCGGCTTCTTCGGGTCGAACGGATAATCGCCCGGCTTCGCCCAGGCCACGGCGTCCGCCGATTCCAGCACCATCACTGTGAACGACGTGCCGTCGGTGACGTTGGCGAGAGTCAGCTTCTTGTCATCGTCGAACATGGCGCCGGGGCCCTTGATTCCGAGATAGTTCGTCGTGGCGAAGCCGTCCTTGTCCATGCCGAACGGTGCGTTCGGGTCGCTCGGCGCGACGAAGGTTTTGATAACCGCCTTCGACCACTGCTTGTTGTTCTCACTATCCCACGGCTCGTCCAGTTTGAACTTGTTGTAAAGGGGCGCCTGTTCGAGGAACGGCAAGATGGCGACGCGCCAACTGAGGAGCGGCTTGCCGTTCTTATCGGTGATGTCCTTGGGAAGATGCCCGTAGACGTCGTTGTAGTTGTGAATGGCGAGGCCGATCTGTTTGAGGTTGTTCATGCTGCTGGAGCGGGACGCGGCGGCGCGGACTTTCTGCACCGCGGGAAGCAACAGACCGAGGAGGACGGCCCCATAACCGTTCAGGGCCGCGACCGTTTGCACCGGTAAATCGGCGTGAAAAGCGAGGCTCTTGCCGTCGCGAGCAATCAACTTCGGGTCGGCGAGGATATCGTCGAGTCGGCCGAGCATGCCGATGAAGAACACGCTGCCGACCGCTTCGGGAAGATCCTCGATCGGCCGCGGCGTTCCTTCCTTGTCGCCGAGCACCTTGTCTTCCAGTTCCTTTTTATGCTTGGCGATTTCGCCGCGGCCGAGGCGAATGAGGCCTTGCAAGGCCTTCTCGGCATCGTCGGCGGCAGCGGCGTTCGGATAGGCCGCCTGCACGTCGAGTTGCGGCTTGGCCCCCAGGTCGAGCGAGAGCTGAAGCAATTGGGCTTTCAGTAACGGCGCCATTTCCGCGGGCACTCCACGCAACAGCGGCGGCGGGATCGGCAAAGCGGTTACATTCACCGCGGCCACCACCGGTCGGGTCGCGGTCATTTGCAGAGACGACGCGAGCACGCCCGTCCGCGCCACCGGGC
>DATNBQ010000518.1:0-4402 GCA_035571955.1 Urbifossiella sp. | reverse complement strand
TGATCGTCTCGAATTTCTCGCCGCTGGCTCGCTTGGCCATTGCATCGAATGCGGCGGCGTAGATGTTAGCGAAGGCTTCCAGATATCCTTCGGGGTGGCCGCTGGGGATGCGGGTCGCGGCGGCCGCCGCGGCGCCGAGGTACGGCCCGCCTGCCCGCGTGTAAATCCGGTGCGGCTCGCCGTTCTTCCGGACGATCATCTGGTTTGGGTTCTCCTGGCGCCATTCCAGCGACGCCCTGGTGCCGTCGACCTCGATGAAAATGTCGTTCTCGCGGCCGTGGCTGATCTGGCTGGCGGTGACGCTGCCGAGCGCGCCGTTCTCGAAGCGAATCAGGGCCGTGCCGTAATCGTCCAGCTTGCGCCCCTCGGCGAAAGTCTTGAGAACGCAGGAGATTTCCTTCGGAGCGAGGCCGGTAATGAACCGGCCGAGGTTGTAAGCGTGGGTGCCGATGTCGCCGAAGCAGCCGGCGGCGCCGCTCTTGGCCGGATCGGTTCGCCACGCCGCTTGCTTCTGATTGTCACTTTCGAGCCGCGTCCGCAGCCAGCCCTGAATGTAATTGGAACGGAAGGCGTTGATCTCGCCGAGTTCGCCGTTCTTGACCATTTCGCGAGCCTGGCGAACGAGCGGATGCCCCGTGTAATTGTGCGAGATTGCAAAGACGACGCCGCTCTTCTCGACCACCTTGAGAAGTTCCTCGGCCTGCGCGAAATCGAAGGTCATCGGCTTGTCGCAGATTACGTTGAACCCGGCCTCGACGAACGTCTCGGCAATCTCGAAGTGGGTATGGTTCGGCGTGGCCACCGAAACGAAATCGATCTTGTCCGGGCGCTTGGCTTCGGCCGCGGCCATATCCTGGAAGGAGCCGTAGGCGCGATCGGCCGGGATGTCGTAGTCCGCGGCGGACGCCTTGGATTTGGCGGGATCGGAGGAAAGCGCCCCGGCGACGAGGGCGGCGCGGTTATCCAGCACCGCCGCCGTCGCGTGCACCCGGCCAATGAATGCCCCTTGCCCGCCGCCGATCAGGCCCATGCGTAATTTGCGGTTCAAGGGTGCGTTCGTCGGCATGATGTCCTCCGGGAGTCGCGAATCGTGATGGAACTGGCCGTACCGAGGTTGTATCGAATCGCGCCGCGGCGACCCAGCGGATAAAGCAGGGGTGCCACCCAGAATCTGCTACACTCAAAAACACGCCGCTCCTCAAGCGTGCCTCAATATGCCTGACCGAAAAACCGAACCGATTTCGCAGCGGGCGGCCCGCATCGAACTGCTGCTCCTGGACGTGGATGGCGTGCTCACGGACGGTTCCATCATCTATCACGACACCGGCACGGAACTCAAGCGATTCCACGTTCGCGACGGATCGGGGTTGAAGTTCTGGCGGCAAATGGGTAAGCGGGCGGCGATTCTCTCGGGACGGAAGTCGCGGGCCGTCGCGGTTCGCGCCAAAGAACTCGGCATTACCCCGGTTTTCCAGGGGCGATCCGACAAACTTCCCGCGTTCGAGGAATTGCTGGCGGCCACGGGGCTACAAGCCGAGCAAGTGTGCGCGATCGGCGACGACTTGCCGGATTTGCCGGTTCTATCGCGCTGCGGCGTGGCCATTGCCGTGGCCGATGCGGAACCGGAACTGCGGCGTATGGCAGACTATACTACCGGCCCGCCCGGCGGCCGCGGCGCCGTTCGCGACGCCATCGAGTGGCTCATGAGATTGCAGGGAACCTGGGATAGTGTGGTCGCGCGGTTTCAAGGATAAGGGAGCATTCGATTCGTGTGGACGCCGCGGCGAGTTCTGCTGTTGCTCGGCGGCTTGCTGCTCTTCGGCGCCGTGTACGGCTTCTATTCGCGGCTGCTCGGCTGGCTCGACGGCCTGCCGCAGCTTCCCGCCGCCATGCTCGAATCGGCCTCCGCCGATGGCCCCCGCCCCGCCCCGCGCACCATCCTCCCCGCCATCCAGCGCATCCGCGAAGCCTTCGGCCCCGACTGCCTCGAACAGAATTCATCCTACTATCCCATCCAACTCGAATTCCTCAACGCGGATCGCACCTCCACGGTCCTGGCCTGCGGATCGCCGCCGTTCAGCGAGAATTCGAAACGGATGGAACTGTCGCCATTCAGCATCGCTTCGTTCGGCGCGCCCAAACCGGCGTATCTGCGCCAGCCCGGCGAAAGCGTCGAGATCAATACGTTCCATGCCGATAAAGCGGTCCTTGAGTTCGATCGGCCGGTGAACGGCCCGAACGAAATGGGCAAGGCCAAGCTCTTGCGCATGGAACTGATCAGCGAGCCCGACCCGGCGCGAGTCAAATTCGATCGCCGCAGCGGCATGATTTACATCACCAACAACCAGCGATCGACCGATCCCGGCCGGTTCCTGTTGATCAAGACGGTGGGGCCGCTGTTTTATCGCGATCCGAAGAGCATCGACCCGAAGGGGCAACCGGGGGCCGCGGCCGGCCCGGACATCTGGACGGATGCCGCCGTGGAAATCGTGGATCGGCAGAACCTCCCCCGCCGCTTCACGGGGCAGGCCGCCCGCGACCGCTTTCGCACCTTCGCCATCGCTACCAATCCGGCACTGCGGGCCAAGGGCGAGAATGTGGTCGAGCCGGAAACGACCGCGGCCAAGGGGCCGGATTTGCAATCGGTGACGGCGGTTCAACAAGTGCTTCTCGGCCAGCGGCTGCCGCCGCCAACCGTCTCGTCCATTGGCATGAAGGTCTTCTTCGATCCACCGGGAACCAAGCAGGACGCGAACAAGACCACGTCGGGGCTGAGCGGCGTTCGCCGCGTCGAGTTGCAGGAAAAGGTGCTCGTGAACCTGTGGGTCGATTCACGGCAAGGCCTGATGCAGCCTTCCGACGCCGACAACAAGGTGCCCGCCGCTCCGCAAGTCGATGAGTCGCGGCCACCCTTGCCGCTCGCCGCGGCGGCGGTCGCCGGCGGCTTGCTTTCCACGGCCGAGTTCGTGCATCAGATGAACCGCGCCTTGCTGCAGGTCGATACGCTCGGCCGCCTCAGTTACGAAACCGCCAAGAACACCGCTCACTTCGACGTGCTCCCCGACGGCAATCCGGAACTTCCCAACGACGTGCAAGTGTGCCGCGTCCAGCCGCTCGATCGCGGCCTGCAGCGGCTCTTCAGTCAGTTTCTCGAGATCGAGTTCTACGGCCCGCCGGTTGGGCCGTCCGCCCCGCCACAAGCGAAATCGCCGAGCGGCCCAGCCGTCAAGCCGCCGCCCTCGGCCGGCGCCGTCAGGCAACTTCGCGCCTGGGTCGAACAAGCCAATCGCTTCGCCGTCCTTTCCAGCGAAAGCGACCACCTCGACGCGTTTTGCCAGTATCTATTGCACGACAAGGAATCGTCGACCACGACGCTGCGCGGCATTCCGTTAACCGTAGTGAAGTACAACGAGCCGCGCAAGGACGGCAAGCCGGCCGGCGGGAACAAGTTGACTGCCGGCACGGCGCAACAACCCGCCGTTCTCACCTTGAAACCCGGGCCGAAGCGCGACAAGTCGCCGAAAAGCTTCCAGGGGCCGATGCCCGAGAACAGCATCGATGTCGCGGTCGACGGCCCCGGCCGCCTCGAACTTTACGATCCCGGCGCCGAGGCCAACACCATCCAGGCCAACTGGCAAACGCGCATGACCGCCACCCGCGTGCTCGAAGGCGACCTCGAACTCGGCAAGTACACCTTCATCGACGGCGCCATGTTCGAGGACAAGCGCACCGATTATTGGCTCAAGGGGCAGCAACTTAACTTGCTGATGGAGGGTAAGAAGGAGCAGAACGCCGGCGAGATCGATGCCGGCGGTTCCGTGCCGCACCGGCTCGAAGCTTTCGACGACGGCAAGACAGACGCTTATACCGTATCGAGCCATTCGGGGGACTTCGACATCGAGCGGGCCAAGTCGCTGGTCGTGTTCTTCCGGGACGGTGTGGCGCCGCTGTCCCCGGCGGGCACGGCAACACCAGCCGTGCCGCCGCCCTTGCCCAAGGCCGGGCCGATGGTCCAGGGACCGCCGATGCCGCCCCCGCCGGCCCCGCCGCCCGAACCGAAGAAGCCCAAACCGCCCATGAGACTCCAGGCTCGTCGGGTCGAGAGCTATATGGTCCGCTATCGGGTGCCGCCCGAAGCGAACGCGGCCAAGCCGGCCGCCAAGGCCGACGAACCGCAGGGTGCGCTCAAGTACGAACTCGAAAAAGCCCATTGCGAAGGCGGAGTCAAGGTTCATCAGGATCCGCCGGAACTGGAGCGCGACAAGCGCGGAACGGACATCGTCGGCCAGGTGCTCGTCGTCGATCGCCAACCGGATGGCAGCGTCATGACCGTGACGGCTCTCGACGACCGCAACCCCGCCGAGGTCCACAACGACGGCGTCTCGATCATCGGCCCCAAGAT
>DATNBQ010000517.1:0-3017 GCA_035571955.1 Urbifossiella sp. | reverse complement strand
GCGGGCCATCACGAACGCGCCGCGCGGCACCGGCGAAGTCGTCGTGCCATTGGCCGTCACTTTCAGGATGGCCGCTTGCGTTAAGAACGGCCCGCGCGGCGAACCGGCCGGCAGCGGCACGCGCCGCACCCGACAACCGTTCACGCCGCCGATCCCATAATGGACCGCCAGCTTCTCGTTCACCATCGCGAAGTCCGACTTGACCAGGAAGTCGGCAGTGAGATTCCTGTCGATCAGTTCGCGGAAGTACGCTTGCGTTTCGGCGACCATCGAGTCTTGCAGGTACTTGCTGAACTCCGGGTAAAGCTTTCGATCGGCGTCGTTGGCGGCGATCTGTCGGAGCTTCAGCCACTGGCCGAGAAAGTCGTCGATGAACCGCTGCGAGCGCGGGTCGGCGAGCATTCGTTCCACTTCGCCGTGCAGCGTTGCGGCGGTTTTCAGCGTGCCGGTGCGGGCGAGAGCGAAGAGCCGATCGTCGGGCATGGAGTTCCAGAGGAAGTACGAGAGCCGGCAAGCGAGGGCATAATCGTCGAGCGGTCCGGCGGGTTCGACGTGATACAGAAAGTCCGGGGAACAGAGGGCGGCGCGGTACGCCGAACGCATCGCGATTTCCAGGCACTCGCCGGCTTTGAGGCGCTTTTCAACGATGCCGAGGTATTGCTTGCGAGTGGTCTCGGCCACCGGCCGGCGGAAGGCGCGCGGCAGGAAGTCCGCGAGCAATCGGTCGGCGTCGGCCAGCGGCTTGTCGCTGCGAACCGTCCAGATGCCGTCCACCGGGTCGGGCTTGTTCTTGCCCATGAAGAGTTGCTGGCGGTCGCGGCTGCGCGGCGGCGGCCGAACGCCCGGATGCTCCTTGGCCACGAACGCGGCAATGGGCAGGTCGCCGAACAGGCGCTTGTGGCCGAGCGGCGGCCACGTATCGTGGAGCGGGCCGTCCACATCGAGGTAATCGCAAACGATGCCCGGGCCGGTGAACTCCATGGCCCGCTTCTTCTTGTAATAATTGGCGGCCGGGGCGAGCGAGGCAGTGTTGAAGCCGATGGTCTCGCGCGGATTCAGCCACGCCGTCACGATGTGTTTCTTTTCGGACATGGATGGGGCGTCGAAGTAGCCGAGCACGGTGCTGGGGTGGCCGCCGCCGCGGCCGTCGCCGACCAGTTGCACAATGGACAATCGCGCCGCCTCAGTGCCGCGGCCCGGCAGCACCTTGCCCTTATCCCACTGGAAGCTCCATAACGAGGTGGTGAGCCGGTAGCGGCCGGGGTAGATCGCCACGAACTCGTTGAAATACGGGTGGAACGATTCGTCTTCGTGGCGGAACAGGCCGACGCTGGCGCCGTTGCGGAACGAACCCATTCGTTCGTGGGCGCCCTGGTCGATGTGACCCTGTTCGCCGGCCGGCGGGAAGTCGGGATCCGGTTGCTTGTTCTTCAGGAGCACGCCGTCCCCGTTCATGAGCACGTGGGCGACGAAGCCGTGCGGGTTGGCCAGCGAGATGCGCTGGTGGATCGGTTGCGGGGCGCGCGGCCGCGTCGCGATGGCCATATCGAGAATGCGGTCGGCAGCTTCGAGATACTTGGCGAGGTTGACGTGCGATAGGTCGAGGGCGTCGCTGTTCTTGTCGAAGCCGTGGACCGAGTCATCGGCGGGAAGTTCGCTTTGCAAAAGCAACCCCGGCAGGTCGAAGAGGTCGCGGACGGTGTTCTCGTATTCGGCGCGGGTGAGGCGGCGGAGGCGGGTCTTGCCGTCGGCTGCGGCGGCTTGTCGTTCGGCGGCGACGAGCGCGTCGTGCAGCGATTTCGTCGCGGCGGCCAGCTCGGCGGCGGGCGGCCGCGGCTTCTTCTTCGGCGGCATCTCGCCGGCCACGATGCGGTCGTAGACCCGCACCCACCGGGCGGCATTCTCGGCATCCTTGGGATCGAACTTGAGCGCAGTGAGATCGAGACCGCCGGACTTGCCGGCCCCGTCGTGGCAGGAACAGCAGTGCGCTTCGAGAAACGCCGCTGGAGGCGCGGCCAAAACGAAACTCGGGCTCAACAATGCCGCGGTGCAAAGAATAGATCGCAACATGAGACGCTACCAAAATCGAGGGATACCGTAAGCATCGAACGACGAATCCGACCCAACAACCGCAAGCTGGTTGTATATGGCTTGCGCGAGAGCATTCTGTCGAAGGGGTCGCAATGCATCCACCGCATTGCCTTTCTGTGGATCATAATGTCTATTATAAGCTTATAAAGATTTTCTCAGCTACGTCGCTCATGCCGGCCCAAGCATAAAGTAAGGCAACATCTACGAACAATTGATGATTCATTCCATGTACGCCTCCTTGCGACTGGTATATTCGGTAGGCCTGCGCCACTTGTGAAACAGTCAAATTGCCTGAAAAGACAAGTAGTGCCCAGTAGACTCCATTCTCCACGATGTTCGGCAACCATAGTCGTGGTCCTGGGCATACAAATGGCAGGCGATGCCGATCTGTTTGAGGTTATTCGCGCACTGGGCCCGCGCCGCCGCTTCGCGAATCCGTTGGACTGCCGGCAACAAGAGCCCGATCAGAATCGCGATGATGGCGATGACGACCAGCAGTTCGACGAGCGTGAAACCGGAACGGGGTCGCATGGCATCTCCACTCGCGGCGGTTGGCGACCGCCATTATCCCACATGGAACGCGAGAAGCGAACGTGAAAACATGGCTATCGGGTCCGTCAGGAATGTAATGGCACCACCTTCTTACACCTCCCCCCTTGTGGGGGCCGCAGACGGGGAGAGGTGAGGGCTGGTTGGCTCGATGTCATTGCTTTGATGACGCTCAGTAAGCCAGTTCGCTGGCATGGAACGCGCAATCCGCGTAGAATTCACCTCATGCGTTACCCTTGTCAGCGCGTGATGTGGCCGCTCTCGCGGCGCGAAATGCTGCTTCGCTCCGCCAACGGCTTCGGCGCCGCGGCCCTCGCCGCGCTGTTCGCCGAAGACGAAGCACGCGGCGCCGAGCCGTCGCCGTTCGCCCCCAAGAA
>DATNBQ010000516.1:0-3606 GCA_035571955.1 Urbifossiella sp. | reverse complement strand
TTATTCACACCGGGCCCGACGACTGTCCCCGAGGAAACGCTGCTGGAATTGGCCCGGCCGGTCACATACCACCGCGCCCCGGAAGCCAAGGCCATCCTCGCCGAGGTGACAGAAGACCTGAAGTACGTCTTCCAGACGGCGAATCCGGTATTCACGATCACCAGTTCGGGCACGGGGGGCATGGAAGCGGCGGCTGCCACGGCGCTTGAGCCCGGCGAAAAGGTGATTCTCTGTTCCGCCGGCCGCTGGGGCGAACGCTGGCGCGGCATCCTCAAGGCGTTTGGCGCAAACATCGAAGCCGTCGAGGCGCCGTACGGCAAGCCGGTGACCCCGGAGATGCTCGCCGCCGCCCTGGCCAAGCATCCCGACGCCAAGGCCGTCTTTACCACGCTCAGCGAAACGAGCACCGGCGTCGGCCACGACCTCGCTGCCTTCGGACCGCTCGTTGCCAAGACGGATGCCCTCTTGATAGTCGACGGTATCAGCGGCCTCGGGGCGATGGAATGCCGCGTTGACGACTGGAAGATCGACATCTGCGTGACCGGTTCGCAGAAGGCCTTGATGATGCCGCCGGGGCTGGCGTTCGTGTCGGTGAGCGGCAAGGCGTGGCAGAAGATCGACGCGGCGCCGCCGCGCGGTTTCTACTTCGACCTGCGCCGTTATCGCAAGTCGCTGGCCGAGAGCGACACGCCGTTCACGCCGGCGAACACGCTGATCCGCGCCCAGCGGGCCAGCTTGAAGCGGATTCGCGCCGAGGGAATCGAGAACCTGTGGGCGCGGCATGCCCGGATTGCCGCGGCTTGCCGGGCCGGGGTTCTCGGCATGGGGCTTGCACTATTTGCCGAACGCCCGAACAACGCGCTCACCGTCATTACCGTGCCCGCGGGAATCGACGGCTCGGCAACACTCAAGAAGTTGGAGAAGCAGTTCGGCTACAAGCTCGCCGATGGCCAGGACACATTGAAAGGGAAAATCTGGCGGCTCTCGCACATGGGCTACACGGACGCGTTCGAGGTGCTCGGGGCGATGAGTGCCCTGGAACTCGTGCTGCGGGAAAGCGGCTTCGCTCTGGAACCGGGCAAGGGCGTCGCCGCGTTCCAGCGATCGCTGGCAGGGCTGTAGAGATTCTAACGGCTACGCCAGGGATTCCGCGGAAACCGCCTTCCGGATCTCAGAAAGATCGACCGGCTGGGCAAGAGCGTTTGACTGGGCAAACCGGGCCGTTACTCTCGAATGAAGGGGATGGCCCGTTTCTGATTCCCCCATCGCTTCGCCTCACCGTCCCGTGGAGACCGATCATGCGGAAGTGGCTCATCGTAAGCGTTCTCGCGTTCGCCGGGCTCACGGCCTCGGCCAACCGCGCCTCGGCCTATTGGCATTACGGCCTCTGGGTCACGCCATATTACACGCCGGTCGCGTACCCCATGATCACGCCCTCCGGCTACTTCAGCAATTCCTACTACTTCCCGTGGTATTACCCCTGGTACGCCAATTACAACTACGCGAACGGCTATTACGCGAACTGGTGGCTCGGCGGCGGCTACGCTTCGTACGTCGGCCAGCAGATGCCGCCCATCATCGCCCCGAACGCCAACATCAACGTCACGGTGGTCGGAAAGGAGAAGATCGTTGTGCCGGTCGTTCCGAAGAAAGCCATTGTTCTTCCCGCGCCGGGGAAGGTGTCCATCTCGCTGCCGGCGGACGCCAAGTTGCTCTTCAATGGTGTGCCGGCTGAGGGCCGCGGTGAGACGCGAACCTTCGTGACGCCCGAGTTGCTGCCGAACCGCGATTACGAATACGTGTTGACGGCCGAGGTGGTCCGCGACGGCCAGGTGCAAATGCTCGTGGAACGGGCCATCGTGCGCGCCGGGCAAACGACGGAGGTCACGCTGTCGCCGACCGCGGCGGCCCGCAAGTAAGATTAGCCGCGACGCGGAGTCCGCGGAGCGGAGCGCGACTACGTTGGCGAAGCGACGGGAAGTCGGAACAACTCGGCGACGGGAACGGCGAACCCGGCCAACACCGGGTCGCCGGTCAGCGTTTCCCCTTCGCGGCGAATCGTAATGGCGCTCGGTTGCTCGCGATCGTGGCAGTGCACTTCTTTCGTTTCCGGATCGATTAACCACACCAGCCGCGCTCCGGCGGCCAGCCATTCCTTCACCTTCAAAATCACGTCAACGGCAAGATCGTTCGGCGAAATCACTTCCACCACGAGATCGGGGCAAACGGTACAGTGGCCCTCAGTGACAGCTTGTTCCCTCGTGATCCGATCGAGTGCGAAGAATGCTGAATCGGCCCGGCGAACGCGGCTCCGATCCTCCGAGAAACATCGAAACGAAGTTCCTTCGGGAACTACCCAGCCGAGATTCCGCGGCTTCACAAAACTCTTGAGCGCGTCGTACGTTTCTCCTGCAACGTAACTCGATAGGAAGCTCACGGACAGTTCCTCCAGTTGACCGTCAATGAGTTCGTAGCGTTTTCCTTCGTTACCCATTCTGAGGAGGTCGTCGGGAGTGACGAAGCGGCGAGCGGCAGTCGGCGGGCAGGGAGAATCGAGTACTGCGTTCATGATGGCGCCTTCTTCAATGCGATGGTGAGCGGTTGGCCGTCGACCTTAACACTGATTGTACGGCCGGCCGGCGGCGTTTCGCTACACCACTCGGTCGCCTGCGTGTCGGCGGCGATTGTCTCGCGGTGAGCCGCGATGGCGGCCTTCAACTCCGCGGATTCCGTTCCGAGGAACAGCGCGATCTTGTCGGCCACGTCGAGCCCCGCTTCTTTGCGGGCATCCTGCACGAACCGCACCACGTCGCGGGCCATTCCCTCGGCCTTGAGTTCCGGAGTGATCCGGGCATCGATCATCACTTGCATGCCTTTATCCACGACGCCATGCCAGCCTTCGGGAGCGAGGTAACCGATTGCGATGTCGGTGGAATCGAGCGCGATACTGCTTAGCGTGAACGAACCGCCGCGGAGTTCTTCGCCGACCTTGACGGCATCCAGCTTCTCCAGTGCGGCCTCGGCTTCTTTGAGTTTTGGGCCGAGCTTGGCGGCAGCGGTCTTCTTGTTCAACTTGACGGTTGTCTTCAAGAGCGGCGAAGCAGCGGCATGAAGGGCCACGCGCTTGACGTTGAGTTCATCCGCGATGAGGCCGGGAAAGCGACCAGTGGCCCGGCGATCGGCATCCGACGCCGGCTGCACGCGGATTTCCGCGAGCGGCTGCCTTACCTTGTGCTTCGCGGCATTCCGTGCCGCGCCGCCGAGCGACACAATCCGCAACACGGCGTCCATGTCCTGCGACAGCTCGTTGTCAATGAGCGCGGTGTCGGCTTGCGGGTAATCGCACAGATGAACCGATTCTGGCGAGCGGGGGGCGTCAGCCCCCTGATTCTTTGAACTGGCACGAGAATCAGCGGGCTGACGCCCCCCGCTCGCCAGGGGGTTCGCCAGGTTCTTCCACATCACTTCCGTAATGAACGGCACCACCGGGGCACAGAGTCGGCACAGGTCGCACAGCACCCGATGCAGCGTCTGGTACGCCGCGAGCTTGTCGCGCTTCCCAGCACCGTCCAGCTTGGCGTTATTGCTCCAGAAGCGATCGCGGTT
>DATNBQ010000515.1:0-3807 GCA_035571955.1 Urbifossiella sp. | reverse complement strand
TCGCTTCCCCGCTGGGATTCCGTCAGTCATCATGCCCGATACAAGACGGCGTTTCAAGTTACTTGGTCAGTTCCTTGACGCGGACGTTGCGGTAGCGGACGAACTGCTTGGTGAGGTCGCCGCCGCCGTGCACCTGCAGCGCGATGCTGCCCTTGTCGCCCAACCGCTTCTTCGAATCCGTGTAGTCCATGAACTTCACGCCCTTGATCCAGGTCGTGATGTGCGGCGGGTTCCCCTCGATCCGCGCCCGCAGTTCGTTCCATTCGCCGTGCTTCCAGAAGTTCGGCCAGTCGGCGGCGCTCACCGGGCACTTGAACGCCGCATTCGGATCGACCTTGATCTCGGTCACTTTTTGGAGGAAATCGAAGTTCTTGACGTTCGGCTGCCCGCCGATCCCTTCGCCGTACACACCCATGAGGTTGCCGTTGGCGTGGTAATCGATCATGGCCTGGTAACACTGGCCGCGGTCGTTCGAGCGGAGAAAGAGGCCGCTATCGGGGCCGAAATCGTTCTTCATTTCGAGGACGACCTCGAAGTCGCCGTATTCCTTTTCGGTCATAACGATGCCGCCGTTGCCGGGGATGTCCTGGGAGCCGACGATGGCGCCGTCCTCAATGACCCACTTGCCGCCGGTGGTATTCTTGCTGGCGCGGCTATGCCCCGTCTTGGCGGAAACCTTCCATCCTTTGAGCGTCTTGCCGTCGGTGATGGAAACGAAGCCATCGTCGGAAAACTTCTCCGGGGGCGGCGGTTCGGCAGGCAATCGAGAAGCGGCCAGGATGGCGAGGGAAAAACCGAGGGCAACAAGGAATCTCATGACGAAGCTCCGTGGGGTTCGCGGTGTCGATCGGTGAATTGTTCGCCGCGGCCAATGGGGCGATCCGCCATTTGCTGGGCGTCGAGGCCGCCATCGACCGTGAATATCGAGCCGGTGGAGTAGGACGCCCGATCCGACGCCAGAAACACATACCATCCGGCGAGATCTTCGACGGTCGCGATTCGCCGCACGGGAATCTGCTCGATGATGGCCTTCCGCGCCGCTGGGTCGGATTGCAAGCCGAAATCGGTGAGCGGCGTCTCGACGAGCCCGGGCGCAATGGCGGCCGTCGTGAACCCATACGGAGCGAGTTCGATCGCCAGTTGCCGGGTCAAGGCGTTGACGGCCCCCTTGCTGGCGTCGTAGAGCGTGTGCAGCGGTTCGGAGCGCGAGCCGTTCAGCGATGAGGTGAAGAGAATTCGGCCGCCGCGATCCTGTTCGCGGGCTCGCCGAACGATTTCCTTCGTCAAGGCGATGCCCGACCAGACGTTCAACCGGAAGATGAAGTCGAAGTGATCGCGGGTGATGCTGAGCAGGTCCGGTTCCTTGTAAGCGCCGACGTTGTTGACCAGCACGTCGATGCCGCCGAACGCGGCCCAGGCTTCCGCCGCGAGCCGCTCCGGTTCTTGGTCGTCGAGCAGGTCGGCCTGGATGTAGCGGGTTTGCGGAAAGTCGGTGAGCATCCGCTGCACGTCGCGCAGGCTTTCGAGCGGTTGCTCCGCGGAGAGCACAACAGCAGCGCCATTGGCCGCGAACGCCCGAGCGACCCCCAGGCCAATCCCCTGGCTTGCGCCCGTCACCAGGGCTCGCTTGCCGGAAAGCATATAGCCATCAGTTAATCAATTTGGCCCGTATCGTCGCAGCAACTGAACGGCAGGCTGCTTGTCAGGTCTTGTTCTAACGAGTCGCCCGGATGGGAAACAGAGATCACTTCGCTTTTTGCTTCCCGGCGAACGCTAGCTTCGACTTGGCCGGGTCGAGACGCGGCGCCAGTTCGTAGACGTTGCGGTAGCCGTAGTTGTACAGCGTGATGTACGTCGAGATGTTCAGCGACGCAACCGGCTGCTTCGACGGGAACGGGCCCTCCGCGTTCTTGAAGTTGTTGTTGCAGTAAATCAGAATGCGGGCGTTCTTGTCCGGCAGCGTCTTCTTCAGACTGGCCACGGTGATGTCCGAGAAGTTCAAGTTGATCGCCCCGTCGATGTGCAGAAGGTCGTACTTCTCCTTGCTGCGAGCGTCGAGCACGATGACGCCTTTCTCGGCCGCCATCGCGATGAACTGCTCTTCGGTGAGCCGCCGCGACTTGCGGTGCTCGGCCGCGGTCTTCACAGAACTGACGTAAGCATCCATGTCGATGTTCGGGTTGGGCGGCAGAACTTGCCGCGGGGCCGACTTGGGCGGCGCGGCAGTCTTGGAATCGGCGAACACGCCGGTAAACGGCACTACGGCAGTGATCGCGAGCGCGGCAAGAATTGTCTTCACGGCAAGTCTCCTTCGGAACGGCTTACATACCACGGTCGCACCATACCCAAAGAAGAGTAACGGCTGCGTAACAATGACAGAATGACGAAATCCGAATGACGAATTCGCTGGCCCATTCGTCATTCGTCATTCGTCATTTTGAAACCCTTCGGAACTCATACCCTATCTTTCGACGCTTTTCCCAAAGGGGTGGCCATGAAGAATGCGGATGGATTGCGGTCGCTGTTGGCCGAGATGGAGGCGTTTTACCGGGAACGCGGCATCTTCCTGGAGCGGTTCGGATTCGGTAAGCGGCCGGCTGTTATCGTCATCGACATGGCCTATGGCTGGACCGATCCGGCCTACGCCGGCGGCTCAGCCCGTCTCGATTCCGTCGTCGACGCCCTGCGGCAACTCCTTCCCGCCGCTCGCGCCAAGCAACTTCCTATCTATTACACCACGTCGGTGTTTCACGAGTCGCCGCAGCTGAAATCGGCGGCGGATTTCTCGCCGAGCTTCCGCAAATGGGATCGCCGGGCGTGTGAAATCGACGAGCGCGTCGCGGCCCTTCCCGGCGAATCGATCCTGCTCAAGGAGCACGCCAGCGCCTTCGCTGGCACGCCGCTGGCCGGCCATCTCGTCGGCCGCGGCGTCGATTCCCTGCTCATCGCCGGCTGCTCCACCAGCGCCTGCGTCCGCGCCACCGCCACCGATGCCAAGAGTTTCGAGTTCCGCCCGATCATCGTCCGCGAAGCGGTCCAGGATCGCTCGGACATCGCTCACGAGTTCACCCTGGCGGACATCCAGGCCCGCTTCGCCGATGTCGTCAGCCTGGCCGATACGCTCGCTTACTTATCGAAGTTGTGATGAGCATGACACCACTACCTCGCATTTACCTGGTGCGGCACGGCGAAACGGAGTGGTCGCTGGCCGGGCGGCACACCGGGCTGACGGACATTCCACTCACCGCACGCGGCGAAGCGGACGCCATCCGCCTCGGCGAACGACTTCGCAGCATCGCTTTCGCCAGGGTCTTTACGAGCCCGCTGCAACGGGCCCGGCGCACCTGCGAACTCGCGGGGTACGGCCAAAACGCGATCGTCGATGGCGACTTGCTGGAGTGGAACTACGGCGAATACGAAGGGCTGACGACGCCGGAGATCTGGAATCGGCGTCCGGGTTGGGAACTGTTCCGCGATGGCTGCCCCGGCGGAGAAACGGCGACGGCCGCGGCGATTCGCGCCGATCGGGCCATCGCCCGCATTCGGGCCATCGACGCCGACGTGCTCCTCTTTTCGAGCAGTCATTTCTTGCACGCGTTCGCGGCCCGCTGGCTCGGCCTCGATGCGGCGGCCGGCCGCGGCTTCTTCCTCGGCACCGCGGCGCTCTCCATCCTCGGCTACCACCACGATCGCAACGACCCCATCATCCGCCTCTGGAACGATTGCCGGGCCAGCGAGGAGCGTTAATGGCAATCAGAGGCGCTTGGCCAGCATGGAGCGGACGGCGCGAATCACAAGGACGCGCGG
>DATNBQ010000514.1:0-3436 GCA_035571955.1 Urbifossiella sp. | reverse complement strand
CGCTACACCGCCCTGGCCGCCTCAGTGCTGCTTGCGATCGGCATCGGCGCCGCCATTTTCACGGCCAGCCGCCCGCGCCCCGATCTCGAAGAACTGACCGCCCAGGCCGACACACTGGCCGGTGTTCTCCGCTTCGAACCGCTCAACCAGGGGCCGCTGAACCCGACCCAGGTCGAGACGAACCGCGCCGCCCTGCGAGCGTGGCTGCGAGCCGAGCGACTCCCCGAACTGCCCGCCGACCTCGATTTCGATTTCAACCTGTTGGTGTCGTACCACTGGGAAGAAGTGCAGGGGCGGCAGGTGCCGGTCATCTTGTTCCGCGGCCGCGATCAGGGCTTTGCCAAGGTATATGCCTTCCGCGCCACGCAGTTCAAACTGAACGAAATGTCCAGGGCCGCGCAAGGTTCGTTCTGCCAATCGACGACGATCCCGATGGACTGGACTCCGGGGCTCACGTTCGTGATCGTGCACACCAGCCCGACGCTGGCGCCCTTCCAGCGCGGCAGCGGGCCACTTACTTAAAAGCCCACCCACGGCCGTGGGTGCGTGGGTGGGCTTTGTTTGAGCCTCATTCCGCCGGTTCGATCTCGGCGTACATCGACCCTTGGCAGCGGGGGATGCGCGGGTCCGGGCCGTAGGCGTGGATTTGCTCCTGCTTCAATTCCGCCCGTTCCAAACTCGTCGTACACACGATCGCCCGTCCTTTTTCGTCCACGATGCGCGCAAGTTCATAGCCCTTTTCCACGGGGTGGGCGAAGAGTTCCTTCAACATGACGATCACGTATTCGTAGCTGTGGTCGTCGTCGTTGATGAGAATCACGTGGTATGGGGGCTGCCGCCGGGTGCGGGTTTCTTCCTCCGTATCGAGATCGGGCAGCACGGCCGGTCCGGAACTCATGATCGTCTCCCGTCGCCAACCGGCACAGGCAAGAATGCCTGTGCCACCAAGCTATTTTACAGTTGGCCGCAATCGGTGATCTCGACTTTCTGCGCGGTCGCCCCGCTGCGGCTGCCGACTGCCTCCACCGCCTTCACCACGTCCAATCCCTCCGTCACCGCGCCGAAGACGACGTGTTTGCCGTCGAGCCAGGCCGTCTCCACCGTGGTAATGAAGAACTGCGAGCCGTTGGTGTTCGGCCCGGCGTTGGCCATGCTCAATAGGCCGGGTTGGGTGTGTTTGAGGGTGAAGTTTTCGTCGGCGAACTTCTCGCCGTAAATGCTCTTGCCGCCGGTGCCGTTGTGTCGGGTGAAGTCGCCGCCTTGCAGCATGAACTGCGGGATGACGCGATGGAAGATGCTGCCCTTGTATCCGAAGCCTTTTTCGCCGGTGCAGAGGGCGCGGAAGTTCTCGGCGGTCTTCGGGGCCACGTCGGCCCGAAGTTCCATGACGATCCGGCCGGCCGGCTTGCCGCCGATGGAAACGTCGAAGAAAACGCGCGGATTGTCGGCCATAAAGTGGTCCTAGTTCAGGTTGGTAATAGCGGTTCCCGTGCCGGTGCCCGGCGCGAGCCGCCCGAAGCAGACCAGGGCGATGTCGTCGTTTTGGGGGCGGCCGGCGGCGTGGAGGCGAACGGCCTGAATCATCCGTTCCCCTGCCCGCTTTGGCCGCACGTCGGCCATCGCCTCGTCCTCCGGGATAAGATAGCGATCCACCCCGTCGGCCCCAAACAGTTCTCCCTTCGGGCTCATGGCATCGGTCACGCCGTCGGTGAAGATGAGGATGGTGTCGCCGGGCTCGAGTTCGCGCGACACCGAGCCGTATTCCTCGCCGGGCAGGATGCCGATCGGTGTTCCCGTTTCTTCGATGGCGATGGCGTCGACGACGGTGTTGCGGGATGCCAGGAACACGCGGGGGCTCAGGTGGCCGGCATTCACGACCGTCAGGCGGTGAGCGATCGGGTCGAGGATGGCGGCGGTGAGCGTGATGTAGCGATCGCCCAGGCCGCCGCGGATCATCTGATCGTTGAGCAAACGGATGGCCAATGCCGGGTTCGGCTCGGAAAGCAGGCAATAGCGGACTTCGGAACTGAGCTTGGCAACGAGGAGGGCGGCGGGAACGCCCTTGCCGGCCACGTCGCCGAGTACGATGCCGAGGCGGCCGCTGGGCAAGTGGATGTAATCGTAGTAATCGCCGCCGATGTCCTGGGCCGGCGAATAGTGCGAATAGAACTCGTAATCCGGAATCTCGGGAAGCGACTGCGGCAGGAAGCCGAGCTGCACCATCTTCGCCAGTTCGATCTCCTTGCGTTCCTTTTCGCGCTCGAGCAGGGTGACGTGCAGCTTGGCTTTGTCCAGGGCCACCGCCGCCAGATTCCCCACGATGGTAAGCAGGTGCAGGTCTTCCTCGCGGAACTTCTTGGCGCGATCCTGGGTATCCATCTGGATAGCGCCGAGGGCCTTGCCGTCCGCGGAAACGAGCGGCACGCACATCACGGAGCGAATGCGGAACTCGGCAATGCTCGCCGCCGGCCCGAGCGACGCATCGGATGACGCATCCTCGCTGAGGTACGATTTGAGCGAATCGACGGCCTTCTTGACGATGGTGCGGCTGAAGCGGGTGTCGTCGAGGCCGGGCCGCCGCGCTTTCATCGCCTTGGGAATCGCCTTGCCGTTCTCGTCCAGAAGGATCACGAAACAGCGGTCCGCCTGACGGAATTCCTTCAACAGCGTCTCGGCGACTTGCCCCAAGAGCGGTTCCAGTTCCAGCGTCCGCGACAAACTGGTGCTGATTTCCAACAATCCGCGAAGGCGGTCGGGGGTCTGGGCGCTGAGGTAATTGTCCGCGTTCAGCTTGCTGCCAGTCGCCTCGATCGTCGTCATGCCGCCGGCGTCGTCCTCCTCGGTTCTCTCCTTCTGCATCTCAACGGGAATCGGCGGCGGTTCCTTCACGCGCTCGTCGTGAAAGCGGAACAGGAAGTCGCAGATTTTGATCTTGTCTTCCGGCTTCAACAGAGTGCGGATCGTGACCTGCCGGCTGTTGATGAAGGTGTTGTTGCGGCTGCGTAAGTCTTCGATAAAGAAGTTGCCGTTCACGCGGGTGATTTGGGCGTGGCGGCGGCTGACGGCATGATGCGGAATAACGATCTGGCAGGAATCTTTATCGCGGCCGATGACGAACAATTCGCCGTCGAGCGGAATCTTTTCGCCGGGGGGTGCGCCACTCGGCGACTTGAGGAGCATCAGGGACGGCATGGGCACGTTCCGACGTCAAAGAGAACGAAGGCGCGTTGACTCCCCGATGGTACAGCCCTGGCCCGCGGAAGGCAAGGAATCGCAACGTTTACTGGCAGTCAGGGGGTGCAGCAATAATCTCTGGGAGGAGTAGATAATCTCGGACGATTCTTGGGTGGCACCGGCTTCCAGCCGGTGCGAGTAAAGACACACCGGCTGGAAGCCGGTGCCACCCAAAAGCATCCAACACCCCCCAGCGAATCTT
>DATNBQ010000513.1:0-5572 GCA_035571955.1 Urbifossiella sp. | reverse complement strand
TCTCGCGGAGGGGGATCGAGCGGTATGGTAATGTCCTAGCTCAATAAAGGTCGGTGTGCGCGGAATAATCGACAAAAAGCGACCGGCGCGCGAAAGATGAGCTGGATTAGCCGCGAGGCGTAGCCGAGCGCGGCAACCCCGACGCGCTCCGCTCCGCAGACTCCGCGTCGCGGCTAATCTTCTCAATCAGTTTCGCCAGGTCCGCCGGGAGCGGCATGGTCCAATGCAATGGCTCCCTGGAGGCCGGATGAGTGAAGCCGAGTTCCGTCGCGTGGAGTGCCAGTCGCGGCGCCGCGCTCTTATCTTCGAATACCTCACCGTTCAACTTCTTGATGTAAACCTTGTCGCCGCAAACCGGGTGGCCGGCTTCGGCCAAATGAATGCGGATCTGGTGCGTGCGGCCCGTCTCCAATCGGCACGACAGCAGCGTATAACCCGGCAGACGCTCTTCCACCGCCACGTGCGTGATCGCTTCCTTGCCGACGTCCGGTAAGCTGGTGCTGCCGCGGCGGCCGTCGCCGCGATTGGGCACGAGCCGCGATGCGATCGTCCGTGCGTGAAAGATGCCCGGCACCAAGGCCAGATAACGGCGGACAACGGTGTGCTTGCGGAACTGCAGGCCGAGCTCCTTTTCGGCGAGGCCTGAGCGGCCGAACACCACCAGGCCGCTCGTTTCCTTATCGAGGCGGTGAACGATCCGCAATCGCTGCAGTTCGCTCGGCGAACGGCCGAGCCGATGGGCGATGGCCCACTGCGTCAGGTCTTCGAGCGTCGGGTCGAGTTGCCGGCGTTCCTCGGACCATTCGAGTTCCGCCGGATGGCGAACCGTGTTCACGCCGGAAGGCTTCTCGACCACGACGACGTGATCGTCGAGATGCCGAAGCGCCAACCGCTCGGGGTGCGCCGTCCGCGGCAGCGGCCTCGGATGTTCGAGCAGGACGACGATTTCGTTTTCCTGCAAACGGCGAGCGTGATCCGAACAGATGGAATCGTTGATCTTGACGCGGCGAGCGGCGATGAGCTTGCGGACTTCGGTCCACGACGGACCGCCGAGACGGGAACGGAGCACCTTGGCGAGCGTGTGCCCGGTTTCGGCGGGCAACACGGCAAACGGCGGTAAGAGAGACATCACTTCGGCGCGGCGGCCTTGATCTTCTTGGCGAGTCGCGACTTAAGGCGGGCGGCCTTGTTCTTGTGAATGTAACCGTTGTCGGCGGCGCGGTCGAGCACCGCTTGAGTCGTCTTGAAGCTGTCGGCGAGTTTGGCGGCGTCGCCTTCCTTGATCGCGGCGACCGTCGCCTTCCGCTTCACTTTGATGACCTTGGCGGCGGCGCGGTTCTGCTTCTTCCGCTTCTCGTTCTTGCGAAGCCGCTTCCAGGCACTGGCTGTATGGGGCATGAATGGTTCCAGTTTGAGGTCGATTATAAAGAAAGCGCCGCGCCCCCTTCGGGTCGCGGCTAATCATTACAGTGCAACGGCGCCGACCTTGAGGCGAACAAACTTGACCGGATTCAACCCGGCCTTGCTCAGGGCCGCACCGACGCTCGTATTCGGATACTTCATCGCGTTGGCCATCGGCTGCTCCGTCAGCACCACCTCGGCCAGCTTGGTCTTCAACTTCCCCTCGGCGATCTTGTCGAGGATATTCGCCGGCTTGGAGGCGTTCTTCGGATCGGCATTGATATCGGCCATCACCGCGGCCTTCTCCTTGGCCATGACATCTGCCGGCACGTCCTGAGTGGTCGTATACGGCGGGTTCAAGGCCGCGATGTGGGCCGATACGTCGCGGAGCAGTTCGTCGTTGGGCGCGCTGCCGCGGCACTCGATCAACACGCCGACCGTGCCATCGTGGTGGATGTATGACCCGTAAACGCCGCCATCGAGCCGCTGGAACTTGTGCAGGACCATCTTCTCGCGAATGACGCCGACCACGTCGTTGATGCGGTCCTGCACATTGCCGCCGCCGCCCACGAAGGTTTGCGTGAGGGCGTCGGCCACCGTGCCGGGGTTCTTCACGGCGACGTGCTTGGCCATGTCGTTGGCCAGCGCGATGAACTGGTCGCTCTTGGCGCTCGGGGCCGATTCGCAGCGCATCTCGACGATGGCCGCGATCTTGGCGGCGTTGTCGAAATAAACGCCGATCCGCCCCTCGGCGGTCTCGTTCCCTTCGCGCTTCACGCCCATCTTGCTGTTCTGGCTGCGCAGCCACTCGATGGCCTTGTCCATGTCGCCGGCGTTCTGATCGAGCGCTTGCTTGCACAGCCCCATCGGCTGATCGGTGCGATCGCGAAGTTGCTTCACTTGTTGCGGTGTCACGGTGGCCATGTCTTCTCTCCCGTTTTCTGGCGAGCGGGGGGCGTGAGCCCCCTGATTCTTGGATTGAGAATCAGGGGGCTCACGCCCCCCGCTCGCCGTATTTTAAACGACCGTGGGGGCGGCGTTCAGGTTCGGATCGGCAGGAGCGCCCACCGGTTGCGGCTTCGGCGCCCGCGGCTTGATCATCGCCTGCTGTTCCGGCGGTAGCGCGGCCCGACCTTCCAGGCACGCGTCCGCCAGCTTGCCGAGGATCACTTCGATCGAGCGGATGCTGTCGTCGTTGCCGGGGATCGGCAGATCGACCGGGTCGGGGTCGCTGTCGGTATCGATGAGCGCGATCGTCGTCACGCCCATCCGCTTCGCTTCCTTCACCGCGATGTGCTCGCGGTTCGGGCCGACGAGCACCAGGGCGTCCGGCAACTTGATCATGTCGCGAATGCCCATCAAGTTTCGGCGAATCTTCAAAAGCTCGCGCGACAGCGTCGAGATCATCTTCTTCGAGTGCGTACGAATGTCGGACGTGTCCGGGGCCTTGTTCGGGTCGAGTTTGCCGGCCTCCGTCATCATCCCGGCGATGTAGCTGTTCAGGTCGACGCGGTTGACGTTTTCGCCGGCGGGCAGCCACATCGCTTCGAGTTCCTGGAGCCGCTTGAGTCGATTGCGGATGGTGCGGTAATTGGTGAGGGTGCCGCCGAGCCATCTCTCACTCACGAAGGGCATGCCGGAACGCTGGGCTTCGCGCTCGACGACTTCCTTGGCCTGGCGTTTGGTGCCGACGAACATGACGAGGCCGCCGCGCGACACGACTTGCGACAGGTAGCGGTAGGAGCGGAGCAAGCCGCGCACGGTCTCGCGCAGGTCGATAATATGGATGAGGTTTCGCTTGCCGTAAATGTACGGCCGCATCTTGGGGTTCCAGCGGCTGGCGCGGTGGCCGTAGTGCACGCCGGCGTCGAGAAGCTGCTTCACATCGACGAGAGCCACGTTGCCTCCTTCGAGGGTCCGCTTCCGTTCACGCACGAGTTTTGCATGACGAGACGTTGCCTCCAATAGACCTGGAACGGCCCCAATCCGAATTCAGGGGCCCGGAACTGACTAATATAAGAGGCGTATTCGGTTCGGCCAGCCATGCCGCGAGTTTCCATTGGCATGGGTTTTAACTAACCACAGAGGCACAGAGAAGAAGAAAGACGGGGAGAATGACAGAGATCGATTTGGTTTTCGTCCGGAAGTTCTTTGATCTGTGTTCTTCTCTGTGTTCTCCGTGTCTCTGTGGTTAGTTCTTCTTCTCACAACCGCGAAGACTCGAATGCCGCGGATCATTCCGGTGCTGGACGTGATGGGCGGGCAGGCGGTGCGGGCCGTCGGCGGCCGGCGAGAAATGTACGCGCCGGTGAAAAGCCGGCTGACCCCCAGCACCGAGCCCCTCCTCGTTGCCCGGGCACTGCTCGCCGCAGCCAAAGTGAACGAACTTTACGTCGCGGAAATCGATGCCTTAATGGGTCATCGCCCGCGGCTCGGCTGGTTGAAGGAACTCGCCGACGCCGGCTGCCGCGTCATGGTCGATTCCGGGCTCAAGACCGCGGCCGACGCCATCGCCATAGCCGCCGTCGGTGCGTCCGTCGTCGTGGGAACCGAAACGCTCGGGAGATTCGAGGAACTGCAAGCCCTGGTGCATGCCTGGGACGCGGACCGCGTGTATCTGTCGATCGACTTGCGGAATGGCCGCGTTCTCGGCAGCGAAGCGGCCTGGGGGATCGAGCCGAGCGTCGAGACGATCATCGAAAAGGCGATGGCCGTTGGCATCAAGCGGTTTCTCGTGCTGGAACTGGCGCGGGTGGGCACGGGCGTCGGCCCCGGCACCGTGGAACTGTGCACACATGTACGGCAGCGTTTCCCGGACATCGAACTGCTAGCGGGCGGCGGCGTCCGCAACTGGCAGGATGTGGATGCCCTCGGCGCGGCCGGCGCCGACGGTGTGCTGGTTGCCTCGGCCCTTCACGACGGAGCGATAAGTGCGGCTCGCTAACGCTCTTGGCTCGGGCGATCGCCAAGCACCCTAGCAATGGCATTCGCATCGTAGACGCAGCCGCCCCAAACGCCGCCGCTCGCGTTCTGCAACAGTGCCCACAAGCGGGTGTCGGCCGGAAGTTGCGGGTCGGCGGCCAGATCCGGGCGCGGGGAGCGCTTCGCCAGTTCCGCCGTGCCCCAGGCTGCATCGTGTACAGACACGCCATCGCCCACCAGGTCGATGCTGCCTTCGAGCTTGTTGCGGTCGATGATAATCTGGATGCGGTCGCCGTCCTGGAGTTTGCCGAGCGGCCCGCCGGCCAGCGCCTCCGGCGACACGTGCCCGATGCACGCTCCCGTGCTCACGCCGCTGAACCGCGCGTCCGTAATTACCGCGACTTGCTTTCCCCACGATAGAAACTTCAAGGCGCTCGTAATCTGGTAAATCTCCTCCATGCCGCTGCCCATCGGCCCGCGGCAGCAGAGGACCAGCACGTCGCCGGCGACCACGTGCTTCGTCCCTTCGTGCTTGATGGCGGCGATCGCGGCCTTTTCCGTGGTAAAGACCTTGGCCGGGCCGAACTTCCGATAAACGCCATCGGCATCGACGACGGCGGGATCGATGGAAGTAGACTTGATGACGCTCCCATGGGGCGCGAGGTTGCCGCGCGGGAAGGTGACGGTGCTGGTGAGGCCGCGCTTCCGGGCCGCTTCCGGCGCCATGATGACGGAGTCCGGGTCGATGCGGTCGCGTTCTTGAAGCATGGCGCGAAGCCGCGTCCGCCGCTCGCTCCTGGCCCACCAATCGAGAATGCTTGCCAGTGTTTGACCGGTTGTGGTCAGGGCATCGAGTTTCAAGAGGCCGAGTTCGCGAAGATGCAGCATGACTTCGGGAACGCCGCCGGCCATGAAGACGCGGACCGTGGGGTGGCCAATCGGACCGTTCGGCAGTGCATCGACGAGCCGCGGCACCCGGCGATTGATGGCCGTCCAGTCGTCGATGGTCGGCCGCGGCAAACCGGCGTGAAAGGCGATGGCCGGGGTGTGGAGGAGCAAATTGGTGCTGCCGCCGAACGCGGCATGCACCGCCATCGCATTGTGGACGGCGGCCTCCGTCAGAATGTCCTTGGTGGTGATGCCGCGATCGCTCATCGCGACCAATGCGCGGGCGGAACGCCGGGCCATGTCCAGCCACAGCGGCTGGCCGGACGGCGAGAGTGCTGAATGCGGCAGGCTTAACCCGAGC
>DATNBQ010000512.1:0-11763 GCA_035571955.1 Urbifossiella sp. | reverse complement strand
CGGGGCCATCGGCGAGATCATCGCCGTGAAGGCGTGGAACAGCCAGAAACGCCGCGATTTGAAGCACGTCAAGCCGTCGCAGCCGCCGGCCAATCTCGATTACGAACTGTGGCAAGGCCCCGTTCCGGAAGCCCCGTTCTACTCCAACCGCATCCCGAGCATGTGGCGATTCTTCTACGATTACGGCGCCGGCGACATCGGCAACGACGGCGTTCACGACATCGACGTCTGCGTCTGGGGCATGGGCTTCGATACGCTTCCCAATCGCGTCGCGGCGCTCGGCGGCAAGTACTTCTTCGACGACGATCAACAATGGCCCGACACGCAGTACGTCGTCTGCGATTACGATAAGGGGAACGGCGCCGACCGGCCGCGGCAGTTCATCTTCGAACAGCGCATCTGGTCGCCGTACGTGCAGGAGGGGTACGAGAACGGGGCGGCGTTTTATGGAACCAAGGGAATGCTGGTGATCGGCCACAGCGTCGGCTGGGAACTGTACGGCGAGAAGAACAAGCCTTTGGAGAAGATGCGCATCAGCATCGATTTGCCGGCCCATCACCGCAACTTCATTAACGCCGTGTTGAAGGGAGAGAAACTGGCGGCGCCGGCCGCGGTCGGCCACATCGCGGCCAGCCTCTGCCACCTCGCCAACATCAGCACCCGACTCCGCAAAACCATCGAGGTCGACCCCAAGAGCGAGACAATCGTCAACGGCCCCGAGGCCAACGCGCTGGTGAGGCGGAAGTATCGCCCCGGCCACTGGGCCGTTCCCAAGGGCGTGTGAGACGCCCCTCCACTTCGCGAATAGGATAGGCCTCGGTTCGCATTCGATTCCGAGGTTGATCGTGTCGCTTCCCGTTCTCGCCGCGGCCGCCATCCAGCCCACTCGGTGGGATCTGGATGCTGAGGCCGTGATCGTCAAAATTCGCTGGATCGGCCTCGTCGTCGGCTACCTGTACGCCAACTTCGGCTCCGATGCTCCGTCGCTGCCGCTCAACGCCATCCTCGGGCTCGGCTTCGCCTTTACCCTGCTCGACACTTACTATTCGTTGCGCGGCCGCATTGTGCTCGGCACGCATCCCCTCGTCGTCTCCTGCCTCGAAGCTTTGTTCATCGGCCTGCTCTGTTACACGGATGGCGGCCTCGACAGCGCCTTCCGTTATTACTACATTTTGTCGCTGCTGTGCGCGGCGCTCCGCTTCCCGCCGATCGTCACGGCGGCGACATGCGCCCTCGATTGCCTCAGTTACACTGTGCTGTTCGTAATGTTGCCGGCGGATCACCGTACGCCGGTGTCGCTGGCGCTCGGGTTGATCGTGCTGGCCTGGGTGACGTGGGCGGCGGTAGCCCTGGCGCGGCTGCTCCGCCGCATCGGCGATCAACTGTCGCGATTGAACGCCGAACTGGAAGAGCGGATCGCCGAGCGAACCCACGAATTGCAGGAATCGCAGGCCCAGGTGTTGCATCAAGAGAAGATGGCCGCATTCGGGTTATTGGCCGCGGGCATTGCCCACGAAGTCGGCAACCCGCTTACCTCCATCAGCACCTTGATCCAGATGCTCGAACGCCGCGACCCGGACGATTACACGCGCGAACGGCTCGGCCTCGTTACCGCTCAACTGACGCGCATCCAGTCGATCCTCCGCGAACTGGTGACGTTTAGCCGCCCGGCCAGCGATAGCCGCGATCGCGTTTCCCTCAAGGACATCGTCGACGATGCACTGAGCATTGCCAAGTATTACAAGGGGGTGAAGGGGCGGGCGGTTCGCGCCGACATCCCGCACGACCTGCCGGCAATCGTTGGAGTTCGCGATCAACTCGTGCAGGTCTTCCTCAATCTCGTGCTCAACGCCATCGACGCGACGGGGAAGGGCGGCCTGGTAAGCATTACCGCCTATGAAGCGGACGGCATGCTGGTGGCCGCCGTCGCGGACGATGGCCACGGCATCGACCCCCAGCAGCGTGAACGGCTGTTCCGCCCGTACTTCACCACGAAGAAGCACGGCACCGGGCTCGGTCTCTTCGTAACGCGGAAGCTTGTCGAGGCCCACGGCGGCACGGTGAAATGCGAATCGACCCCCGGCGAGGGAACGACCTTCCGCCTCGAGTTTCCCGTTCTCTCGCAAAGAAGCCCAGGGACGGCCGTCCCTGGGCTTGCCCGAGTTTGAACCATGTCCGCCGCCGGTCCACCGCTGCCGTCCATTCTCGTGATCGACGACGAGCCGATCATCCGTTCGAACCTCGCCGAGTTCTTGCAACAAGAAGGGTTCGCCGTGCAAACCGCGGCCAGCGGCGAACTCGGTTTGCAGATGCTCGCCCGACACAAATTCGACGCCGTACTCTGCGACGTGAACCTGCCCGGCATCGACGGGCTCGAGGTGCTCGAACGCGCGACCCAGGCCAGCCCCGAGACGTTCGTGCTGCTGATCACAGCCTATGCGACGGTCGAAAGCGCGATCGACGCCTTCCACAAGGGCGTCCACGATTACCTGATGAAGCCGATCATCTTGAAGGAAGTGGAGCGGAAACTGCGGCGGCTGCTGGCCCAGCGCGATCTCTTCCGCGAGAACCAGCGGTTGCACCGCGAGTTGAACCGGGCCAACGAGGCCGGCGAGATGGTCGTCGGCACAACGCCGGTGATGCAGCAGGTTGTGGCGATGGCCCGCAAGGCGGCGCGCACGCCGACCACCGTGCTCATCACGGGAGATAGCGGCACCGGGAAGGAACTGCTCGCCCGGTGGATTCACGCCGCGGCGCAGGACGCCCAGCGGCCATCGCGATTCGTTCCCATCAACTGTGCCGCGATTCCGGCGGACAACGTCGAGAGCTTCCTGTTCGGTTGCAGCGATGCCGGCACGCTGTTCCTGGACGAGATCGGCGAGTTGCCGGCCACCGCGCAAGCCAAGTTGCTCCGCGTCATCGAGCAGAAGGAATCGCTGCCGGCCGGTGCAAGCGAACCGCGGCGCTTGACGGCGCGGATCATCGCCGCCACTAACAAGGACTTGCCGAAGGAAGTGGAAAGCGGCCGCTTCCGCGAGGATCTCTTTTATCGTCTCAACGTGGTCGTGCTGAGCTTGCCGCCGCTGCGCGATCGCCGCGAGGACATTCCCGAACTGGTGAATCACTTGCTCGCCAAGCACGTCCGTGCGCTCGGGAAGAAGATCGCCGGGGCGTCGCACGAGGCGCTGCAAATCCTTCGCCCCGGGGCGTGGAAGGGGAACATCCGCGAACTGGAAAACGTCCTGCAGCGAGCGGTGATTCTCGGCGACGGGGCCATGGTAACGCCGGCCGACCTGCCGCCGGACCTGGCCCCGCGCGGCGACGACCCCTCCGCCGTGGATGAACTGACCCAGGCCGTCGAACGCTTCGAAAAACTGCACATCGAACGCATCCTGCGGCAGACCGCCGACAAGCGCGAGGCCGCCAAACGCCTCGGCATCGGCATCAGTTCGCTCTACCGGAAGATCGAGCAATACGGCATTGCGGCCGAAGGTGCGAAGTAGCCGGGACGGCTTATCGCAGCCCAAAGCGCAGCCAATATAATAGCGGCACCACCGCGCGAGAAGCCGTCATGTCCGCGAACCTCACGCTCCTGGATCGCTACGCCGCCGCCTTTCCCGGTTCGAAGAAACGCTTCGAAACCGCCAAGGGGCTATTCCCCTGCGGCGTCACCCACGACACGCGGATGATGGATCCGTTCCCGCCGTACATCGCTTCGGCCAAGGGGGCGTACAAGTGGGACGTGGACGGCCACAAGCTGGTCGATTATTTCGTCGGCCACGGCGCCCTCTTGCTCGGCCACTCGCCGGACGACATCGTCGAGGCCGTGCAGGAACAAATGGCGAAAGGAACGCACTACGGGGCCTGCCACGATTTGGAAATCGAATGGGGCGAACTGGTGCGCAAACTCGTGCCTTCCGTGGAACGGATTCGGTTCACCGGCAGCGGCACCGAAGCGACGTTGATGGCCTTGCGATTGTCGCGGCTCTTCACGGGCCGGCCCAAATTCCTCAAGTTTCTCGGCCACTTCCACGGTTGGCACGACTACGTCGCCATCGGTTCCGATCCGCCTTACGATGTTACGGCTGTACCGGGAGTGCCCGAGGGGGTGGCCGCCAATTGCGTCGCCGTGATGCCCAACGATCTCAACGCTGTCGAAGAAGCGCTGAAAAAGGACGCGCAAATCGGCTCGGTGATTTTGGAACCGACCGGCGGCCACTGGGGCGGCGTGCCGATTCGCGGCGACTTCCTCAAGGGCCTGCGCGAACTTTGCACCCGCCGCGATTGCCTGCTCATCTTCGACGAAGTGATTACCGGGTTCCGCGTGGCCCCCGGCGGTGCCCAGGAGGCCTATGGCATTCTCCCCGATCTCACGTCGATGGCGAAGATCCTGGCGGGCGGGTTGCCGGGCGGGGCGCTCGGCGGCCGCGCCGATATACTCGCCTATCTCGAACCGCGCCCCGGCAAGCCGAAGATGAAGCATCCCGGCACGTACAACGCCAACCCGCTGTCGGCGGCGGCCGGCATTGCCGCGCTCAAGCGCGTGGCCACCGGCGAGCCATCGCGCAAGGCCAACGCCGCTGCGGCCCGCCTTCGCAACGGCCTGAACAAACTCTTTGCCGACCGGGGCTGGCCGCTCCTGGCCTATGGCGACTTCTCGATGATGCGGATCGTCACCGGCTACACCGGCCCGCGCCCCACCGCCGATGCCGGCGACCGCGACGGCCTTATTCCCTATAACGGCGACCTCAACAAACTCGATGGCCCGAGGAACGCCAGGCAGATTCACGCCATGCGGCAGTCAATGCTGCTCAACGGCGTCGATCTGTGGGGCTTCGCCGGCATGACCAGTTGCGAACATACGGACGCGGTGATCGACGACACGATTCGCGCCGTGGAAAGCGCCGTCGGCATGTTGCAAGCCGAATCGCTACTCTAGCCCCGACGCGCTCAGCTCCGCGGACTCCGCCTCGCGGCTAATCCACGATCCATGCAATGCCCAACGTACCCGACAGCGTTGAAGATCACCTGGCGCTCGCGCTCATTCCCGGACTTGGTCCGAAGTTGACGGCGGCGCTAGTCGCGGCGTTCGGTTCGTGCTCCGCGGCGCGGCGGGCCACCGCCTCCCAACTGCGCGGCATCCCGCATATCGGCGAGAAACTGGCCGAGTCGTTCGCTTCCGCTCTCCGCTCCGTGGACGTGAAACCCGAACTGGAACTCTTGGCGAAGCACGGCGTGCGGCCGGTGCCGCTCGGCTTCGACGGCTATCCGCCGCCGCTGGCCAGCGTCGCGAATCCGCCGCCCTTACTCTATTTTCGCGGCGGGTGGACCGATGCTGACCTGGGCGCAATCGCCATCGTCGGTTCGCGCGGCTGCACCGCTTACGGCAAGCGAATGGCCGAGCAGCTAGCGAAGGGAATCGTCCGGGCCGGGCTTACAGTGGTGTCTGGGCTCGCGCGGGGAATCGACGGGGCGGCGCATCGGGCAGCCCTGGACGCCGGCGGCCGCACGATTGCCGTCCTGGCTGGCGGGCTCGCGGAGATCTATCCACCCGAGCACGCCGAGTTGGCGGAGGAGATTGTCGGCCGCGGCGTCCTCGTTTCCGAAACGCCGATGACAGTCGCCCCGCAGCCCGGCATGTTCCCCGCCCGCAACCGCATCATCAGCGGGCTCTCCCGTGCCGTGATCGTGGTGGAGGCGAACGCCCGCAGCGGCGCGTTAATCACAGCGCGGCACGCACTGGAACAAGGGCGCGAAGTCTTCGCCGTGCCCGGCAACGCGGACAGTGCCGCCAGTGCCGGCTGCCTGGAACTGATTCGCAACGGCGCCCGCCTCATCCGCTCCGCGGACGACCTGCTCGACGACTTGAAGGGGATCGCGGCGCCGGAGTTCGGAGCGAAAGCCAGGCCGCGAACGGAACCGGCACTTTTCGAGACATCGGAACCGCCCGCGCCGCCCCCGCCTCCAGCAGTTCCCCAGAACCTCGAACCCGTGCAGCAGTGCATCTGGGACGCGCTGGGCAGCCGCCGCCATGCGGACGAACTCGCCCGCGAATCCGGCCTTTCCGTCAGCGATCTCTCGCGCACCTTGACCCAGATGGAATTGAAGCGGCTCATTCGCCGCCTTCCCGGCAACATGTACGAACGGCGCTGATTCGCGAAACCATACAACAGATTCATGGGGCGTCGCCGATCGGATTCCGAGAGCCAGCCGCTGCCGCCGCTCTATGCCATCGTGCACGGCGGCCTCGAACCGGTCGCGGCCGACGAGATCAACCGCGACCTGGGCGGCGCCGTCAAGAAGACTTCGCGCGGCATCGTCGCCTTCCGCCTCGATTCCCTCACCCCCGATCTCCTCAAACTCCGCACAACCGAGGACGTGTTCCTCCTCGCCTGGGGCTCGGATAGCCTGGCCTTCGATGGCGGCGATCTCGACTCGATTCGCAAGTGGACGGCGAAGCAACCGGATTGGCCGCGGCTCTTCAAACTGCATCATTCGTTGCGGCCGAAGACCAAGGGGCGGCCGACGTTTAACGTCATTTGCCAGATGCAGGGCGAGCACGGCTATCGCCGGGCCGATGCCCGCGAGGCGTTCACTGCCGGCCTCGAAGGCGTTATTCCCCGCGGATGGCAGTTCAGCAACGAGAACGCCTGGCTCGAGATCTGGCTCACGATCCACGGCCGCACGGCGGTTTGTGGAGTCCGGCTTTCCGATCGCATCATGCGGCATCGAACGTATAAACACGAACACATCGCGGCATCGCTGCGGCCCACGGTGGCGGCGGCGATGGTTCGCTTGGCCGGCATCGGGCCCGGCATGACCGTCGTCGATCCGATGTGCGGAGCGGGAACGATCCTCGCCGAGGCAAGCGAGATTGCTCACCGCCGCCGCGGCGATCCGGTAACGATTCTCGGCGGCGACCTCGACCCGAATGCCATGTTCGTCGCTTCGCAAAACCTGCAGAAGATCGGTCCGATCCACCTGGCCCGCTGGGACGCGGCGGACCTGCCCCTGGCGACTGCTTCCGTCGATCGGATTATCTCGAACCCGCCGTTCGGCAAACAGCTCTCTTCTCCAGCGGAACTGGAATCGCTCTACGAGGCGGCTGCATTCGAATGGAACCGGGTGCTGAAACCCGGCGGTCGGGCCGTGCTTTTGGTGATGGAAGAGGAATTGCTAACCGGCGTGTTGCGGCCGTACCGATGGATTCCAACGCGGCAACTGCGCGTCCGCCTGCTCGGCCAACCGACGGTCCTCAGCGTCTGGCAGAAACCCGCGTAGCGCTGATTTGGTGGCACAGGCATTCTTGCCGGCAAGAATGCCTGTGCCACCAGATCGCATTATCCCTGCACCGGCATGCAGACTTGTTCAAGCAGTTTCTCGCACTGATCCTGGATCGCGTCGGCCAGGTTCGGCAACGGGCTTCCCTCCGGCAACGACTCGCGCACCGCCGCCAGCCAGCGCGGGAAGCTGTACAACTGCGCGAAGCCATCCAGCGCAATCGGCTCGAGGCGGGCGTGCTTCCCTTGCCGTTCGGCTTCCTGCAGCATCGACTTGCTCTTGCCGCTCATCACGAGGTCGTCTTCGGGGCGAAGCAGGATCAAGTGATCGACCATCGTCGGTTGCGTATCCATGACGGCGAGCTTGATTTCGAGGTCCTTGGGTTTGCCGGCGCCGCGAGCCAAGAAGAGACCGATGCCGACCTTCCACGGTTGGGCATCCTTGCAGGCCCAGTGGGCGATAGTGACGGCCCCATAGGTCGGATGTTCGCCGTAATTCCACTCGGCAACGACGTGCTGCAATCGCCACGGGCCGACCTTGACGCCGTGTTCGAGGCAAGCGGCCAGGAACGCCCCTAGACCGGCTTGCAGTTCGCGGGTCGCTCCAGTGAGCGCCCCTTCCGGTTCCAGTTTCCGCCGAGCCGTTCGTTGTTCTTGCTGCCACAGTTCGACGAGCGATTCGTGGGAAAGCGCCGATGGTCGGGGAATGACGGGCATGGCCGGTTCGGGCGGCGCGTCGAATGGCGCCAGAACTCCAGTCGCTGACGCTCCCGGCTCACCGAGTTCTACGATTTCCACCGACTTGAACGTGATCTCCTCCTGTTCCTCGGCGATGCGGTTCTGTACCTCGGGCTGCGGCTCATCGTCGGGCACACCCCGACCTGCATCAACCATCTCCGCGGCAATGCGGTTTTGCACTTCAACCTGACCGTCCTCCGGCCCGTAAATCACGTGATCGAAGAGGTGCCGGAACTGTTGCAGCATGTCGCGAAGCGTCGGCTCGGTTCCCGCGATTCTCGTCACTTGCTCGTCCACGAACGGCGCGATGTCCGAATCGGTTTCCCCTTCGGGAAGTTCCTCGAGGCAGGGCCGCAACCGGGCCTCGACGACCCGGCGAACCAGGCTCGGCGACGGCGCTTCCAGCCGCAGCGTCTTGACCGTGCCGTGCTTGGGAACGTGCACCGGGTTGTTCAAGCGGTCCTGGATGTAGCCATCCAGCGACGGCACGAAGCGGTTCCACAGGCCACGTTCGGCGAAGATCAGGAAGAGCAGCCCCTCGATCTGATGCATCACCTGGACGATGCCGGCGAAGAACGCCTCGGCCGTTTTATGGGCGTCGTCCGCTCGCCGCGCGAGCAGCAGGTCTTCCAACTGATCGAAGGCGACGACGATCGGCGTCTTCAAGCCGCGGAAGATGTCGGCGAGCACCTTGAACAGGGCGAGCACCAGGTCTTGCCGCGTCGGGCGGACATGGAACTCGAGTTCGGCGAAGCCGAAGGTGAGAAAATTGGCGAGTTCGGATTCGTCCTTCAGTAGAGCGGCGCGGGCGAAGCCGTTGAAGATGTGGCGGCGCATGAGGCCGGCGGTGTTGTGCGATTCGCTGCGGGCCGCGTGGTTGCAGACCAGTTCGAAGGCCTTCTGCGGGGTGAGTCCCGCTTCCGCGAGCGCTTGCAAGAGAGGCGCCGGCGTCCGCGCGAAGTTGGAATAGCCCGACAGGTTCTCGGCGAGCCGCTCGGCGCGTTCCTGGGCCTGCACGCCGCCGAAGCCGAAGACGCGGCCGAAGCGGCTCAACCCCGCCGGTGGGAAGAGATTCGCTTTTTCTTCAGGCGAAAGATCGCGGAGGGCGACGCCGAGTTGCCGCCGCACCAGTTGTTCCCCGAGGTATTCGAGCGGGCGAATGCCCTTCTGCTTGCCGCCGCCGAGCAGCGTATCGATGATCTGAAAGAGCAGGTATTCGAGGAAGTCGGAGTCTTTTTGATAGACGCCGGGCGTGACGAGGAGCTGCCACTGGCCGCCGGCGCCGTGCTTGATGGAATGCAGCAAGTGCGTTTTGCCGGCCCCCTTGTTGCCGAGCACCGGCACCACTTCCGAATGCGTGTTCGGATCGTAGCGGTACAGGTCGATGATGGCGTGGAGCAGGTCGCGTTCGGGGGCGAACAGTTCGGGGACGTGGTAGCGAGCGCAGACTTCGTCGTCCGGATTGCGGGCGAAGTAATTGCGGAAGGGGTTGCCGGCGCGTTGGAGAATGTCGCGGCCGAGATCGGTCATGGGGCGGTCGGTCAAGGTGAGCATTCGGAACCTCCGTGTAATCGGATCGCGCTCCCCGTTGGGTCGCGGCTAATCAACGAACGCTGGCGTAATAGGCGACGCCGTGCCCGACCAGCAGGGCACAGGCGGGGTCGGGCAATTCGTAGAGCGGGCCGGTCCACGGGTGCAAGTAGATGGCGCCCTGGGCGTGCAGCTTCCGCAGGCAATCGTGGAATTCACCGAGTGAGGCATCGGCCAGGCCGCGGAACAATTCCGGCAGCGGGCAGTCCTCGCCGGCGTTGGCGCTCTCCGTCCATGTGCGGAGCCGCGCGAGAACGCGCTGCCCCAAATCCACCGCGGGAAGTGTGTCGAGAAGAACAGTTGTTCCGTTTTGCCGCGAGGGAGAGGAACTCACATCGAAGGTTTCGAGACAGTCGGCGCCATTGGAGAGCGCCGCGATCCGATTGACGCTCACTTGCGGCAGCACGCGCGCCACGGCGTCCTTGAGCCCTTGCAGGCTTTCGGCCATTTGCCGGGCAGTCGCCAATAACTCGCCCACTTCTCCCTGGCGACTTTCCAGCACACGGACGAAATCCTCGAGCACCTGCTTCGGATTCACCGCCGCCAGCAGGAACTCCCACCCGGCATCGGTCGGCGCATACAGTTCGCGAGTTGACTTTCCTTTGGTCTCGCTGCGAGCGACGTGAAGCAGCCGGTCGGCGAGGCACTTCTGAGCCGCTGCCTTGGCCGCAGCGGCGAACAGACCCGGCTCCGCGCGCGATGCGAAGAGCGGCAAACCGGACGGTTCGGCCGCCGCCTTGCCCAAAGCATCCACGATTTGTTGCGTCAATTTGTCGGCCACGGTCCGCTTCCGTGCGGGTTCCAGTTCGAGGGGCCGGTTATGCTAATCGCAACGCCGGACCGCACGCAACCCCGACTTCCAAGGTGGAACGCGGAACGCGGATCGCGGAACCCTAGAATCAACCGCACTTTGCCCTCGGTTTCCGTTCCGAATTCCGAGTTCCGCATTCCGCGTTCTGCCATAAGATGCTCTCAAGATTCACTCCCCGCGGAGGCCTTCCATGATTCGCATCTCGGCTGCTCTCCTCATGTTCGCCGGCAGCGCGGCCTTCGCCGCCGACCCCAAGCCCGATGCCTCGCTCAACCAGTCCATTTCGGATTCCTTGCGCGAGGTGCACGATCGCGGCGCCGAGCTTTACAACAAGTTCGGCGACCATTCCGGAGCTTACCGTCTGTATGAAGGCGCGCTGTTGGCAGTCAAGCCGCTTCTCGGCAACCGGCCGGACGTGCAGAAGATCATCGCCGACGGCCTGAAGAAGGCGGCCCTGGAACCGATCGCCGGGCAGCGGGCGTTCCTGCTTCACGAAACGATCGAGAAGGTTCGGGCGGAACTGAAGCCCGCCGGCGCGAAGGGCAAGGAAGCGACTCCCAAGTCGAAAGTGGAACCGAAGCCGAAACCCAAGACCTCTGAACCGAAACCCAAGGCGACGGCTAAGGCCATTGGCGTGAGCGGCAAGGTGAGTGTGAAGGGGAAGGCACTGGAAGCCGGAACCGTCACGTTCGTTTCGCTGGATAAGAAGTCGCCGAAGGTAGTGAGCGCGCCGGTCAAGAATGGCAGCTATTCGGTGAAAGAGTTGCCGGCCGCCAAGTACGCCGTCGCCGTCAGCAGCGACAAGCCGGGCGACGTGCCGGCCAAGTTCACGACCACCGACACCTCGGGCCTGACCTACCAATCCGGCGCCGATGCAGCCGGCACCCTCGACATCGATTTGAAGTGATCCCGGCACTTAGCGAGGATAGGCTCCCATGCAGACGCGGCGGCTCGGCAACTCGGACCTGAACATCACGCCCATCGGCTTCGGCGCCTGGGCCATCGGCGGCGGCGGCTGGGCGTTCGGCTGGGGCAGCCAGGACGACGCCCAGAGCATCGCCACCATTCGCGAGGCGGTGTCTCTCGGCATCAATTGGATCGATACCGCGGCGGTGTACGGCCTCGGGCATTCCGAGGAAGTGGTGGCGAAGGCGCTCGATGGCGTTTCGCCGCGGCCCTACGTGTTTACCAAGTGCGGCCGCGTCTGGGACGAGAACCGCCAGATCGGCAAACGCATCAAGGCCGGCAGCATTCGCAAGGAATGCGAGGACAGCCTGCGCCGCCTCAAGGTCGATGTCATCGACTTGTACCAGATGCACTGGCCGGAGCCGGAAGAGGACATCG